>CANJWR010000034.1 GCA_947478455.1 Beijerinckiaceae bacterium | reverse complement strand
GTCGATCGCGGCGATAACTCTTTGACGAAGATCAACGGAAAGCGATTTGGCCATGCATGCCGGCCTCCTTCGCCAGCATGCAGTTTGAATCAGACTCGCGCCCGAATGGGAATCCCTTTCGATTCATTCAGCTCGAAAAATGCTCTAGCTTTTCTGGAATGACTTCAGAACAAGGCTGACGGGGGCTTTGCGTGACGATCGAAACAAGAAACGCCGAGAAGTTCTGGATATGGACCGAACTTAATCGCTCGCGCATCCGCGAGACGCTGAAGGCGGCGCGCCGTAGCGTGCCGGGCATTCATATCGTGAATGTCGAGCCGATGATCGAGGAAATGACGGAGGCGCTGCACGATTATGATCCGCGGCTTCAGCCCCTCGTGGCGCTGGCCGCCGACGAAGTTCTCGAACTGACCGTCACGGCGAATGCGCGTCGCGAGGCGTTCCTTTCCGCAAAAACGCTTGTGGCGGCGGCTTCGGAAAATCCGGCATGGCGCCTGTATGCGTTGCGCCGCCGCCGGCCCGTGCAGCATGCGCTGCTCGATGGTCGCGAGCTTCGCGGCGTCGAGGGCGTCAGGTTCGGCTATATGCGAAGCGGCGAGAAGCTGGGCATCACTCTGATCGTCGACGACAAGTACGAGCCGCAGATCGATTCACTTCAAGCCGCCGGACAGCATGTGGTGATGGCGTTGTTGGGAGAAGAGGATTTCGGCTATCAGGTCAGCGCCACATCGGTTGTGACGTCGGGCGAGTGGCGCGACGGCAGTTTCGATGCGCCAAACTGGCCGATTGACGAGCTTGCCGACAAATTCGACATGATCTTCAGCCGTCACTGGGAACGCGTGGCGTAACGAATCAGCCGAGTTCACAAAGGCTTTCGTTTCAGGGACCTTTTTCGGCCGCAATCTCGCTGGCGGCGCGCGCCAGTCTGACGAAGCCGCTGACGTCTATTTCCTCAGCGCGCCGCGTGCCTTCAAGGCCGGCGCGCTCAATCACAAAGTTTGCATCCAGCACCTTGCCGGCAATCGCCAACCCCTTCAGCGACTGGCGCAACATCTTGCGACGTTGACCGAAGGCCGCCTGCGACACCAGAAACAGCGCGCGTCTGTCGCAGGGCTCGGGGGTGGGACGTGGCAGGAGTTCCACAACCGAGGATGTGACTTTCGGCGGCGGCGTGAAGGCCGAAGGCGGCACGTCGAACAGAATGCGGGCGTTCGTGCGCCAACCGCACAGCACCGCAAGCCGCCCGTAGTCGATGCGCTCGTTTGGTGTCGCCACAATGCGTTCCGCCACTTCGCGCTGGAACATCAGCGTCAGTTTGTCGAACCATGGCGGCCAGACGTCGACTTCCAGCCATTGGGTCAGCAGCGCCGTGCCGATGTTGTAAGGCAGGTTGGCGACGATGCGCGCCGGAGCTCCCGGATGGCGCGCGGCCAGCGCCGACAAATCCGTCGCCAGTGCATCGCCTTCAACGACTTCGAGACGGCCCGGATAATGCGCGGCGATTTCGGCCAGCGCCGGCAGGCAGCGCGGATCGCGCTCGACGGCGATGACACGAGCGGCGCCATTCGCCAGCAGAGCGCGCGTGAGGCCGCCGGGGCCGGGGCCGATCTCGATAACCGTCACGCCCTCAAGGGGACCGGCGGATCGCGCGATGCGTCCGGTGAGATTCAGATCGTAGAGAAAGTTCTGGCCGAGCGATTTCTTCGCGTCGAGATCGAAACGCGCCACCACATCGCGCAATGGAGGCAGATCGTCGATGGCGCTCAACGGGATTTAGCCTGTGCTTGCACAAGCTTCGTCGCGAGATCGAGCGCGGCGATCAGGCTCGCCGGGTTGGCGACGCCCTTGCCGGCAATATCATAGGCAGTGCCGTGATCGGGCGACGTGCGGATGAAGGGCAGCCCCAGCGTGGTGTTCACGGCGCTGTCGAAGGCGAGTGTCTTGATAGGGATCAACGCCTGATCGTGATACATGCAGATGGCGGCGTCGTAGCGTGCGCGCGCGTCTGCGTGGAACATGGTGTCGGCCGGCAGCGGCCCGCGAGCGTCGATGTCCAGCGCACGCAGATCGTCCACGGCGGCGCGGATGAAATCGATTTCCTCGCGACCCATGGAGCCGTTTTCGCCGGCATGGGGATTGAGGCCGGCCACAGCGAGGCGCGGTCTGGCGATACCGAAGCGCCGCGTCAGATCTTGCGCGGTGATGCGCGCCGTTTCGACAATCAGGTCGCGCGTGAGTTCGGTTAGCACACGTGCAATCGAAACATGGATCGTCACCGGCACGACCGCCAGTTGCGGCGACCAGAGCATCATTACCGGCTGCGCCTCGACATTCCAGAAGCGCATCGAGAGTTCGCCGAGGAATTCCGTGTGGCCTGGATGATGAAATCCAGCCTGATAGAGAACGTCTTTCGAAATCGGATTGGTGACGATGGCGCTCGCCGCGCCGCTCCGCACGAGTTCGACGCCGCGCTCGATGGCCTCAATCGTGCCGGCTGCATCGCGGCGGTCGGGTTTGCCGGGCTCGCCCGCAATCGCTGTCGACAAGGCCACGACCGGAAGGGCGGTTCGAAAGATCGCTCTTGCTTGCGAAGGTTCGCAGCGTTCAACCGGGATCGGGAGACCAAGTTCTGTAGCAAGGCGTTTCAGATGATCGGGATCGCCGAGCACAAAGAACGGGGTGTCATCGGGCTTGCGTAGCAGCCACGCCTTGAGGGCGATCTCGGGGCCGATGCCTGAGGGATCGCCCTGCGAAATCGCCAGCGGCGCATTGAGGTCGACGGTGGACCGCGTTGTGTCGGGCGTGCTTTTCACGTCGTCCATGGCGTCCTCACCGTTTGGCCACGACAGCTCGGGCGCGTACTCGGCGATAGAGTTTGTCGCCTTCCTGCTCGAAACGCTTTTCGAGCAGCTCCTGACGGATTGTGTCGGCGGCGGATTCGTCGGCGTCGCGGGCAGGGCCCTTGCGGCAAATCGCCAGCATCTCGATGCCGGATTGCACACGTTGCGGGCGGGTGACGCGGCCGACGGGCGTACTGTCGAGTTCCCGCACGAAGGCAGGCGGAAATGCCGCGCCGGTGCGCACCACCGGGTCTTTCACCACGACGTCGGTGTATTGAATCGCCAGTTGCGGGCCGGTGGAGCAGTCTATGAAGCGGTTTCGTAACGCCTCCGCTTCGCGCATCCGGGATTTCACACTGGCTTCATTCGAGCCCGCTGCGACGACGAAGAACACCTGGCGCAACGTATATTCCGTGCCGCCTTTCACGCCGCGCTTTTCGAGTTCCTGACGGATCTGGCGCTCGCTGATATCGAGCGTCTTGTTCATCGAACGCGCATAAACCTTCCAGGCGTATTGCGCGCCGAAATGCTCCCGAACGTGATCAGCCGAAACGCCCGCCTTCTGCATCTGGGCGGACAGCGCTTCGGTCGGGATTTTCATTTCCTGAGCAACACGACCGATGGCGTCGACGACTTCAGCCTCGCCGGGTTGGATTTTGTATTTCTTCGTTTCGATGATCTTCAGGCGATCTTCGATAATGCCTTCGACCGCGATGTCTTTCGTGAAGGGCAATTTCAGGACGCGATGCAGTTTGGCGCGCTGTTCGATGTCGTAGTCGGTGACAGGGCTGTCGTTGACAGTGGCCACAACCGCCTGCGCGCAGACCGGCAGCGCTATCGACAGGTTGAGGACGAGCGCCAGAGCCGCCACGAGCAGACGGGTGGAATGTAACATACGAAAGTCCGGTGTCATGTCCGGCGTCCCAACTGTCTCGCCCGATCAGCGAGAAATAGCGTTGCTCAAGCCGTCGTCGATTCGCAAGTCGCCGAAGTTGGATTTGATCTTGGTGTCGCCGAGGGTGCGGAACTGCAACTCGAACATGATCGTCTGGTTCCGGATCGGCGAGGAGCCGGAGCCGTTGTCCTGATAGATCGAAGAGTAATTGGCCAGGAACGTGATGCAATCGTCCGTATAGCCCGCGCCCAGCCCGAGACCCGCAAGCGAGAACAGCGGAGCGTGGCCTTTGAACTGGGTATTGTAGAGGTGGCGCGACAGATCGAACACCACATTGCCCTTCACGAAGGTATTTTCGGTGATGTTCAGCTTGGCTGACGCCGAAAGTCCTTCGCGGCGCTGGTCGAAGCCGAGCAGCGGCTGCGCCTGATAGCGGGCGTATTGCAGGCCGAGTTCGAAAGCCCCGACATTCGCGGTCATCATGTAGTCGAGCCGGCGCAGGGCGAAATTTGTCGGGTCGAAACGGCCCTTGGCCATGAAGTTGAACGTCGAATTGGGCGCGAAGGCGAAGCGCGCCACATAGTCGGAGCGGCGCGTGTCGAGGCCCGAGCTGATCCCGATATTGGCGGCGTCAGGGGTCGCGTAAGAGTTCAGGCCCGCAACCTGAAAGGACTGGCCGGCCATGAAATTCGCATAGGCGCCATTTTTGAAACTGGCAGTGTACTGGAAGCCGTAGTTCAGGCGCGTGCCGGTCTCGAAGCGGTCGTAGCCCGAATATTTGCTCCAGTCGAAGAGGTTGGTGTCGTCGAACACAAGGCTCTGCGAGTCTTCGTTGATCAGCGATCGCATCTGCGGACGGTTGGGGCGGACGACGATCTGCGCGATGGGCTCGAAGATCTGATTGACGAGGCTGCCGGGCGCAAGGAACGGATAACGGTATTCAAGACCCACGCCCGGAATGGCCTGTCCGACAAAGCGCTCATTCTGGCTGCCGATGAAAGCCGGCTGGCTGGCGTTCGAGATGGTCGATAAACACGGCGGCGTGCCGCAACCGGCGTTGGCGAATGTGGTCGAATTGGTCGAATTCAGGGTCAGCCAGGACCCGTTCATGTGGGCGAAGGTGAAGGGAGTCCAGACCTGACCGATGGGGTCGATGAACTGGCGCTTCCACGATGCGTTGAGGGTGGCGCGGGTGTAGTTGCCGCCGATGCCGCGCAGCAGGCAGTTTGCGGGCGTGTAAAGGCCGCCGAGGCCGGGACTGCACACGTCGAACAGGCCGTACGCCTTGTCGAGGTTGCGCAGGCCGGTCGACTGATAGGCCGCAAGCTGGCGGGTGACGTTCGTCAGGTTGAAATCGATCTCGACCTGCCCGCCGATGCCGCCGGTCTTTTCGGGCGGCACATCGAAAGTCTTGTTGTAGTCGAAGACGGGACCAACGACCGGTTGCTGACGCTGCACGTCGAAGGCAGACAGGCCCTTGAAGTAATAGCCGCGCAGATCGAAATAGCCGCGGTCGCCCTGACCGGTCAGATAGAGCGTCGAAACGGCTTCCTTGAAGTAGTTTTGCGAAATGCTTTGCGGAACGACCTTGTAATCATTGTAGAACCAGCGGTCGGACATCATCGCGATGTTCCAGCCGAACTTCCACTTGTCGTTGATGAAGAACTCGCCTTTGCTTTCCACTGACCCGCGCAATTCACGGTTGCCGGGGCCATAGGGGGAGGCGGAGAACATTTTGGGGTCGTTCTGGAAAATTCCGGCGACGCGGATATCGTAGGCGCCGTTGGCGAGCTGGTGACGCCATTGCGCCTGCGCCAGCAGTCCCTGACGGGAGAAGAAGGTAGGTGTTACGGTCAGGTCGTAATTTGGCGCGATAGCCCAGTAGATCGGCATAGACACGCCGACGCCGCGCGTCAGGTTGGCGCTATAGCTCGGCGCAAGCAGACCGGACTTGCGGGTCACGCTCGGATCGGCGATCGACAGATAGGGGAGCCATGCGACCGGCATGCCGAACAGTTCGAGTGTCGCGTCCTCGTAGTAGACCATCTGCTCCGAATTCTGGTGGATGATCTTCTTCGCCTTTACCTGCCAAAGCGGCGGCTTGGTCGGATCGTCCTTGCAGGGTTCGCAGGCCGTGTAGGTTCCGTTCTCCAGAACGGTCGTTTCGCCCGATGTGCGCTCCGCGCGGGAGGCAGTGAAATGGGTCTTGTCGGCGGTGTCGGCCTTCAGGCTGTCGATGAACCCGTCGCGAAAGTCGTCGGTCAAATTGAACCGTTCCGCATAGGCGACCGTGCCGTCGCGCTCGGTCATCTTGGCGTTGCCCTCGGCGGCGACGCGACTGGTGTTGCGGTCGTAATAAACCCTGTCGGCCTCAAGCACGCGGCCCTGATAATAGAGTTTCACATTTCCGACGGCGCTGACGGTGTTGCGGTCGCGGTCGTAGACCATCTCCTTCGCCTGAACGAGCAGGCGGTCCACGCCCTGATCGGACTGGGCGGCGGTTCGTTTGGTGACCTTGTCGGCAAGCGTCTGGGCAGCCGTCGGGGAGGCGTTGAGGGCGATCGCGGCGACGCCCAAGGCAAAAAGGCGGCGCAAGGCCGCTATCGTCGACCCATAGGGCCGAACGTTCTTCCCGGCGGGGCTAAGACGCCGCCCCATCAACCGTCCTCCTGATGCAACAGAACCAGACTACCCAACATACATCCCACGATCGCAGGCGACCACGCGGCAATCGGGGCGCTGAGGAAGCCTGCTCCGCCCAGATCACTGACCAGCTTGGTCGCAACATAAAGCACGAAGCCTGCGACCACGCCACCGGTAACCATGCGGGGGATTCCACCAAACCGGAAGAATCTTAATGAAAAGGATGCGGCAATGAGAACCATAGCCACAAGCAGGGCAGGAAGGGCGAGAAGCGACAGATATCTCAATCTGTACCCGACTGAATCGAGCCCCGCGGCCTGCATCCGTCGCGCCACGTCCGGCAGGCTCCAGAACGGCACCGCCGCCGGGGGCACAAAGGACTGGGTGACCTGTTCGGCCGTCAGGCTGGTGGCCAGCATGTATTTCTCGACCGACCGGGGCTCCTCGCCGAGCGCCATGATGCGCGCGTCATGAAGGGTCCAGACGCCTGGCAGGAGTTCGGCGCGGGCGGCCTCGACACGCTCCTGAAAGCGACCGTCAGCCTCGTACACATAGGCCGTGACGTTGGCCAGAACGGTCCCACTATTACTCGATTGCTCGGCCCTGATGATGGCCTGACCGTCGAGACTGCGCTGGCGAATCCACAGGCTCGAATCCACATCCTGCCGGGTGCGGCCGAACATACCGGTTTCCATTTGGTCGGCGCGTTGCTTCAGAATGGCGGCGAGCGGACTGTAGGTGCTCGTGCAGAACATGCCGATCAGCAAAGCCAGCAGAACCGGGGGCGCGAGAATCTGCCAGACCGATATGCCCGCCGCCCGGGCTACGACGAGTTCGAGCTTCCGGGTGAGGTTGACGAAGGCGAACATCGATCCCGCCAGAATCACGAAGGGGAGGGTTTGCTCGGAGATCGACGGCACCCGCAGCAGCGAGACCAGCGCCACATAGGCCGTGGTGACGCCCGGTAGGTCGCCGGCGCGGCGTAACATTTCGACAAAATCGACAACGTAGATCAGCGCGCAGATCGCTCCGAAAATCCCCAGAAGGGTTCTGGCGAACCTGCCCATGAGATAGAGGCCGAGCGTCGATCCGATCATCGCGCCTCGACCGGCTGGAGACGTGGCGCCGTTCGGCGACCGAAATGAGGAAGCCCGAAAATAACCACCAGCGCGCCGGCAAGGCCGGCCAGCGGCAGGGCATAGACCAGCCCGACCGCCCAAAGGCTCTTTGTCACGAGCGCCGCAGCACCGAAACCTGCGATGCGCAGCGCGACTACAGCCGTGATCGCGATTGCGATGGCGGCGCCGCGTCCCTGCCGGGTCGTGCGTGGCTGGCCAAGCGCCGCAAATCCGATGAGGCCGAACACAATCGCGTAAAGCGGCGTGGCGAAACGGTCGTGCAGGTCGGCGGCCAGACGTCCGTAATTGGCGATCACATAGGGGTCGGCCATGTCGAGGTTGAACAATTCCATGGTCGAGCGTTCGCGCGGCTTGAGCGGCACGCCCTCGGCTTCCGCGCCGAACTGGGTCAGGTCTATGGCGTAGCGCTCGAACGACACCATCGCCGGGTCTGCTTGACCGCGCGTCTGACGCTGGATGCTGCCTTTTTCGAGAACCAGAAAGTTCTCTTTGCCGCTCCGGATCGTCGCGCCGGATTCGGCCAGATAGGTGTTGATCTGGGTCGGCTCTCGCCGGTCCTGAATGAAGATCCCACGCAGGCTTTCGTTGGGGCCTCGCTCGCGATAGTGGAATACGAAACCCTGATCGAGGGTGATGAACTGTCCCTCGCGGACGATGCGGGTGATGATATCGGCACGCACATCCGTCACCAGATCGCGGATCGTCCGGAAGCTCGCCGGCATGGCCCAAAGCGACATTGTGCCGACGAGCAGCGCGACCGAGACGATCAGGATCAGGATCGGCCGCATGAGCCGCGCGGGCGACATGCCGGACGAACTCAGAACGACAACTTCGCTGTCATTGTTGAGCCGGTTCAGGACAGAAATGACGGCAAAAAATACCGCGATCGGCGCGATGATCACGACAAGCGACGGAAGGGTCAGGCTCGTGAGAGTCAGGAATATCAGAAGGGTCTGGCCCTTCGTGGTCAGCAGGTCGACCTGCTGGAGGGCCTGCGTCACCCAGATAACACCGGTCAGGGCCACCAGAGCGCCCACAAAGGCGACCAGCCCCGACTTGAATATGTATCTGTCAACGATAGACATGCGTTGTTCCGAACCGTCTCCTGAGCATTCGATGCGAGGCGTCGGGACGTCGCGCAAAACGTACGGCCACGATTCGGCTTGACCGTTTCAAACTGGATCAATCGCTACCCATTCGGGCGGGGTCCTGCAAGGCAAGCGGGCGAGCGCGCAGGCATTCGGCGCATTTATCCAGTGAGCGTGGCGCGAAGGCTACTCGTGCCAGAACGAGTGCGGGTCGCTCGCGGCGAATTGAAGGCGCGGCGGGACCGTTACGGGCGCTGCCCGAAAGTCTTTCGCGACAGGCCCGTTGCGCCGCGCTATCAAGCAACCCAGAATACTGGATGCGCGGAAGAATCGCGCCGGTTCACGAAGGATGCGAATTCGATGCACTCATCGGTCGAAGTGGATTTCATTGCGCTCGCGGATGTTGGCTCTTCCCGGGGTAAGCGCGCCAAACCCGCCTCGGCGGGTGTCATGGTTGTTTTCGCCGGCGCCGATGTGAAATTTGCGCAGGCGACCCATGATCTGCTGTCGCCGTTGCAACCGACTGTTGAAAAGGCCGCCAAGGTGGCGAAATTCAAAGGCAATGCAGGTTCGACGCTTGATCTGATCGCCCCGACCGGCATTGCGGCTGATCGCCTGATGATCTTCGGCGTACATCAGAAAAAGAAGCCCGACGGCGAGACCGAATATCTCAATCTGGGCGGCCAGATCATGAGCAAGGCGGGCAACGCCGAGGACTTGACCGTTGTGTTCGATCTGCCGGGCGATGCGGCGCATCCGCCGGGCGCGGCTGCGGATCTCATGCTCGGCATCAAGCTGCGCGCCTACAAGTTCGAGACCTACAAGACCAAAAAGAAGCCCGAAGAGGAAGAAAACAAGCCGAAGAAGGTGACGATCAAAATCGCCGTCGCCAACGTGGCCGAGGCGAAGCGCGAGGCGAAGGCCCGCGAGGCGCTGGCCGACGGCGTTTCGCTCGCCCGCACTCTGGTGAACGAGCCCGCGAATATCCTTTTCCCGGTCGAATTCGCCAGTCGCGCCAAAGAGCTGGAGAAGCTGGGCGTTGAAGTCGATATTCTTGACGTGAAGGCCATGCAGAAGCTCGGCATGGGGGCTTTGCTGGGCGTCGGGCAGGGCTCGATCCGCGAAAGCCGCATGGTGGTGATGCGCTGGAACGGCCATAAGGCCTCGAAGGCGAAGCCGGTCGCTTTTATCGGCAAGGGCGTATGCTTCGACACCGGCGGCATTTCGATCAAGCCGGCGGCCGGAATGGAAGACATGAAGGGCGACATGGCGGGCGCGGCCTGTGTGGTCGGCCTGATGCACGCGCTCGCTGCCCGCAAGGCGAAGGTGAATGCTATCGGGGCCATCGGGCTTGTGGAAAACATGCCGGACGGCAACGCCCAGCGCCCTGGCGATATCGTGAAATCAATGTCCGGCCAGACCATCGAGGTCATCAATACCGACGCTGAGGGCCGCCTCGTGTTGGCCGACGTGCTCTGGTATATTCAGGACAAATACAAGCCTGAATTCATGGTCAATCTGGCCACCCTGACCGGCGCGATCCTGGTCGCGCTCGGCAAGGAATATGCGGGCCTGTTCTCGAACAACGACGAGCTTTCGGCCCGTCTGCTGGAAGCCGGAACCACTACGGGCGAGAAAATGTGGCGGATGCCGATGGGGCCTGCCTACGACAAGATGATCGATTCCCAGTTCGCCGACATGAAGAACGTCGGGAGCCGCAATGCGGGCTCGATTACCGCTGCCCAATTCCTGCAGCGCTTCGTCAACGATACGCCCTGGGCGCATCTCGACATCGCCGGCACCGGAATGGCTTCGCCGTCGAGCGACATCAACCAGTCCTGGGGCTCGGGGTGGGGCGTTCGGCTCCTCGACAGGCTGGTCGCAGACCATTACGAAGCCTGAGAACGTATTTTCGAGGGTCCGATGCGCAGCACGGTCAAGTTTGCGGCTTTAGCATTTTCGCTTCTGGCTTTTGGCGGCACTGCCGAAGCCGCCGGTTGCGCCGCCGTCATCAAGGGTGTTGCGGCATCTGCGGCCGGGTTGAAGGTCGAATTCATCCGTCCGGTCGTGGTGTCGCGCGGGCAGGGCGACGGAACCGACGTTCTCGATATTGTGACGGAGCCGAAGATCGACGGGCAATTGCGGTGCCGCGGCGACAAGTTCGTCAGTTTCACGGCACGGATACCTGCTTCGGGCGGCTCTGAACTGCGTGATGCGTTTTTTCGACTCCAGCAGGCTGCTGTGGTGAGCGTGCTGCAATGGCCTGCAGCCAAAGCCTCGCGCACGCTGCTCGGCATGACGGCAGAGGCTGCGGACTATCTGCGGGCGTCCATCGAGCGCGGCGACGTGGAAGTCGCCGGCAAGGTCGAAGAGCATGCCGGAAGCGCCGGCGACATCGGCCTTTTCTGGACCAGGTCGGAACGCGAATTCATCCTCGTCGCAGCCGAGTGAACGGGGCTCTCGCCAGATTGGGACGACATAGAGGCGGAGTCTCATGACCGAGATCTGGTTCTATCACCTCACCAGTCAACCGCTCGACCGCACTCTGCCGATCTTGATCGAGCGTTCGCTGCAGCGCGGCTGGAAAGCAGTCGTACAGGCGACGACTGACGAGCGTCTCGCCAGCCTCGACGCGCTGCTATGGACCTATTCGGAGGCGAGCTTTCTGGCCCATGGCGTCGCGCGCGACGGCGATGGCGAGTTGCAACCTGTTTTCCTGACAACCGGCGATGAAAATCCGAACGGCGCATCTATTCGATTCTTCATTGAGGCGGCTGAAATTGCGCCGGTACTGGATGCACAACCAGACGCCTATGCGCGCATCATTCTGATGTTCGACGGAAATGACGACGAACAACTTGCCAATGCGCGGGCGCAATGGAAAACGCTTAAAGGACAGGGGCGTGATTTGTCCTATTGGCAGCAGGACGAAGACGGGCGCTGGACGAAAAAGGCCTGAGTTAAAATAACAACAAGAGAAAAAAGCTTTGACGAGCGTTTCCGTAGACGAAAAAGCGCGCAGCGCCGGATTTATCGACGCAATCGCGCGGCGCGAATTCATCCTGTGCTGGATCATCGGTCTCACCTGTTCGACGACGCAGAATTATTCGGCGCTGCTGGCGATCGTGTTCCGGCAGAGCGGCCACGATCTGCCGAATGTCGGCCTGTTGCTGTCGCTTTTTGCCATTCCGGCGCTCGTCGGCACTCTGTTGTCGGCGACCATCGCAGGGCGCTTCGGCATTCTGCCGACCGTGCGGGCGGCGATTGCGCTGACCGCTATCGGGCTTGGGTCTCTGGCGATCACGCGCGGCGATTTCGCGAGCGCGCTGGCGTCGCGTCTCGTGCAGGGCGTCGGCGTCGGGCTGTTTCTCCCGGTCACGATGCTCTATGTGCAGAGCCGGCTCACGCGCGAAAGGTTTCTCTATCTGGTGACGATTTTCACCGCCACGATTCCACTCGCGTCCGCCATCGCGCCGCCGCTGGGCGAATGGGCGCTGGCGAATTTCGGGCCGACGGCGCTCTTGGTCGAGTCCATGTTTCCGGCCGCAATTGCGCTGCTACTGACCTTTTTTATGCGTCCCGGCCCGAAAAGCGAAAAAGCAGGCGGGCTGGATCTTGCAGGCGGATTCAAGCGGCGCTTTCTTTTGCCTTGCGTAGCAGTGATGATGGGCGGCGCGCTTTACGGCTATGTCGTCAGCTATCTGCCCGCCGATCTGCAGTCGCGCGGGATTCCGCTCGCGGCGTTCTTTCTGCCGTCGACGTCTGCGTTGCTGATCGGTCGTTTCGGGGCGATGCGGCGATTGCAGCATCTTTCGCCGCCGGTTCTGATCGCCGGCGGCATGGCGATGAGCGCGGTCGGCTATGCGTTTATCACCGTCGCGCCGAATTCGTTCGTGGCCGCAATTGCGGGCTTCTTGCTGGGTGGCGGCAACAGCGTCATGTGGCCGGTGGCGTCCGCATGGGTCAGCCAGGGACTGGGGCCATCCGAGCGCGGCGCGCCGCAGGCGGTGGCTTCGACAGCGTTTTATTTCGGCATCTATGTCGCGCCGTTGCCGCTAACTTATGTGATCGCGCAATCCGGATTTGTAGCGGCGGAAATTCTGCTTGCGATTGTGGCGCTCGTCATGGGCGCCGTGCTGTTTGCGAGGCGTACGCCTGCGTAGTCTTTCAGGCTGAAGCCGCCTCGTATTCGCTGGTCAGTTCCAGCCATTCTTCTTCGGCGTTCGCGAGAGCGCGTTCAAGTTCGGCGCGTTGACGGGCCAGCTGGCCGGCCTTGCCGGGGTCTTTGATGAAAGCCTCGGGCGACGCCAGCGCCGCATCAACACGTTTCATCAACTCCGTGAATTTCGCCATACGCTCTTCGACACCGTCGATTTTCTTGCGGAGCGGAGCGAGTTCCTTGCGCAGGCGTGCTGCCTCGCGGCGCTGATCGACAAGCGTGTTCTTGTCGTCGCGATCAGCGCCCGAAGCGCCGCCGCCTTCGTTGCGCGCCTTGTCGAGCACGAATTTGCGATAATCGTCCATATCGCCGTCGAACGTTTTCACGCTGCCGTCGCCGACCAGCCACAGACGATCAGCGCAGGCCTCCAGCAGATAACGATCATGGGAGACGAGGATCACCGCTCCGGTATATTCGTTGATCGCCTCGATCAGTGCGGCGCGGCTGTCGATGTCGAGATGGTTGGTCGGCTCGTCCATGATGAGCATATGCGGGCCGTTGAAGCAGGCCAATCCCATCAGCAGGCGCGCCTTTTCACCGCCCGATAGTTCGGTGACGCGTGTGTCGGCCTTCACATTCGGAAAACCGATCTCCGCGCAGCGCGAACGGATTTTCGCTTCCGTCGAATCCGGCATCAGCGGCGCTATATGCGAATAGGGCGTGCCGTTGGATTCGAGATCGTCGACCTGATGCTGGGCGAAGAATCCGACTTCGAGTTTGCCCGAGCGGCGCAGGGTCCCGCCCATGGCGTCCAGACGTCCTGCGACAAGTTTCGCGAAGGTCGATTTTCCGTTGCCGTTCTGGCCGAGCAGCCCGATGCGGTCGTCGTTCGAGATCGACAGGCTGAGTTTCGAAAGAATGACGCGGCCATCGTAGCCGACGCTTGCGCCTTCCATGGCGATGATCGGCGGCGACAATTGCCGCTGCGGCGACGGTAGCCGGAAGGGCAGAACATCGCTGTCCACGATGGCCGACACCGGCTCCATCTTTTCCAGCATTTTAAGGCGCGACTGGGCCTGACGGGCTTTGGTGGCCTTGGCGCGGAAGCGGTCGACGAATTCCTGCAGATGCTTGCGGTGCTCTTCCTGCTTCTTGAGATGCTTGAGCTGGATGGCCTGCATTTCACGGCGCTGCTTTTCGAAGCTCGTGTAATTACCACGCCACAGCGTGAGTTTGGCCTGATCGAGATGCAGGATGTGATCTGCGACGGCGTCGAGCAGGTCGCGATCGTGGCTGATGACGATGATCGTAGCAGGGCAGGTGGCTAGATAATCGATCAGCCAGAGCGTGCCTTCGAGATCGAGATAGTTGGTGGGTTCGTCGAGCAACAGCAGATCTGGCTCGGAGAACAGCACGGCGGCGAGCGCCACGCGCATCCGCCAGCCGCCGGAAAACTCCGACAGGGCGCGCTGCTGCGCTTCGTGGTCGAAGCCCAGGCCGGCCAGAATGCCGGCGGCGCGGGCCGGCGCTGAATGGGCCGAAATATCCACCAGCCGCGTCTGGATTTCGGCGATCCGGTGCGGATCGTGCGCAGTTTCGGCCTCCAGCATCAGCGCGGCGCGTTCGGTGTCGGCGGCGAGCACGAAATCCACCAGTGAGCCGGGGCCGCCTGGCGCTTCCTGCTCGACGCGGCCGAGTCGCATGTTACGCGGAATCGTGATGGAGCCGTTTTCCGGGCCGATTTCGTTGGAAATCATCCGGAACAGCGTCGTTTTGCCGGTTCCATTGCGGCCCACGAAGCCGACGCGCGCGCGCTCCGGCAGGGCGACGGTCGCCTTGTCGAACAGAATGCGCGGCCCGAGCCGGTAGGTGAGATCGTTGATGTGAAGCACGAGAGGCTTTTGGCGCGGCGGGGCCGGGAACGCAAGGGTTGTCACGCGCTTCCATATTGGCTACTCGACCGGCCCGCCCCGCGCTCGGCACTCCGGAATCGACAGGTCCGGACTCAGGAGACTTTGTGACAGGCCGACCAGACGTTTTGCGCGCAGGCTATTGCGGCATCGATTTCGGAACATCGAACTCGACCGTCGCGGTGATGCGCGGCAACGAGATTTCGCTCGCGCCGTTGGAAGGCGACAGCAGCGTCATTCCCAGTGCGGTGTTCTTCAGCTTTACGGAAGGTCCGCTCTTCGGCCGTCGCGCCATTCAGCATTACACCGAAGGCGAGCAGGGGCGTTTGATGCGCTCGCTGAAAAGCATTCTGGGGTACGGGCTGTTTCACGAAAAGACGCGGCTTCAGAAGCAATATCTGGCGCTTTCCGATGTGCTGGCGATGTTTCTCGGCCATCTCAAGCAGAAGGCCGAAGCCGCCGCAGGCCGCGAATGCGAGTCCGTGGTGCTGGGCAGGCCGGTGCAATTCATCGAGGGCGACGAGGTCGCCGACCGACAGGCGCAGGACGATCTGGAATCGGCGGCGCGCACGCTTGGGTTCAAGCATGTGTCGTTCCAGTTCGAGCCCATTGCGGCGGCGCTGGAATACGAACGCTCCGTGCGCAAGGAAGAAACCGTCCTGATCGTCGACATAGGCGGCGGCACGGCGGATTTTTCGGTTGTGCGCGTGGCGCCGGACCGGGCGCGGGATTCTGACCGCAGCAAGGACATTCTGGCCAATCGAGGCATCAGGGTCGGCGGCACGGATTTCGACCGCATGATTTCCATGCGCTACGCCATGCCGCATTTCGGCTCCGAGATTGTCTATGGCGAAAAGAAGCTCGAATTACCGCGCACCATTTTCGTCGATCTCTCCACTTGGTCGCGCATCAATTTTCTCTATGCGCGCGAATCCATGGCGATGATCCGGGCGCTGCGCCGCGAGGTCGGACCGAGCCCGCAGATCGAGCGTCTGCTGCGCGTGTTGGAGCGTCACGACGGGCATCGACTGGTCGAGAGCGTTGAGCGCGCCAAGATTGCGCTCACAGAACACGCGCGCGATGTGATCGATCTTTCGGGGCTGGGCGAAGCCTTGCGTATTGATGTTGATCGCGCCGGCATTGCGGCTGCGGTGGAGCCTGGGGTGGCGCGCATCGGCGAGGCCATCGTGCAGACCCTGGCCGATGCGGGTGTGAAGCCGAAGGGCATCGACACGGTGTTTCTGACAGGCGGCAGTTCGCTCATGCCTGCCGTGCAGGCGCGCGTTTCGAAGCTGCTGGGCCGCAAGGATCTGGCGGCCGGCGACATGTTCGGCGCAGTCGGCAAGGGGCTGGGGATCGAGGCGCAGCGCCGTTACGGGTGAAGCCGGCGCGTATGGACAGTCGTGAACCCGGCGGCTAGAACTTTCCAAAGACAATAAAGATATGTCATTCGGGAGGAATTCATGCCGGTCGCAAAGATGCGCGCGTTGTGTTCGATTTTCGCTGCAGTCGCGCTTTCAGGCTGGGCGGCTCGCGCAGACGAGGTTTCGGACTTCTACCGCGGAAAGACCGTCACGATCGTTGTGGGCTATTCCACCGGTGGCGGGTATGATTTGCAGGCGCGAGCGCTTGCCAAGTACTGGCCAAAATACATTCCGGGCAATCCGAATGTGGTCGTGCAAAACATGCCGGGCGCCGCCAGCGTGGTCGGGGCAAATCACGTCAATAACACATCTCCACGCGACGGGACTGTGGTTGGTATCTACTCGGACGCGATGATCATTGCGCCCCTTATGAAGGTTTCCGGCATACAATTCGATCCCAGACAATTCGGATGGATTGGCTCGCTGGCGTCGCGTCCCACGCCGATCATTTTCGTGCGTAGCGATGCGCCGGCGCCGACGCTGGAAGGCGCGCGCCAGAAAGAAAATATTCTGGGTGCGCTGGGGCCAGACGCCACCAGCACCTATGCGAACCTTTCCAACGACATGTTCGGCACAAAGTTCAAGCTTGTGACGGGCTACAAGGGAGGGGCAGAGATTCATCTGGCGATTGCGCGCGGCGAAGTTCACGGACGTGCGGGATTCGACTGGCCTTCACTCAAGCGCGATCATGCGGACTGGATGCGCGACAAGTTCGTCACGGTTGTTGTGCAGATGGCGCTCGAACGCGACGCTGATCCTGATCTGAAAGACGTTCCGGTGGCGATGGATCTTGCGAAGACCGATGAAGACAAAAAGGTGCTTGAACTCGTTCTGGGAACCGCGCGCTTCCAACGTGCATTTTCGGCCCCTGCGGGCGTGCCGTCCGCCCGTCTGGAGGCTCTGCGTGCTTCGTTCAAGGCGACAATGGCCGATCCGGCGTTTGTGTCCGATATGAGCAAGCTTTCCGCCAATGGCGTCACCTATGCGGCGCCGCAGGAATTCGAGGCGTATATGAAGGCCGTGTATGCCTATCCGACCCCGGTTGTAGAGCGCGCTTCAAAATATTTCAGCCAGTGAGACGTCAGGGGGCAGGATATGATCACTCGTGAGCAAAACGAACGCCTGACCCGCGTCGGTCCCGGCACGCCGTGTGGCGAACTCATGCGCCGCTACTGGATTCCCTTTGCGGCAGTTGCGCAACTTGACGACAATCCGGTCAGGAAAGTTCGCATACTGGGCGAAGATCTTGTTCTCTATCGCGACAAGAGCGGTACGCTCGGTCTGATCGGCGAGCGTTGTCTGCATCGCCTCGTCGACATGAAATACGGCATTCCCGATCAGAACGGCCTAAGATGTCCGTATCATGGGTGGCTGTATGGCGAAGACGGCGTCTGCCGCGACAGGCCGATGGAAACCAGTCGTGGCAACTTTGCACAGAAGACCAAAGCCTATCCGGTGCAGGAACTGGGCGGGTTGATCTTTGCCTATATGGGACCATTGCCTGCGCCCGCCTTGCCGAAATGGGATCTGTTCGTCTGGCCTCATGCGATCCGGCAAATCGCCACCAATGTGATTCCGTGCAACTGGCTCCAGTGTCAGGAAAACACAGGCGATCCCACCCATAGCGCATGGGCGCATGGCGAGTTTTTCAGATATGTCCTTGAGAAGCAGGGAAAGCTTGCAGAACGCGCTTCCAGCGAACTGCATACGCTGCATGACCGCAGCCGGCTGGGAGATGGCATCAAGGAACTTTTTGCGTGTCCTACCGAATACGGCTTCGAAAAAGGCACCGTCTATTCGAAGGAACTCGGGGCGGCGAAGGATCAGGTGCGTTCGCATTCCACGGTGATCTTCCCGTTCTACACGCAGACCGATGTTGTCGGCTCTCCGCGCAGCGAGTTTCAGATTCGCGTGCCGATCGACGATACCAATACGTTGCACATTTGCTATCAGTGTTATTCGGCTCCGCCGGGCGTCGAATTGCCAAAGCAAAATCGCATACCTTGGTACGAACCGCCCACGCATGACGAGAAGGGCGAACCCATTCTCGATTATGTACTGGCGCAGGATGCCATCATGTGGGCCGCGCAGGGGCCGATCACGGATCGCACGAAGGAGATGCTGGGGCGTACGGATGTGCCCATCGTGTTTCTCCGGCGTCAGCTCGACGAACAGATTTCACGGGTGGAGCGCGGCGATGACCCGATGAACTTTTTCCGGAACGATCCGGGAATGTTGCACGGCAACGGACAGTCGCCGGAAAGCCATTGGGCCGCGCCGGATTGGGCGCGGAAGAAGCTCTTTGTCAGCGCGGGATTCCGCCAGATGTTTCACAAGGGCTTCTACAAGGACGACACCGACCGCTATGGACCGGACATCGAGCTGGTGAAGGAACTCCACAGGCGCATTGAGGAATACGAGATTCAGGCCAACCGCGAAGAGGCCCTGACCTGATTTCTTGCGTAACGCCCTGTTATGTACCCATGGCTACACCCTGAAACCAATGCTGCATCTATTTGATTTTGCTTGTATTGCGGAATTTTGTCGCCTACACAGAGCGGGCATTGGGGAGTAGTTGCCGGCGTTGAGCCGGAGCGTCGTCAACATACTGGGCTTGTCCTTGGACAACTCTGGCGACGCGGGCGGAAATCGCTCTGGCGAGACTGATGCGGACTGCCTTCGGGCAACCACCGCCAGAGGATTCTTCATGCTCCAGACCGCCGTGCTGGCTTTCAGCCTGTCCACCGATGCGTTCGCCGCCTCCATCGCCAAGGGGGCGCGCTTTCAGTCGCTCACGCTTTTGCGCGCGCTGGGCATTGCTGCGGGCTTCGGGTTGCTCGAAGCGCTCAGCCCGCTCATCGGCTATCTGCTGGGATTGCAGTTCTCTGGCTTGATCGAGGATTACGATCACTGGGTGGCGTTCATCGTGCTCGGGTGTCTTGGCCTGCGCATGGTGTGGAAGAGTTTTCATCCTGACGAGGTGGAAGAAGTTGCTGCCTTCCCCACCTGGGGCGCGGTGATTGCGACAGCGCTCGGCACGAGCGTCGACGCAACGGCTGTGGGCGTGACGCTGGCTTTGTTCAGCGACAATATTCCGATGACGCTTCTGGCCATTGGCCTCGTGACGTTCCTGATGTGCTTCATGGGTCTGCGTCTGGGCGGCCTCATTGGCGCGCGCACCGGCCGCTGGGCCGAGATGGTGGGCGGCATTGGGCTGTTCGTGATTGGCGCGAACATTCTGTTCACCCACATGACGCGCTGAAGCGCGCGCGGCGCAAATTTGCGTTTGGCTTGCTGCGACAACTTGATCCACCATGCCATCGCAGCCTAGGGTGTTCCCAAAAGGGAGACCCAAAATGAAAAAAGCCGTGCTTGCTTTGGCGATGATGATCGCCGCCGCGCCTGCGGTCGCCGATCCGGTGGAGGATTTCTACAAGGGCAAATCGCTGCAACTCGTGGTCGGCTACGGGCCGGGCGGCGGATATGACGTTTACGCCCGTCTGACGGCGCGATTCTTCGGCAATCATATTCCCGGCAAACCGACCATCGTGGTACAGAACATGCCCGGCGCCGGAAGTCTGCGCGCCGCAAACTGGATTTATGTGACCGCCCCCAAGGACGGAACGGCATTTGCGACCTTCGCGCGCAACATGCCCATGATGGGCGTGCTCGGCGGCAATGCGAATGTGCAGTTCGATGCGCGCAAATATACCTGGATGGGCTCGCCCACCAGCGCGCAGGACGATGGCTATTTCCTGTGGGTGCGCAAGGACGCGAAGGCGCAGACGCTCGACGATGCGCGCCGCCCCGGCGGGCCTGAAATCATTCTCGGCGGCACATCGGAAGGCTCGACCGACACCGACGTTGCGGCGCTCATGAAGAAGACCATCGGACTCAATCTGCGCGTCGTCGCCGGCTATCCGGACGGCAACGCCATGAGCATGGCGATGGAGCGCGGCGAGGTCGAGGGCCGATTCATTGGGCTTTCTGCGGTGGCCTCCACGCTGCCGGGCTGGCTGAAGCCAGACAGCACAGTGCGGCCAATGCTGCAGTTTGCGCGCGCCACGCGCCTCAAGCAGTTCCCTGATGTGCCGACGGCGCGCGAACTGGCCAAGGACGAGCAGTCGCGCAAGCTGATCGAACTGGCGGAGATTCCCTATCTGCTGTCGCGCCCGCTGGTGGCGCCCCCGGGCATTCCGGCGGATCGCGCCAAGGCCTTGCAGAAGGCCTATATGGACATGATGAAAGATCCGGAGTTTCTGGCCGAGGCCGCGAAGCTGCATATCGACATCAGCCCTCTGGGCGCAGACGACGCCTTGAAAATGCTCGACTCGCTGGCCAATGCGCCCGAGGATCTCAAAGAAGAAATCCGCAAGCTGCAGAGCGGCGGTTAACAGAAGCAGGGCGGAGCGCGTTTCGTGAAATACCGGAAGATGGGCAAGACGGACCTCGCTTTGTCGGCAATCGGCTTCGGCTGCGGCGGCAATGCGGGGTTGATGGTGCGCGGCGACTTCGCCGAACAGACAAAGATCGTGGCGCGCGCCGTCGAACTCGGCATCAATTATTTCGACAATTCGCCCGATTATGGAAATTGCATCGCGGAGGAAAATCTCGGCCGGGTGCTGAAAGAATTGAAGATCAGGCCCTATCTCAATTCCAAGGTGGAAATCCGTGCCGAAAATCTCGACGATATTGCTGGCCATGTGGTGCGCTCCACGGAGGCCAGCCTGAAGCGTCTGGGCGTCGATTGTCTCGACGTTCTGCAAATTCACAATGGCCCCATCGATCCACCGCCAGCCATGGAGGGCAAGTTCTACGCGCAATTGTGGATCGAGCATTTTCTGCGGCCGGGCGGTGCTATCGAGGGCCTGCGGCAACTGTTGAAGGACGGCAAGGCGCGCCACCTGGGCTTCATTTGTCGCGGCAATGATGGCGCACATGTGCGGCGGCTGCTCGACACAGGCGCGTTCAGCCTCATCAACGCGCCCTACACGCTGCTCAATCCGACTGCCGGGTACGTGAAGCCAGCCGGACTCGTGGCGAAAGATTATGGGGATGTGCTCGACGCAGCATTCGAGGCCGGCGTCGGCGGCTCCATTTACAGCCCTCTGGCGGGCGGGTTTCTGACGGACGACGCCGTGCGCGGGCACGAGCGGCATCGGCTGGCCCGCAAGCCGCCGGATGCGACGAACGATTCCACGCAGCGCAATCTTGCCGCCGCCACAAAGCTGCAGTTTCTGGCGCGCGAGCACGGAACGAGCCTCGCGCAGGCGGCCTATCGGTTCATCCTCGGCCATCGCGGCGTGACGACGACGCTCGGCGGGTTTTCGGCCATCGAGCAACTGGAAGAAATTGCGGCAGTCGCCGACATGGAGCCATTTTCGGCGGAGACGATGGGGCGCGTCGAGCAAATCTGGCAGTCTAATTTCGCCACATAGTTCGTCGACGTTTGCTCAAAGATATTTTGCCTGAAACGCCACGATGGCGCGCGCCGCTTTTGCGGCCCAGTCTTTTAGCGCTTCCGTCTGCCGGAACTTCGACCCGAGCTCCCATTGGGCGGCGTCGATTCCGTCCGGATGGTTTGAACCATAGGTCGCCACCGTATAGCCGCCGCGAAATCCGGAGTCTTCGCCCGCGAGCGTTTTCGCTGCGTCGTTTTGCGGAAAGATCCCGAAGCCTTCCGCCTGCAGACGACCGAACAATCCGCTGTCGCCCGTCATGGCTGCGATGCCTGCCCGCGCCACGAGACGTGAAACCGTGCGACCGTTGACGGTTCCGCGCATCAGCACATCGGGCGCGACGCCCTGACCGTGAATGTCGATCAGGATCGCATTGGCGAAGCGTTCGCGTATGACGTCCACCTCCGTCCTGATGGCGTCGTGATAGGCCCGATATACGGGCAGCGCGGCGGGATCGCTGAACGCCGCATCGGGCGGCCGGTTGGCGTCGATGAAGCGCCGCGCAAAATGAGCAATCGTCAGCGATGGCGACTTGCCGGTCAGCCGCCTGATCTCGTCAGCAATCGCCTGCGCCAGCAGATCCGTGTTCAGATCTGCGCCCAGCACGACACCGCCGTAAGTGCGCGAACGGGCGATCTGTTGCGGATCATTCCTGTCGCGCTCGCGGACGCCCGGCACTGCCAGTCCCCCGCCATGCGGGGCGGTGAGGATGATCGGCAGATCGCCGCGGCGCACCGTGATCAGACGCGCCATGTCGACTTCGACGGCGCGGGCCACGCCGGGAGTGACGCAGGCCGAAGCCGCAAGACCCAGCAGTGCATGGCGGCGCGCAATCGCCCTGCCCATGGCGAAACTCCTGCTATTCGGCGGGCGTTTTGACCCGACTGTTGGCCTCGATCTCGAATTCCTCGACGCGGCGATGGAGTTCCTTCACCAGATCAAGGGCAGGGCCGTAGCGGTCGGCGTCGTCGTTGCCGAAGCCCTTGTGGTACATCTTGCGGAAATTCTGGCTGAAGAAGCGGCTTCGTGTCGCCCAGTCCGGCGCGGCCCAGCCGTCGTAGGGCGACTCGCCGGCGCCGAAGATGATGTCCATTTCCTCGCGGAAGCAGTTCATCGGGTCTTCGCCACGTTCCACACGCGAAATCTGCTCGTCGAGCTGGCGACGCAGCAGCACGATCGGCACGTCGGTGCGACCCAGACTTTCCTTGCTGCGGTCCGTGATGTCGCCCTGCGCGACCCACACGATAGCATCCTGCGCCAGCACGTAATCGAGTATCGGCACGCCGTTTTCATCGACAGTCGGCGGCTCGTACCACGGCACATTGTCCTGCTTCGGGACTTCAACGCCCGGAGGCGCAGCGTAAACCTGATAGCAAATGTGCAGCGTATGGGTGTCGTCGATAGGAACGCGGATCTGATATTCGCTGCGCGGCGAGCCGGTCTTTCCGGTCTGCGTATAGAACGGGAAAATCACCGTCGAATGCTTGTCGTCGCGATCCTCGTTCGCCCCGAGGGCTTTCGAATAGATGATGCCCTTTTCAAATCCATATTGAGACTGGCGGGCGTAAACGTCCTTGATTCCGATGCCCCAGCTCGTGCGCTTGTGCAACGTATGGTCGATGTCCGATGCGCGGTCTGCGTAATTGCCCTGACGTTCGAGCACATATTTGAACAGTTCGCCGTGCGTCCAGACACTGTGCGCCGGATCGCCGGTGTTTTCCTGACATTGCAGCCAGTTGCAGTCGAGCACGTTGAAGGCGATCTGCTTGATGGCGTCGGGCCAGACGAACAGATCCCATTTCGGCAGCGCCGGGGCCGGCAATGGACCCATATAGGCGAAGATCATCCCGCCCAGTTCGTGCACCGGATAGGCCTTGGTCTTCTGGGTGAAGTTGCCGCGATTGGATTCCATCGGTCTGTCGCGGCAGACGCCGTCCTCGCCGTAGAGCCAACCGTGATAGGGGCAACGCAGGCCGTTCTGGTCCGGGATGCCGTATTTCATGTCGACGAGGCGATGCAGGCAGCGTTCGCCGATGAGGCCCAGCGTGCCGCTCTTGTCCCGGTAGAGCACGAGGTCTTCGCCCAGAATACGGACTTTCCTGACCGGATTATCGTCGAGTTGTGAGGCCGCTGCGAAGGGAATCCAGTAGCGCCGCATGAGTTCGCCGCAGGGAGTGCCGGGGCCGACGCGGGTGAGGCGTTCGTTCATTTCGACGGTCAGCATCGGCGTTTGCTCCTGGAATTCGGTTCTGGCCCTGCGGCGCGTTCGTTGAGAGACTTGTAGCGGCTGGCGCAAAGACCCTCAACAGGGGGCTGGCGCGGAAGGTTGAGCGCGATTGGCCGTGCCTATGGAGTTTATTGAGACAATCGATTGGAACAATAGAGCTGCGTCGCTTATTTCAACCTTATCGAAATGAGCAGCACGGAGGCTTCAATGCTCGGAATTGGTTCCACTCTCCCGAAATTCAGCGTCACCGGCGTCAAGCCGAAGTTCATGCAGCACGAAGAAAACGGCGTCAGCGCATTCGAGACTCTCACCGACGAAAGCTTCGCCGGCAAATGGAAGATCATTTTCTTCTACCCGAAGGATTTCACCTTCGTGTGCCCGACCGAGATCGCCGAGTTCGCCCGTCTCAACAGCGAATTCGAGGATCGCGATGCGGTTGTGCTCGGCGGCTCGACCGACAATGAATTCGTGAAGCTCGCCTGGCGCCGCGATCACAAGGATCTCGCCAAGCTCCCAATCTGGCAGTTCGCCGACACGAACGGCTCGCTCGTGGATGGTCTGGGCGTGCGTTCGCCCGATGGCGTAGCGTATCGCTACACATTTATCGTCGCGCCGGACAACACGATCCAGCACATCTACGCCAACAACCTCAATGTTGGTCGCGCCCCGAAAGATACACTGCGGGTTCTGGATGCGCTGCAGACTGATGATCTCTGCCCTTGCAGCCGCGAAGTAGGCGGCGCAACCCTCAAGGCCGCGTAATGTCCATCGAGGCGCTGAAGGAGCGCATTCCCGAATTTGCCAAAGACGTCAGGCTCAACCTGTCGACCGTGGCGAACGATGAAACGCTCGGCCAGCAGACCAAATGGGGCTTGCTGCTCGCCTGCGCGGTCGCGACCCGCAACGGCGTCGTGCGTGAGGCCATCGACGAGGAGGCCCGCAATCATCTTGATCCGGCGGCGCACGATGCGGCGCTGGCGACGGTTTCGATCATGGCGATGAACAATGTTTACTACCGCTTTGTTCATCTCTCGTCGAACAAGGAATATGCGAAGTTGCCGGCGAAACTTCGCATGAACGTCATCGCGAAGCCCGGCGTGCCGAAGGTCGATTTTGAACTCTGGTCACTGGCGGTCTCGGCCATTAACGGCTGCGGCATGTGCATCGACAGCCACGAGAAGGTGCTGGTCGAGGCAGGTGTGACGACAGAAACGATCCAGACCGCTGTGCGGTTTGCGTCGATTGTCCAGTCGGCAGCCGTGGCGATTGAGGCAGCGACTTTGCCGGTTGCGGCCTGAGGCGAGAGCGCCAGAACCGCATTTGGTTCAGGGTCGGATTGGAAAATGCAGCCGCCGCGATCAATTCTGGTCGCGGCGGTTTGGTTTGGCGAAAACGAATTTTCGCCGTTCGCGATGGAACGGAATTTAAATTCTGCACCTTCAACCCAACGTGAATTTTGCGAATTCGGCTGCCGCTTGCGGTTCAGTCGTGTAGGCATTAGGTGACGGTCATTGTCAAACTTGCCGAGAGAAATATTCATATGACGGCTTCCGCCACAAGCAACCGGGTTCCGGACCACAGCGTCGACACGCAGTTCATCGAACGCTGGTCGCCGCGCGCTTTTTCTGAAGCGACCATTTCCGACGGCGAGCTTCTGGACTTTTTCGAAGCGGCCCGCTGGGCGCCTTCGGCCTCCAACAACCAGCCCTGGCGTTTTGCCTACGGGCTGCGGGGCGATGCGGGTTTTGTGGCTATCGCGGATGCGCTCATGCCGTTCAACGCCGGTTGGGCGGCCAAGGCCGCCGCTCTGGTGCTCATCGGCTCGAAGATGACGGTCCTGAAAGGAACTGAAGAAGTTCCGAATGTGGCGCACGCCTTCGATGCCGGCGCCGCATGGAGCAATTTCGCGCTTCAGGCTCATCTCAAGGGCTGGGTGGCGCATGCGATGGGCGGATTCGACCACGCAAAGGCGACCGCCAATCTCAAGATTCCCGCCGGCCACGCACTTCATGCCGTCGTGGCTGTGGGCCGCATTGGCGACCGGGCCAGCCTTCCGGACGCTCTGCAGGTGCGCGAGATTCCGAGCTTGCGCGAGCCACTGGGCAAGACAGTCCGTCGCGGCGGCTTCCCATCGTAAGGGTTACGCGGACGCGGAAAAGCTCCTGCGATCCTGCGGCTATTTTTTCGCGCTGCGAAGCTTTTTCGGAATAGCGTCCCTGATCACGCGCGCCAGGGCCTCGATGGCCTTCTGGCGCGGCGCATTGCGGCGAAATGCAAGGCGCACTGTGCGGTGAGATTCCTTGCCCGTGAGGGGCCGCGCCACAAGGCCTTTCGTCAATCCTCGCCCGCCATCGACGGCCAGTTCTGGCGCCAGCGTCACGCCGTAACCTGCGGCCGCAAGCTGCATCAGCGTTTCGAGACTGAGCGCGCGAATATCGGCGCTATTGGCGTTGCCAAGATCGGGGTGGCCGCAGAGTTCGAGCGCCTGATCGCGCAGGCAATGGCCATCCGTCAGCAGCAGCAGCGCTTTTGGATCGAGATCACCCGGGGCGATCTGTTTGCGGCTCGCCAGTTCGTGGGATTCCGGCAGCGCCACCCAGAATGGCTCATCGAACAAGGCTATCGAGGAAAGCTGGGGCGAGTCCATTTCTGTCGCCAGAATGGCGGCATCGAGTTTTCCGGCAGACAGCGCCGCCAGAAGATGGTCGGTGACATCCTCCTGCAGCACAAGCGGAGCCAGCGGGAGTTCGCGCGCTGCGGCGGGCAGCACATAGGGCATCAGATAGGGAGCAATTGTGGGGATGGCGCCAACCGTCAGCGGCCCAAAAAGCGGATCGCGCGCGGCCTTGGCGCTGGCCATGATGTCGTCAGCGGCCTGCACAGAGCGGCGGGCCTGTTCGACGATGCGCTCGCCGATAGTCGTGAGACGCACATTGCGGCCCATGCGCTCGAAAATCGCGACGCCGAGCTCTTCCTCCAGTTTGAGGATCTGCCCGCTCAGCGTGGGTTGGCTGACATGGCAGGCCTCCGCCGCGCGGCCAAAATGCCCGAGATCGGCGACGGCGAGGACGTAGCGAAGATCGCGCAGGTTCATGGCAATTTCATATCAATAGGTCTTGACGATAGCAAACTATTGAACAATCGAATGCGACGATGTCTTGCTCGAGGCGTTTCTGTTGTCTCGTCGGAAAAACCGGAAGGCCCGGATCAGGCTGACCTGAGTCGCGTTGCAGAATGATAGCGTGGGGATTTAATTGCGACCGTAGATCAGGGCGTCCTGCACCTTTGCCATGAGCGGGCTCACGGACTTGGCTTCCGGGTCGGGCCAGAACAAGTATTTTACTGCGCCGGCTGCATTTTGGTTGGGGAAGCATCTACCGATTTTTTCGCCCATGCCAGCGCGAAGATCGGACGTGTCTGCAGCGGCGTTTGCCTTCCCGGCGACAAGATCAGCATCCACGAGCATGAAATAAGCGGGGATGTTCTTTTGAATCGTCACCGCCTTTTTGACGAGCGCTATTGTGTTGAGCTTGTCGATGCCGTCCAGACATGCCGTCACGACGGCAAATTCCTTATCGGTAAAGTCGACAGGAGACAGGACGGACGACGAGTCGATCCGTTCGCGCTCTTCCTGCGCGCGGCTGCGGATCGCGGCCAGTGAATCGATCTTCTCGATCAGAGGCTGGCGGCGCATTGAGTTCGGATAGCGCTCCAGATACAGGCGCACCTGATCCAGTGCGCGATTGAAGGTCCGATAGTCTTCTTCCACTGCCGCGACGGCTGCATTCACGGCGGCGAAATCGTTGCGCTCTGTTGATGCCTGCGAGGGCTTTTCGGCGGTTGCTGCCGCTGTAGGCGAAGCAGCGCCGCGCAATTGCGGCGCTGGGCGCTGCGGCGCTTGGAGGTCGATCATTGGCGGGGGCGCAGCAAGCTTGCTGAAACTCGAGCTAGCCGGGGCTTGCGGCGTGCTTTGCTGGTTTGAGGGCGCTGCGGCGCTCTGCGGGATAGTCGACGGCAGTGGAGCATTGACGCGCGGGGCCGCAGCCTGCTTGGTCGGGGCGGCCGGTGGTGGCAAAGTCCGGGTTATCGGGGCGGTAGGTTCATTGTTGCCGATACTTCGACCAACTGCCTGCGCGGCGCTTGAAAAGTCAGTGGCGTCACCGACGTTCGCCCCGGATCTCTGGTTCTGAAGCGCGGCTTTGTCGGCTGTGGACAATCCACGCGACGGAAGCAGGGTCATGGATGTCGAGGCGGATTGCGGCTGCCGGGCCTCGATCCTCTGCGACCGCGGCTGCACGTCGAAAAAGCCGCGGAGACTGCGGTCCTGCGCAGAATAGCGCTCCCGATCCTTCGTTCGCATGCGATCAAACGCATTGTAGATCGCAGTGGTGACACCCTGAAAATATGCGGCGATTCCCGATTGCTGGCTGTGGGAGCCCGACAGTGAAGTCACTTGCGAATGGGCAGATTGCGCCCGGCTGAGTTCGTCGCGGGTTCTTGCCGCAGCGGAGCGAGAATCGACTGGAGCGTTCAGGTCGAGGTTCCACCAGATGATCATGACCGCACAGATGACCGCCAGAGCGGCAATCACGAAGCGGAAGAACTGGCGGGCGACATAGCCGAACCCGTCGAACATCATCCCGAACCGGAACGGTGTTCCGGAGGTTGATTGCGGCCGCGAATGGGCCGCGAGGTTCCTCAGATCGTCTACCTGGAGCGACACGGACAAAATCCAAAAGACCGGGCTCAACTGCCTGAAAGTAAAGCACAGCCGTTAAGGAACAATTGTAGCGATCTTCGACAGTCGGGCTCTTTTCCTGTCAGTGCCTTGTGCAAACGGGCCTGCGCCGGTATAAGCCGCGCATCCATTAACCCCCGAATTTGCAGGTTCCTGATCGCCATGGCGCTCGAACGTACTTTCTCCATCCTGAAGCCCGACGTGACCCGTCGTAACCTCACCGGCGCCGTCAACGCCAAGATCGAGGAAGCCGGTCTGCGCATCATCGCCCAGAAGCGCGTCCACATGACGAAAGCTCAGGCCGAGGCTTTCTATGGCGTTCACCGCGAGCGTCCCTTCTTCGGCGAACTCGTCGGCCAGATGATCGCCGCCCCGGTCGTCGTGCAGGTGCTCGAAGGCGACAACGCCATCAAGCGCTATCGCGATGTCATGGGCGCCACGAACCCCGAGAAGGCCGAAGCCGGCACGATCCGCAAGCTCTTCGCTCTCAACATGGGCGAGAACTCGGTCCACGGTTCGGATGCTCCCGAGACTGCCGCCATCGAAATCGCCCAGTGGTTTGCGGGCAACGAACTGGTCGGCTGATCGCTGGTTTGCAGAATTCGAAAAAGGCGGCCCTCGGGCCGCCTTTTTTGTTTCGACAGTCAGAGTTTCATGTCGGCCAGATATTGCGCCTTCACGCGTTCCACGTAAGCCGCCAGATTGGGACGACGTTCTGCGGCGTCGCGCGTGCTGGACTTGAACAGCGGGCAGAGTGCGCTTGAGATGAACCCGAAGACGGTCGCATCCGCCCCGCAGGGCTTATCGCCCATGATGTAGGGCCGGTCGCCCAGAATGTCCGACAGGGACGCGACGGCCCGCTCCGAAAGCTGCGCCATTTCCTCGAAGCTGTGACGGCCCATGCCATGGCCCGCCAGATTGCGGCCCACCTTGCGGCGGATCATCGAGACGATGAGCGGGCGTATGAGCGCCGGGACGCCGTTGAAGAAGTTCTTCGGCCCGCGCTCGAAGTTTTCATCCACCGTCCAGCGGTCGCGCACGACGCACCAGTAGAGGTGATCTTCAAGCATTTTCTCAAGCGCCCAAGCATGGCCGCGATCGCGCGCCGAAAGGCTTGTGTCGAAATCGAAATGGCGAGTCTTCTCAATGTGGAAGCGGATAAAGCTCGAATCTGGAATCATCTTGCCGTCGTCCACCAGAATCGGCAGCTTGCCCTTCGGGGCCTTGCGGAGATCGCCCGTCACGGTCTCGTACGGGAGGCCAGCAAGGCGAAGTAACAGGTGAGCCTTGGCCACAAAGGGGCTGGGGTCGAGCAGGCCAAACGCGGGGCCGAATGTGTGCAATACGAGCATAAAATTTCTCCTGAAACGAACTCTGCGCAATCTGGTACTGACAGCTCCTGACAGAATCCGTCAGGAGCCTTTGACAGATTAAACCATGGCCAGATCAGACCGTCTCCTTCGCCTGCTGCAGGCACTTCGCCGCCACCGTCACCCGGTGACGGCGGATGCGTTGGCGGCCGAACTCGAAGTGTCCACCCGCACCGTCTATCGCGATATTGCGGCGCTGATCGGCAACAATGCGCCGGTGCGGGGCGAGGCGGGCGTCGGCTATGTGCTGGGGGCGGGCTACGATCTGCCGCCGATGATGTTCACCGCCGACGAGGTCGAGGCGATCCTGATCGGACTGAACTGGACCCGCAACCGGGCCGACCCGTCGCTGCGTCGCGCCACCGAGGATGTGCTGGCGAAGCTCGGCGCGGTTCTGCCGAAGGAACTTCGCCCGATGCTGCTCGACAGCCCCGTGATCGCGCCCGTTGTGGGCGTCGACATCGTGCAGGACTCCATCGATGTGGGGCTTTTGCGCGGCGCCATCCGCCGCAGCCTCAAGGTGTCGATTTCCTACCGGGACGGGCAGGGAGCGGCTTCGGAGCGCACCATCTGGCCGTTCCGGCTGGCCTATTTCGAAATGGTGCGGGTGGTGCTGGCGTGGTGCGAGTTGCGGCAGGAGTTCCGCCATTTCCGCACCGACCGGATTGCCCACGCCGAATGCCCGGGCGTCCGCTATCCCGAACAGCGGGCGGTGCTGCAGCGTCGGTGGGAGGAGCGGGAAATGCCCAAATATCTGGCCCGCGCCAAAGCCCGCAATCCAGATGGATGACAGGAGCCTCCGGCCATTGTAGGCGTGACGGCAGAACATGCGCCCGGCGCGCAGCAAGATCGGGGAAACACCGCAATGGCTTCGGCAGGAAACACATACGATTACATCATCGTTGGCGCAGGCTCGGCCGGCTGCGTGCTGGCCAACCGGCTGACCGAGGATGAAGGCGCGCGTGTGCTGCTGCTCGAAGCCGGCGGCCGCGACTGGAATCCGCTCATCCATATCCCTCTCGGCATGGGCAAGATGCACGAGCACCACATGCACGACTGGGGCATGGAGACCGAGCCGGAACCGGCGCTCAACAATCGCCGGATCGAGGCCTCGCGCGGCAAGGTTCTGGGCGGCTCGTCGTCCGTCAACGTCATGGCCTATACGCGCGGCCATCGGGGCGATTACGACCGCTGGTCGCGCAATGGCGCAAGCGGTTGGTCCTATGCGGAGATTCTGCCCTATTTCAAGCGCTGCGAGACATGGATCGGCGGCGAGAATGCGTGGCGCGGCGGCGACGGACCGCTGGGCACCGAATGGGCGAAGACCGACGATCCGCTTTTCCCGGCCTGGATCGAGGCCGCGAAGGCCGCCAAACTGCCGGTGACGCCGGACTATAACGGCGTCGACGGCGAAGGTTTCGGGCGCAGTCAGTACACGATCCGCAACGGCAGGCGTTCGTCGTCGGCCACGGCCTTCCTCAAACCCGCCCGCAAGCGCAACAATCTGCGCGTCGACGTGAAGGCCCACGCGCTGCGCGTCACCATGCAGGGAACGCGGGCGACCGGCGTCGAATACGAGCATCACGGCATGGTGGTGCAGGCGGAAGCGACGCGCGAGGTGATCCTGTCGTCAGGCACGTTCAACACGCCGCATCTGCTGATGCTGTCGGGCATCGGGCCGGCGGATCATCTGCGCGAAATGGGCATTCCGGTTGTGGCGGATCTGCCGGTCGGCAGGAATCTGCAGGACCATCTGGCGGTGCTGATGATGTTCACCCGAAAGGATGTCGGCTCGTTCCATGCCTCGATGCGGTTCGACCGCATGGCGATGTCGATGCTGCAGGCCTATTTCTTCGGCTCCGGGGCCGGGACGGTGGTGCCGGGCGGGCTGCACGCTTTCGTCAAGTCGAGCCCCGACCAGCCGGTGCCGGACATCGAATTCATGTTCCGCGGCGCGCCGACCGATGCGCGCCTGTGGTTTCCGGGCATCGCCAAGCCTTACCTCGACGGCTACGGGATTCGCCCCTGTCTGCTGCATCCCGAGAGCCGGGGCCAGCTTCTGCTGCGCTCGACCGACCCGAAGGATCACATCCGCATTCTGTACAATTTCTTCTC
>CANJWR010000033.1 GCA_947478455.1 Beijerinckiaceae bacterium | reverse complement strand
TGAAGGCCCGCTGGTCTCCTCCACCCTTACGGGCGACCGCCGCCCCAAAAACATCTACGACGTCGGCCAGCGCGTCGAAGTCGTCTACGAAGACCACCCAAACGAGGGGTTCACTATCCCAAAGTTCAGAATCATCGATTGAGATGAACTGAATTTCAGACAAGAAGCGAACGGGAAACGCATGAGCGAGCAGAAGACCAGGACACCCATCAACGCCCTGTTGCGGCCGCGTTCCATCGCAATCGTCGGAGTCTCCGCCAAAGGCGGCGGCTCCGGCGTCAAGATGATGGAATCCGCAAGTATCTTTGGGTTTGGTGGCCCAGTCTGGCCGATTCATCCGGCAGCGACGGAAATCGGCGGGCGGACCTGCTTCAAATCGCTTTCTGCGCTTCCCGAACCGGCCGATTGCGTCATTGTGGCGGTTCCGGCCGAAGGCGTCATCAAGGTGCTTGAAGAGGCGGTCGCAGCGGGCGTGAAAAGCGCGCTGGTTGTCTCTGAAGGCTTTGCTGACGCTGCCACCGACGAAGGCCGCGACCGGCAGGAAAAACTCCTCGCGCTTGCTCGCTCGGCCAATATGGCCGTCGCCGGCCCCAATTGCATGGGCATTGCGACCTTCGCGCACCATTATGCCGCCACCATGGCCGACATTCCCGATACGGCAGTGGCGGGTGGCGTTTCGCTCGTGTCGCAAAGCGGCGGATTGCTGAACGCTTTCGCCGAACATTGCGGCAATCGCGGCATCGGCATGAACTACCTCATCTCTATGGGCAATCAGGCCGTTGTCGATCTGGCTGATTACATCGATTTTTTTGCCGCCGATGACGCCACCAAAGTTATTGCGCTCATCATGGAAGGCGCGAAAGACGGTCGTCGTCTTCGTGCCGCCATTGAACGCGCGGCGCCCAAAAAGCCCATCGTGGTGCTGAAGCTCGGTCGCAGTGTGGTCGGTCAGGCGGCAACGCTCGCTCATACGGGTACGCTTGCTGGCAAGCACGAAGCTTTCGAGGCCCTGTTCAAGCAGAATGGCGTCTCGCTGGTCGATTCCATCGATGAACTTTGTGAGACCGCAGGCCTATTCGCCTACGCGCCTTTGCCTAAGGGCGACCGTGTGGCCATGTTCACCGTTTCAGGCGGCGCCACGTCGCTTGTCGGCGATCTTGGCGACAAGGCCGGCATTCACTTCCCGGTCATCGGCAAGGACACAAACGCAAAACTGCAAGAGATCATTCAGGTCGATCGTAGCTTCAACAATCCCATCGACACGGTCGGCATGCCGCGCCTGCGCCGCGGCGATAGCATGGCGAAGCTTCTGGATGTCCTGAACGACGACGACGGTCTTGATGTTGTTGGTCTGGCGCTCGGCATGCGCATTGAAGGCGCTGAATCCCACGACGCCCTTGTGGCTGAAATAGCCCGTGCCGTTCCGAAAGCCAAGAAGCCGCTCGTCGTGCTTTCTTTCGTCGGCACGAGCCTCACCAAGCGCTGGCGCGGTTACGCCGCCGAACATGGCGTGCCGATTCTCGACAATCCGGAAATCGGCATGAGGGCGATCAGACATCTCGTGGATTATGCCGCCTATCGGCGTCGCGTGGCGGCGGGTGCCGGAAAGGCGCCAGTCCAGGCGTTCGAGGCGTCGAAGCTGAAATCAGGCCTCACTTTGACCGAGGCCGAGAGCAAGATCATTCTTGGCAAGGCAGGGCTGCCCGTCACCAAGGAGTTTCTGGCAAAGACGCCGGCCGACGCAGCCAAGCTTTGGCAGTGCATCAACGGCCCTGTCGCGCTGAAGATCCAGTCGCCGGATATTCCTCACAAATCGGATGTCGGCGGCGTTCATCTCGGTGCCCGGACGGCAGAAACTGTTGAAGCAGCTGCCGCCAAGGTTCTCGACAACTCGACAAGGGCTTGCCCGGATGCATCGATCGACGGCATTCTGGTTCAGGAAATGGTTGAGGATGGCGTCGAATTCATTCTCGGCATGACCTACGACGACCAGTTCGGCCCCATGATCGTTCTCGGTTCCGGGGGCGTGATGGTGGAAATTTTCAAGGATGCAGCGGTTCGACTACCGCCATTAGATCGGGAGGAGGTTCACGGCATGATCGCCGAACTTAAAGCCTCAAAACTTCTCGAAGGATTCCGCGGCGCGTCTCCGCGTGATGTTGACGCGCTGGTTGATTGTTGTGTGCAGTTTGGCGCTTTTGTTGCCGCGACTGATGGCCAGTATGCGGCTATCGACCTAAATCCCGTTTTCGTCTGCGCCGCCGGCAAGGGTGTTCGTATTGCGGACGCCCTGATCGTGACGCGTTGAAAAAGAGGTAACCCGTGAAAAATTTTCTACTGAAAACGGCAGCGCGCATCTCGCTCTTCGGCGCCCTGACCGCAACCGCGACAACTTCGGCCAATGCGCTCACGACGGAAGAAATCCTGAACTATCGTGGTGCAGATCGCGAGAAAGTGCTGACTGAAGGCGCCCGCAAGGAAGGTCAAGTGGTCTTCTACTGCGCCATCATCGTGAACCAGGCGCTTCGCCCGATCGCCGAAAACTTTATGAAGAAATATCCCTTCATCAAGGTCACTTATTGGCGTGGCGATTCAGAAGATATAGCGGCGAAGCTCACGGCTGAGGTTCGCGCCAACAATCTTGTTGCAGATCTCGTCGAAGGCACGGGCGTCGGCGAAGCCGTGGTTCAGGCCGGTCTTGTCCAGCCCTATTACACGCCGCTCATCAATGAATTGCCGGAAAAATACCGTGACCCGCGTGGCATGTGGACTCCGACGCGTCTTAGCTATTTCGGCATCGCGTACAATACCAAGATGGTGAAGGCCGAAGAGGCCCCCAAGACATACGAAGATCTTCTCGATCCGAAATGGCAGGGCAAGCTCTCATGGCGCATCGGCAGCGCCAGTGGAACTCCGTTGTTCATCACCAACCTTCGTCTTGCCTGGGGCGAGGAAAAGGCCCGCGCCTATTTCGACAAACTCGCTGCTCAGAAGATCGTCAATTTCGGTTCCGGCAGCGCCCGCACGCTCGTCGATCGCGTGATGGCTGGCGAATACCCGATTGCGCTCAACATTTTCGCGCATCATCCGTTGATCAGCAAAGCCAAGGGAGCGCCGGTCAATAGCCAGCTGCTCGACCCTGTCGCCACAACAGCCGCCACTATGGTAGTTCCCAAGGGCGTGCGACATCCGCATGCAACCATGTTGCTGGTCGACTACATCCTCTCGCCCGATGGCCAGAAGGTGCTTGCGCAGGCCGAATACTTTCCGTCCCGCCTCGATGTTGCGCCGCTCGACACCATCGCGCCGGTTGTGCCCGGCAAGGCTGGCGTGACCGAGAACTTCGTCAGCCCGGAAAACCTCAACAAATACACCGACAGTTCGGAAGCGATCTATCAGGAGAAGTTTAGATGACTTGTTCTAGAGGTTCGCAATGAGCCAGATGGCGGCCGGTACGCCGGCGAGTGGAATGGACGCCGCCTATGTCACGCCGCGCCGCGGACCGAGATATTCGGTCCCGGTCATCGTGCTGAGTGCGATTCTCCTCATTTTGATTCTTCCGCCGACGATTTTTTTGATCAAGGTGAGTTTCTACACCACACGACCGGATGGGTCGTTTGGCGAACTGACTCTTCGTTATTATCAACAGCTCGTAACTGGACGATTCTTTTTCAGCGCGCTGATCAACACGACGATCTATTCCATTGGATCTGCGGTTATCGCAATTGTGCTGGGAACATTGCAGGCGCTGATTGTTGAACGCACCAATACGCCCGGTCGTCGCTGGGTTTTGCTGGGCGCAGTGATCTCGCTCGGAATTCCCGGCGTGCTATACACAGTTTCGTGGCTTCTTATTCTCGGTCGATCGGGCCCCGTGAATGGCATCATAGAGAATTTGACTGGTGTCAAAGTCGCGATCAATGTCTATTCCATGTGGGGAATGACCCTGATCGAAGGCGTTCATTTCGTGCCATTGACGTTCCTGCTTATGTCTTCGGTGTTGCGCGGTACTGACGCTTCATTCGAGGAAGCGTCTATGATGAGCGGTGCGAAACCTATAAGGACATTCTGGAACATCACGCTCCGGATGGGTTTGCCGGGCGTTATGGCGTTGCTGCTACTGGTGTTCATCCGCGCGTTTGAATCTTTCGAAGTTCCCGCGCTGGTAGGGTTGGCGGGCAATATCAATGTGCTGACCACCAATATTTATCAAAGTTCGAAGGGCACAGGCGCCATGGACTATGGACAGTCCGGCGCATACTCGGTCTGCCTGCTCCTCATCGTGGCCGCCTTGCTCGTCTGGTACAATCGCCTGTCGAAAAATGCGCACCAGTACCAGACGATCACAGGAAAAGGTTATCGTCCACGCGTCATGAATCTGGGCAAACTGCGCTACGTTACCTCGGCTGCGCTGGCTTTGATGTTCATGCTTGTGACCGGCCTGCCCCTTGTCATGCTGGTCTTCACGTCGCTGCAGCCGTTCTATGAGGGCGTGACGCCGGATTCATTTTCGCGCTTCACTCTCGACAACTACAAGGTGCTGCTCGGACCCGGATCGTTCCGCGATTCGATCTGGAACACGCTCGTCATGGGTGCGTCCGTATCGACCTTCGTGGTGCCGTTCACGGCGCTCTGCGCATGGCTTGCGGCCCGTCGCAAGCCTGGAGCGTGGATTCTCGACCAGATTGCCACTGCGCCTCTGGTGTTTCCCGCTATCGTGCTCAGTGTCGCATTCCTCTACGTCTTCGTAAATCTGCCGATCCCGCTGTATGGTACTCTGCTGTCGGTGATCCTCGCGTCATCCGTCCGCTACATGCCCTATGGCATGCGTTACGCCTATGCGGGCGTCTTGCAGATACATCGCGAACTGGAAGATGCGTCGAGTTCATCGGGCGCCAAACAATCCAGCACGTTCATGAGGATCGTGCTGCCATTGCTGGCTGGATCGCTTGTCAGCGCCTGGTTGTTCATTTTCCTTCTGGCAGTGCAGGCGGTCTCTCTGCCCTTGCTGCTTGTAGGACCCGGCACCGAAATCGTTGCTGTTACCCTTTTCGATCTTTGGCAGAACGGCCAGGTGACCGAACTCGCCTCCATGGGCGTCGTTTGGGTGTCACTGATGGTTGTCGTGAGCGCTTGCTTCCACTTCGTCACGCGGCGCTATCAGGTTATGGCTGGCTGACCTCACAGGATATCAATCATGCTTCGCGTTCAGGATTTGTTTAAGCGCTATCAGGCGCAGGCCGGGGAACCAGCCGGGGGTGTCTTTGGCGTAACCTTCGAGGTCAAGAAGGGTGAAATGTTCACCCTTCTGGGACCTTCCGGGTGTGGAAAGACAACAACGTTGCGGTGTATCGCGGGTCTTGAAACGCCCGACACGGGCTCGATTTCGCTCGACAATGAGGTCATGTTCGACGGCGCTTCGGACAAAATCGTGCAAATGTACGACCGCGACATCGGCATGGTTTTTCAATCCTATGCAATCTGGCCACACATGACGGTGTTCGAGAACGCCGCTTATCCATTGCGGGTGTCCCGCCGGAAAAAATACACACGCGAAGACATCGAGAAGAGTGTGGATCACGTTCTCGAAATGGTGGGCTTGCTGAAATTCAAGCGCCGTTCGGCCACGCAACTTTCCGGCGGTCAGCAGCAGCGTCTTGCTCTGGCGCGCGCGCTTGTGCGCGAGCCCAAGCTTCTATTGCTCGACGAGCCGCTCAGCAATCTCGACGCACAGCTGCGTGAGCAGATGCGCGCGGAGCTCAAACGCATCCAGCTCGAATGGGGCGTCACGACGATTTACGTCACCCACGATCAGGCCGAAGCCATGGCGATCTCCGATCGCATTGCGGTTCTGGATCACGGCCTCATGGTGCAGCTCGGTACGCCGGACGAGATTTACGAGCTTCCCCGTTCAGAATTCGTCGCCAACTTCATTGGCCGCACCAACATGTTCCGCGGTCAGTGCATCAATGTGGCCGAAGCCGGCAGTATGGGAACTGTGAGATCAGAAATCGGCGATGTGCGCTGTCATTTCCCGGCGAAACTTGGCGCAGGCGAAAATGTGTCGTTTGTCGTTCGCCCGGAGAATATTCAGTTGCGGGACGTCAACGGTGGCCCGGCAGGCGACAACGTGGTTGAAGGCAAAATCACCAATCGGGTCTATCTCGGCGAGATCGCCGAATATTCCATCGATCTCGACGGCAAGTTCCAGCTGTTGGTGCGAGCTCCTCCGGGCAACGGCGCAAAGGCTGGCGACCGCGTGCGCGCCTACCTGCCGCCGGAGAAGACGATCGCCATCTTCTCCTGAGGCGATCGTTCAGGCCCGATAAATATCCCGATACTGGTCGCGCAACACGTTCTTTTGCACCTTGCCCATCGTGTTGCGCGGCAATTCGTCCACAAAGATGATCCTCTTCGGCAATTTGAATTTCGCCAAACGCGATTCAATCGCCGTCATGATCGACTTTTCGGTTGCGTCGCCGCCGACCTTTCGGACCACCACTGCGGTGACGCCCTCGCCGAAATCCGCGTGCGGAACGCCGATGATGGCGCTTTCGACCACACCGGCTACGGCATCAATCTCGCTTTCGACCTCTGCCGGATAGACGTTGAATCCGCCGGTGATCACCAGGTCCTTGTTGCGCCCTACGATATGCACATAGCCGCGCTCGTCGATCTTGCCCATGTCGCCGGTGATGAAGAAGCCGTCGGGGCGAAACTCTGCGGCAGTCTTTTCCGGCATGCGCCAGTAGCCCTTGAACACGTTCGGTCCGCGCACCTCGATCATCCCTATTTCGCCCTGAGCAGTTGGCGCGCCATTGTCGGGGTCAGCAATCCGCACACTGACGCCCGGCAAAGGCAAGCCAACAGTGCCGGCGACGCGGTCGCCGTCGAAGGGGTTGGACGTGTTCATGTTGGTTTCCGTCATCCCGTAGCGTTCGAGAATTGCGTGGCCGGTTTTGGCTCGCCATTCGCGATGCGTTTCGGCCAGCAGCGGCGCCGAGCCGGAAATGAACAGTCGCATGTGCCTCGTGGCGTCAGGGTTCAATCCGGGATGCGCCAGCAAGCGTGTGTAGAATGTCGGCACGCCCATCATGGATGTCGCGCGGGGCATCAGGCGCATGATGGCGTCGCCGTCGAGCTTCGGCAAAAACAGCATGGTCCCGCCAGAAAGCAAAATCGTATTCGTAGCTACGAAAAGGCCGTGCGTGTGATAAATCGGCAGGGCGTGGATCAGCACATCTTTGGCGGTATAACGCCAGTATTCGACGAGCGTCCTGGCATTGGACGCCAGATTCTCATGCGACAGCATTGCGCCCTTAGAGCGCCCTGTCGTGCCTGACGTGTAGAGAATCGCGGCAAGATCGTCGGGACCACGATCCACATCTGCAAATGCGGTCGGTTGCGTCTGGCTGGTCTCGATCAGCGTGCCGTCAAGCGCTGTCCCCAGCGTCACCACATGCGCTACGCCAGCCTTTGCCGCCACGGGAGCCAGCTTGTCACGCTGGGCGGGCTCGCAGACAAATACGCGGGGCTCGGCGTCGCCGAGAAAATATTCGATCTCTGTTGGTGTGTAAGCGGTATTAAGCGGAAGAAAAATTGCGCCCGCGCGCACGCAGGCCAGATAGAGCAGGATCATCTCCGGCGATTTGTCCACCTGCACAGCAACGCGGTCGCCGGTGACCACGCCCAGTTTCTGCAACGCATGCGCCATTCTGGCCGATTGCTCGACCACATGGCCAAAGGTGATCTTGCGACCGTCAAAATTCTCGATGAACACCTTGTTCGGGTAGGTCATCGCGCGGGTGAAGTGGTCGAAAAGGTGAGACGCCATATGGGTTCAATCTGTCTTGACGGTTGAAATCATTCCGTGGCCGATGCAGGCGCATTTTGCAAGCGCTGACGAAGCTCGCCCTTCACCAGCCGTTTGATTCCTCCTGACGCGGCGGTGGCCCCCTCATTGGCGAAAGCTTCGTGATTTTCGATAATTTCGTCGAGATTGTAGAGGTAGTTGACCATCAGCCCTGCTGATTCTTGCCGCGCTTTGGGAGAGCGGTCGCCCAGCCAGTTGAGGCGTTCAAGCCGCGCCCCGTTGCCTAGGTGAAAGCGTGCGACTGGGTCCAGCGGGCGACCGTTGCGTGTCCGGCCATACAGGAAATAGAACGCGGCCAGCGGCTCAAGGACGCGGCGCATTTTTTTGACATCGCCCGAATTGTCCACCCAGTCGGTCTCGCCGAGTTTGTGGATCGCCGACTTCTCAGCTGATGTGAGCTTGTCGCCTTGCTCCGCCAGCCATTTCGAAAAGCCCTGGACGGGCGACAGGGTCACGAATGTCTCGATCTTCGGCAATTCCCGCTGCAGTTCGTCGACGACTTGCTTGATGAGAAAATTTCCGAACGAGATGCCGGCGAGGCCACGCTGGCAGTTGGAAATCGAATAGAAGGCGGCCGTCCGGGCCTGCGACAGGGCCACAATCTCGCGCCGTCCCGCCAGCAAAGGCGCGATGGCTGCGGGAATGTGTTCCGTCAGGGCGATTTCGACAAAGATCAGCGGCTCGTCGACCAGCGCCGGATGAAAGAACGCATAGCAACGCCGGTCCGGCGGGTCGATTCGCTGACGCAGATCGTTCCAGTCTGCGATCTCGTGCACAGCTTCGTAGCGGATGATCTTTTCCAGAATATTCGCCGGCGTCGACCAGTCGATCCGGCGCAGCACCAGAAAGCCGCGATTGAACCACGACGACAGGAGATGTCCGAAGTCCTGATCCACCATCGCAAGATCGGGACGTTTCGGCTTCAGATCGAGAAGGTCGGCCCGCATCTCCACCAGCGCCGCAGTTCCGTCGGGCGCGCGATTGAGCCGCCGCAGCAATTCCTGTCGACGCGGCTCGGAGGCGAAATGAATGGCGGCGGATGTTGTCTGGTCGGCTTTCGACTCCCAATCCGAAATTGCTTTGCGAAGGCGTTCGGGATCTGGTCCGAATTTGTCCCTTAGCCCGAGAAAGAATGCGACGCGCCCTTCCTCGTCGAGCGAGCCATAGGCCTCGATAATCTCGATCGCCAATGCGGCGCCTGAAGCCTCGCCGCGTCCACCGACAAGATCGGCGCAAAGGCGCTCGATTTCCTCAACGCGCCTGGCATGGGCGTCGCCGTCGCGTCCCAGCAATTGGCGGCCACGATCCGCAATCGATCCGAACAGTTCCGACAGGAAGGTTGTGTTCATCTATGATCCCTGCTGAACAGCAGAATGCGATCTGGACGATCAATCTGCTAGGATAATGGCGAACGCTCAACAACCGGAAGAAAATCTTTCGTCATGGACCAAGAGCCTGACAAGCTAGACGCTTCGCAGCAAATCAATTCGGCAGCCTATCGACCAGCCGTGCTCGATCAGGAATTTCTTATGCGCGACTCCATGCGCGGAGTGCGCTTTCTGCTCGAATATGAAAAGGCCGAAGAGGCTCTGCGCAACTGGAACATCCGCTCCACTGTTGTGGTTTTCGGCAGCGCTCGCGTGCGCCCCGACGGGCCGGGTCGACAGCCTTTCTGGTATGAGGAAGCGCGCAAATTCGGCAAGCTTTGTTCGGGGCGGGGCGGCGCGCTGAATGGCGAGGGGCTGCCGCGCGACAATGTCATCGCCACAGGCGGCGGCCCGGGCATTATGGAGGCCGCCAATCGCGGCGCGCATGATGCAGGCGCACCCACAATCGGCTTCAACATCACGCTGCCGCGTGAGCAATTGCCGAATCCATTCACGACACCCGAGTTGACCTTCCGGTTCCACTATTTTTCCATGCGCAAGATGCATCTTGCCATGCGGGCCAATGCGCTGGTGGTCTTTCCCGGCGGCTTCGGCACGATGGATGAATTGTTCGAGATTCTCACGCTCGTGCAGACCCGCAAGGGCCGGAATATTCCTGTTATCCTCGTTGACGAGCCCTTCTGGAGACGCACGATCAATTTTGAATCGCTCGTTGCCGACGGGATGATCGGTCCGGCGGAACTGGAGATTTTCAAATTTGTCCGCGATGGTTCCGATGCTTGGCGACAACTGATCGCAGATGGCCTTCCGCTAGCGGCGCCGTTGAATGCGCGCTGAACTGTCGCTTGCGCCCAGTGCCTGACATCACCATTTTGACCGTTCGTTGCTGTAAAATGAATCTGGAAACCGGCCATGTTTGAATCCGCACTCGCGGCATTACGCGAAATCTTTACGCCGCCTTTCCGGGCCGTGCTTTTCAAGATCCTTGCGCTGACGCTGGCACTTTTGGCTGTGATGTGGATTGCGCTCGACAAGCTCATCACTGGCTATATCGCGGTCCCGTATCCATGGCTGGCCTCCACCCTCGTGGTGCTGACCGGGTTGGGACTGTTTCTGGGGCTCGCCTTTCTGGTGGCCCCCGTATCCTCCATGGTGGCGGGCGTTTTTCTCGACGAGTTGGCAGAGCGCGTCGAACAGCGTTCTTCGCCCAATGGAAGAGCCGGTCAGGCTCTGCCGGCCGGCTACGCCATCTGGCTTGCGGCAAGGTTTGCCGGGGTTTCGCTTCTGGTGAACTTCGCGGCCCTGTTGCTGCTGCTGGTGCCGGGCGTCAATGCACTGGCGTTCTTTCTGGCCAACGCCTACCTGCTAGGCCGGGAATATTTCGAACTTGCAGCGCTGCGATACAGGCCGATTGCAGAGGTCAGATTATTGCGCCGCGAACGCGCGCTCTATCTCTTTGTTTGCGGCATGTTCATCGCAGCTTTCGTGGCCGTGCCGATCGTCAATCTTCTGACGCCGTTGTTCGGCACAGCCTTCATGGTCCGCATTCATCAGCGCATGCTGGAGCGCGAACGTCTGATTCCGCCGGATCGTCGGTAGACTCAGGCAGTAATCTCAGGCGAGGCGATTGGCCTCGAACTGCCCGGTCTTGCGGAAGCGATAGAGATAACTCGGCACGATTGCCTCGATGCTGTCAGGTGTGATCGCGAGTCCTTCGAGCGTACGCTTTTCGGCATTCGCCGCCTGCGACACCACATTGTCGATTTTCAGCAATTCGATCTGGTCGCGCGTGGTGAGAAATTCGGATGGAAACATCCCGAGGCTGAGATTGCTGGCGATCTCGGTTCCGAGCGCCATCCAGCGCGCTGCCGCGAAAGGCATCGGAACCAGCAGCCGCTTCCTGCCGATGACGTCGCACACATAGGCCATGATATCGCGCAGGCTCTTTACCTCGGGGCCGCCGAATTCATAGATCGCGCCGGGCGCAGCTTCGCCGTCGAGCATCCTGCAGATGGCCTCCGCCACGTCGCCCACGAAAACCGGCTGCAGTCTGGTTTCGCCGCCGCTGATCAGAGGCAGGGCAGGCGATACGCGGGCAATGGTGGCGAACCGGTTGAAGAAGTCGTCGTCGGGTCCGAAAATCACCGAGGCGCGCGCAATCCGCGCGTCTGGAAAAAACTCCCGGACGCCCTGTTCGCCCTGCGCCTTCGACCTCGAATATTCCGATGGCGATTCGGCGTCGGCCCCGATGGCCGACATATGGACCATGGAGGTCACGCCGGCCTCGGCGGCGGCGCGCGCCACCAGCCGCGCCCCGAACGCATGCACGGCGTCGAAGCGCTGGCGGCCCGAGGGCGTCAAAATTCCGACCAGATTGACCACTGCGTCGGAGCCACGAACTGCGGCAGCGACCGAAGCCGGATAGCGAAGGTTGGCTTGAATCGCGTGAATCTGCCCCACCCGGCCGCTAGGCTGAAGGTGGAAGGCCAGATCAGGACGCCGGGAGGCAACCCGGATGCGCCAGCCGCGTCTTGCCAGCGCCCGCACCAACTGACGTCCGACAAATCCTGAACCACCGAAGACCGTCACAATGCGGTCCGAGCCGGGCGCTGAATAGGTCATGATCTGTTCCGTTCGCAGATGCAGCAATCCCGACGTTCCTAGTCAAACCCGCAGCTCATGTACAGGTGGCCTTTCGGCGCGTTCAGCCGCCCCGTCCCGAAAACTCGTCCGCGTCGGAAATCATCATGATGGCGGTTCCGCAGACGACGCTGCCAAACGTGACCGCAAAACCTCCGTAAAGCAGACTAAGCGCCACGACCCGGTCGTTCGAGGCCATGATCAGTGAGCCGAGCCCCGCCACATCGAACCAGAGCGCTCCGGTGGCGAAAAGCGCTCCGAAGCCGACGCCGATAAACATGTGGCGAACGATATAGGCGACCACGCTCGAAAATTCCGACATCTGGCTGTCGGGCTTCCTGCGCCGAGCAGCAATGAATGAACCTAAATCAACATGGAGGCTTCGCGGCGATTGACAAGGCGATAGGCTGACCCGTAAGACACCGCCCGGGCCCAGGTGGCGGAATTGGTAGACGCGCTGGTTTCAGGTACCAGTGGTGAAAATCGTGGAGGTTCGAGTCCTCTCCTGGGCACCATTACTACTTTCCCTTGAAAGTGGTTTTGGGCCTGCCCGCAGAAGGCCCGTTTTGCGCTTCTTCCAACCTTTCTGACGAGCCCCAGCCGCATGACTGTTCGCGTTCATCAAGGCGATCTGCCCGACGGGCTCGATTTCGGATCAAGCGTCGCTATCGACACCGAGACGCTTGGCCTCAATCCGCATCGCGACCGTTTGTGCGTGGTTCAGCTTTCAGGCGGCGACGGGAATGCGGAAGTGGTGCAGATTGCGCGCGGACAGCGCGAGGCGCCGAATCTGGCGCGGCTTCTTGCCAATCCTGAAGTCACCAAAATATTTCATTTCGGCCGCTTCGATATTGCGGTGCTGGCCCATGCGTTCGGGGTTTTCGCCGGTCCGGTCTATTGCACCAAGATCGCCTCCAAACTGGTTCGGACTTACACGGATCGTCATGGTCTGAAGGATCTGACACGCGAACTGGTCGGCGTCGACCTGTCGAAGCAGCAGCAATCTTCCGATTGGGCGGCCGAGACTTTGACTGAGGCGCAACTCGCCTATGCGGCTTCCGACGTTCTCTACCTGCATGGCCTCAAGGCGCGTCTCGACATGATGCTGGCGCGCGAGGGCCGCACCGAATTGGCGGAATCCTGCTTCCGTTTTCTCCCCGATCGCGCCAAACTCGACCTGATGGGCTGGCCGGAGCAGGATATATTCTCCCACGAATGAAATAGGGACAAACCGCAATCGGGTCTGGGCTGCGCCTCGACTTTGCCATTGCGGTCCGTTAGGCGGGATGAACTGAACCGGGCGACCCGACGGATTGAACGACCGCATGGCTCACGTGGACGCGACAGACCGCATCGAGCGGGCCGCCCCGGCGACCCGGGTCGATCGCGCGCGCGCGTTTCGCCGCGCTAATCGTCATTCGACCCGCGTCAAAATCCTGAAATGGTCGATTGTCCTTTTGAGCAGCGTGGGCGTTCTGGGCCTGCTAGGCGTGGCGTTGTTCAACCCGTTCGGAAAGATTCCCGAAGGGGTCTCTGTTGGCAAGACAAGTCTCGACGGAACGCGCGTCACCATGGAGCTTCCCAAGCTCAGCGGATTTCGAAAGGACGGTCGGTCCTATGAAGTGCGTGCCGCCTCCGGCGTGCAGGATGTTCGGAATCCGAAAGTGATAGAGCTGAACGAACTTGAGGCCAAAGTCGGTCTCGGGGGCAATGATTCCGCCAGCGCCAGCGCCCCGAAGGGAATATTTGACAGCAATCGCGATTTTCTGCAGTTGCGCGGCGATAACCAGAACCCCAATGTTCGCATTCGCAGCACGTCAGGTTATGAAATTGTGATGAAGAATGCCGATGTGGATTTCCGAGCCGGGACGGTCGTGTCGGACGACGCGGTGAACGTCAAGCTTCCCAACGGAACCGTCAGGGCCGATCGTTTCAGCATGTCGGAAAACGGGCAGGTGGTGACTTTCGACGGCAACGTCACCTCGGAACTTTGGCAGGACAAGTCCGATCTTTCGCCCGAGCGCGCGACGGGAACGCCGAAATGAAAAACAGTTTTGCAATTGCAGTCGTTTCGCTTCTGGCGATTTCCTTGAGCGCTTCGACCGCTCCGGCGCAGGGCGTGAAGGGTTCGTTCCTCCCCGGCGCCACATCGGGTGGGCCGATCAGCATCGACGCCGGCAAGCTCGATTATTTCGACAAGGACCAGAAGCTCGTTTATTCGGGCGGCGTGACGGTCCGTCAGGGCGGCTCGACCCTCAAGGCCTCGTCGATCACGATTCTGTTGAGTCCTGATGCTCTGAAATCCGCTGGCGGCGAAGGCGCGGCAAATGGATCCGGTTCCAACCAGATTCGTCGCATGGAGGCGGCGGGGCCGGTGACGATTTCGTCGCAGGATCAGGTCGGCACCGGCGACCGGGGCTTTTTCGACCGGGCGGAGAACAAGGTCCATCTGATCGGCAATGTAGCCCTGACCAAGGACGTGAACATCCAGAAATGCGATGAGCTGATCTACGATCTCTCAGCAAATCTCGCCCGGTGTATCGGCAATGTGCGCGGTCTCTTCACGCCCGGTTCTACCGGATTGGGAAACGACCAGCCAAAAGCTGCGCCAAGGGCAAGGACGCCGCCCGCGACGAGCCAGCGCTAGCTGACGCATCAGACTTCGCCTGTGCCGAGCAGGTTGCGCTAGCACGACGGTCGCGCTAGGCCGTGCGGGTTGCGTCGCGTACGACGCCAGTTGGGATCGCGCGTTGTCAGCAAGCCGCAATCGTTCCATCGGTCAGTCCTTGCGATCGGCGTTCAGCGCCGTAACGGGGCTTGTGGTGCAGCGCAAATCTGATCCCGCTGAAATGTCAGGCGATACGTCCGATCAGTCTGCCCGGGACGCTTACGACTATCCCGAACCCGAACGCCTCGGTGTGGGGTCGCTTTGCGCCTATCATTTGGGCAAGAGCTACCGTAGCAGGCAGGTGGTGCAGAATGTCAGTCTGGCGGTTCGGCAGGGCGAGGCTGTCGGCCTCCTCGGCCCGAACGGCGCGGGCAAGACCACGGTTTTCTACATGATCACCGGACTGGTGAAGCCCGACAAGGGCTCGATCGAACTTGACGGGCACGATGTCACGCCTCTCCCGATGTATCGTCGCGCAAGGCTCGGGATCGGCTATCTGCCGCAGGAAGCTTCCATTTTTCGGGGCCTGAACGTCGAGGACAACATCCGGGCGGTGCTGGAAGTCGCTATTCGCGACAAGGACCAGCGCGAGGCGGAACTCGAAGCCCTGCTGGACGAGTTTGACATCAAGCGCCTGCGCAAGTCGCCCTCGATCGCCCTGTCGGGAGGCGAGCGGCGGCGCTGCGAAATCGCCCGAGCGCTGGCCGGCCAGCCCTCCTACATGTTGCTCGACGAGCCTTTTGCGGGCATCGATCCGATTGCGGTCGGTGACATTCAGGTGCTGGTTCGCCATTTGAAGCAGCGCGGAATCGGGGTCTTGATTACCGACCATAATGTCCGTGAAACGCTGGGTCTGATTGACCGGGCATATATCATCCACTCCGGCCATGTGTTGACCGAAGGTTCGCCTGAGGAAATCGTCGCGAATCCCGACGTTCGTCGATATTATCTGGGCGAGGATTTCCGGATGTAGGCGGAGCCTACGAAGCCGGCAAGCTGAACGGTCGCAGATACGCTTGCTTAACCGGATGGGACAAATCGGCGAACAATCCGATTTTCATATCGAATTCCTCACCCTATCTATGCTACAAGCAAGAAACGGGCCGAAATTCGCCGCAAACCAGCGGACGCGCCCGAGGGTACGAGTTCGGTAACTATGGCGCTTTCGACAAAGCTGATGATGCGCCAGGGCCAGTCCCTGGTGATGACCCCCCAGCTCTTGCAGGCCATCAAGCTTCTGCAATTGTCGGGCCTGGAACTAACTGCCTTTGTGGAAGAGGAACTGGAACGCAATCCTCTGCTGGAACGCGTTGAGGATCGACCCGATCCAACCGAACACACCGCCCAATCAGAGGCTGACGAGCGCGGCGAAACAGATTTCGGGCCGGAAGACAGTTTCGATCCTTCGGAGGCCATCGAGGCGCGTGAGGGCGACTGGGCGACCGAGCAGCTTGATGTCGACACCGGGGCGCTTGAGCGAAATCTCGGCACCGAGGTCGAAAATACCTTTGATTCGGACCGGGCCGCGACGCCGCTCGAACACGCAACATCAAACGAGACCGCGGATTTTTCCGCGACATCCTGGACCGGGGCCCCTGGGGGGGCGCCCGACGGCGAGGCTCCCAATCTCGAAGCCTATGTGGCGTCCCAGCGAACGCTTGGCGATCATCTGGTCGAGCAGCTTGCGGTTGCGGTGCGCGACCCCGTCGATCGCCTGATCGGTCATGCGATCATCGATTCGCTTGATGAAACCGGATACTTGGCCGAACCGGTTGAAGATATTGCGGGCCGATTGGGCGCAGCGCCCGAACGCGCCGAAGCCGTTTTGAAAATCATCCAGACTTTCGATCCGTCTGGGATCGCGGCGCGCAATCTGGCCGAATGTCTGGCGATACAGTTGCGCGAGCAGGATCGTTTCGATCCAGCCATGCAGGCGATGATCGCCAATCTCCCGCTGCTGGCGAAACGCGATTTCGTCGCGCTGAAAAAAATCTGCGGCGTCGATGACGAAGACGTCGCCGAAATGGTGCGCGAGATCCGCAAGCTGGATCCCAAGCCGGGGCGCGCGTTCGGTGGAGCGCCAGTGCAGCCGGTGATCCCCGATGTGACCGTGCGGCCGGCTTCCGACGGGTCCTGGCATGTGGAGCTCAATCCGGAAGGCTTGGCGCGCGTTCTGGTCAACCAGACCTATGCGGCGCAGGTTTCCAAACTTCGCGGAACCGCAGCCGACAAAAGCTTTGTGTCGAACTGTTTGCAGACCGCAAACTGGCTCACGAAAAGTCTCGAACAGCGCGCACGTACCATCCTGAAAGTCGCCACAGAAATCGTGCGGCAGCAGGACGCGTTTTTCGCGCATGGCGTCGAACATTTGCGTCCGCTGAATCTCAAGACAATTGCGGATGCGATCGGCATGCACGAGTCGACGGTCTCGCGCGTGACGTCGAACAAATATCTGTCGAGTCCGCGGGGACTTTTCGAGTTCAAATATTTCTTCACCGCTTCGATCGCGGCCCGCACCGGCAACGAATCCCATTCAGCCGAGTCCGTGCGTTTCCGCATCAAGCAATTGATTGATCAGGAAAGCCCCGAAGATGTGCTGTCCGACGACGCCATCGTGGCGAAGCTGAAATCCGCCAATGTGGTGATTGCGCGCCGCACGGTCGCCAAGTATCGCGAAAGCCTGCGAATTCCTTCGTCCGTGGACCGTCGTCGCGAAAAGACCGCAATGCAGTCCTGATTTCAGCGTGACAATAAGGCAGATCAATGCCGGGTGAAAAATACACATTAACCTATTGAAATATCGGCATATCCGAAGTTCTTCTCCTTCGACTTTCCGGCAGTTGACTTCGGTCGCCGACGCTCTTAACCCTCATGGTCAAAGAGCGCTCACGACCTGGACGGCCGAGAGGTCGACGCAACCAGACTTGATCAGGATGGAACATCATGGCGCTGCGCGTTTCCGGAAAGAATTTCGACATCGGCGAATCTCTGCGCCAGCACGTTCAGGATCGCATCGGCGGCTCGATCGCCAAGTATTTCGATGGTTCCTTCACCGGTCATGTGGTGATCGATCATGAAGGCACCGGCTATCGTTCGGACTGCACGCTGCATCTCAACTCCGGCATGACGCTTCATTCGGAAGGCCGCGCGCACGAGCCCTATGTGAGCTTCGATCAGGCTGCCGATCGCCTCGACAAGCGCCTGCGGCGCTACAAGCAGCGAATCAAAGGCCACCATGGCGCCGCCGAACCAGCTGCATCCGTTGAATTTTTTGCCGATTATATTCTTGAAGCGCCCGATGTGGATTTTGACGAAGCCGAGACACAGGAGGTCAACCCGCTCATCATCGCGGAACGAACGACCGCATTGAAGGAAATGTCGGTCTCCGCAGCGGTTGCCGAACTCGATTTTACCGGCGCCCGGGTGATTGTTTTCCGGCATGCCGGAACTTCGCGGGTAAATCTTATTTATCGTCGTAGCGATGGTAACATCGGCTGGATCGATCCTGCCGAATCGCGCGGTGCGCCTGGGGCCAACTGAAGGGACCACCCGGAGGCGCCTGCCAAGGGCGTCTCCGGCATGGAACTTGCCTGTTCTCCCCGGGCGATTTGAACTGGAAACGCGAATGTCGCACAGAGAGTTGATCACGGCCGACGCGGTGATTCCCGCGCTGCGGGCGTCGACCAAAAAGCAGGTTCTGCTCGAAATCAGCGAGCGCGCAGCCCAATTATCCGGGCTCGATTCGCGCGAAGTATTTGATTCGCTCATTCAGCGCGAGCGGCTCGGTTCGACAGGGGTTGGCAACGGCATCGCGATTCCGCATGGCAAACTGGCGCGTGTGAAAGATCTCTTCGGAGTTTTCGCACGGCTGGAAAAGCCGGTTGATTTCGATTCGCTCGATGGGCAACCGGTCGATCTCGTATTTTTGTTGATTGCGCCAGAATCTGCCGGCGCGGATCATCTGACGGCGTTGGCCCGCACGGCCCGTTTGTTGCGCGATCCGCTCCTTGTCGCAAAGTTGCGTGCAAGTCGTGATCCGTCGGCGATTTATTCGCTCTTCACCCAAACGCCCACTTCGCACGCCGCTTGAAATTTCAGGCTGAATTTTCACGCCCAGGCGCGCGCCGCATAGTCGATGGCGTAGTCACGAGGATTACAGCCTATAGCGGCCATTCCTGCCAAAACAGCATCGGGCGCGACGAGCAGCCGCGTTGGAATGCGCCGGGTCAGCTCGGCGACAGGGTCCTTGGCGCAGAATTCCCGGCGAAATTTTTTTTCGTCCAGCAAGGCCCGGATCCGCGGCAGGATGCCGCCTGCCAGTGTCACGCCGCCGGTTGCGCTGAACGTGATCGCCATGTCGCCCGCGAAGCGTCCGATCAACCGCCAGAACATGCGCACCGTTTCTGCCTCCTGACCTGCGGCGAGCAAGACCGCAGCTGCGGTGATCTCGGCCGGCGTTTGAGCCTCCGACCGGAAGCCGTGAGCCAGCATTCTGGCCCGATGCACGCGCGCCAGTCCGGGGCCGGAGATCACGCTTTCGGCTGTATGGCGACCGTGCGCCCGCTCGAGAAATGGCCAGATCGCGGTTTCATCGGCCCGCTCGGGCGCAAAACCTGTATGACCCGCCTCGGTCGGCAACGCGACATATTTGCCGTCGAGTTGTATGAGCGCCGCAACCCCGAGGCCAGTTCCGGGCCCGAGGATCAGTTTTGGACCGTGGTCGGTTGGCAATTCAGGGCCAATTGCCGGCGCCTGATTCGCATCTATCACCGGCAAGGCGAGCGCCTGCGCCTCGAAATCGTTCAACAACAGGCCCTGATCAAGACGGAAGCGGGATACCAGTTCCGGCCCATCGAGTGTCCAAGGCGCATTGGTCAAAGTCAGACGCCTGCCGAAGACTGGACCAGCGCCGCACAGGATGAGGGATCTAGGCTGGATTTTTGCTCGCCCGACCAGATCATCCAGCGCATCGCCGAAGGTTGGGAAATCAGCTGTCCGAAGGCGGGCCAGAATTTCGAGCCCTGAATCGTTCGATCGCACCAGCGCCGCGCGCGCATTTGTACCGCCGATATCACACAGCACCAGCGGGGTCGGGAAAACAACGTCCATGCGATTCGCCTCCGGGTCGATTTGGAGCGCCGGACAGGTTTTCGTCAACGCGCCCATGCGCAGAAGGTCGCAACATGCAGCCACTTGGCGCGGTCTTCCCGAACCCCTAGAACCAAGCGCCTCTTCCACATGCCAAATGGTTTGCCATGACCTATCAGCACAAGACGATCTTCCCGCTCGGCAAGGACCGCACACCCTATCGCAGGCTAACCTCCGAAGGCGTGAAGGTGGAGAAACTCGGCGATCGCGAAGTCCTCACAGTGAGCCGCGAGGCAATCCGACTGCTCGCCGAAACTGCGATGATCGACATCAACCATTTGCTGCGGCCCGGGCATCTCGCACAACTTGCGAAAATTCTCGACGATCCCGAAGCCACCTCGAACGACCGCTTTGTCGCCTACGATCTGCTGAAGAACGCCAATATTTCGGCTGGCGGCGTCTTGCCTATGTGCCAGGACACCGGCACCGCGATCGTGATGGGCAAGAAGGGCCGTCTCGTTTGGACGGACGGTGAGGACGAAAGCGCGCTGGCCGAGGGCATTCGGGACGCCTACGAGAAAAAAAATCTGCGCTATTCGCAGCTCGCGCCTATTTCGATGTTCGACGAGAAGAATACGAAGAACAATCTGCCGGCGCAGATCGAGATTTATTCGGAAGGCGAGGATTCCTACAAATTCCTGTTCATGGCCAAGGGCGGCGGCTCGGCCAACAAGACCTTCCTGTTCCAGCAGACGCCGTCCGTACTGACGCACGACCGCATGATCGCTTTCCTGAAAGAAAAGATCCTGACGCTCGGAACGTCCGCCTGCCCGCCTTACCATCTGGCGATTGTGATCGGCGGCACATCGGCCGAGTTCAATCTGAAGACCGTGAAGCTCGCGTCGGCGCGTTATCTGGACGAACTTCCGACCGAAGGTGGCGACGACGGCCACGCGTTTCGTGATCTCGCAATGGAAGAAGAAATTCACAAACTGACCCAGCAACTCGGTGTCGGCGCGCAATTCGGCGGTAAATATTTCTGCCACGACGTGCGTGTGATCCGTCTCCCGCGTCACGGAGCGTCGTTGCCTATCGGGATGGGCGTGTCATGCTCGGCGGATCGTCAGGCTGTCGGCAAGATCACTCGCGATGGCGTCTTCCTGGAAGAGCTTGAGCGCGATCCGGCAAAATATCTGCCGCATGTGGATGAATCGACGCTCGGCGGCGATGTGGTCAAAATTGATCTCAACAAGCCCATGAAGGAAATTCTGGCGACGCTGAGCGCCTATCCGATCAAGACGCGTCTTTCGCTTTCGGGTCCGATGATCGTCGCACGTGATCTGGCCCACGCGAAACTTCGCGAATTGCTTGATCGCGGCGCACCGTTGCCGGATTATTTCAAGAACCATCCTGTCTATTACGCCGGGCCCGCCAAGACTCCCGCCGGCATGGCGTCCGGCGCCTTCGGCCCCACGACTGCCGGGCGTATGGATTCCTTCGTCGATCAGTTCCAGGCCAATGGCGGCTCCATGGTGATGCTCGCCAAGGGCAATCGTTCGAAGGAAGTGCGCGAGGCCTGCAAAAAACACGGCGGATTCTATCTGGGGTCCATCGGCGGCCCCGCCGCCCGTCTGGCGCAGGATTGCATCAAGAAGGTCGAGACAGTCGCCTATCCGGAACTCGGCATGGAGGCCATTTGGCGCATTGAGGTCGAGGACTTCCCTGCCTTTATCGTCGTCGACGACAAGGGCAACGACTTCTTCAAGGAACTCAATCTCGGCTGAAACGGACCGCCCCAGCCCCATAGCCTAAACGGCTGCGGGGCTGGTATTGTGGCCGATGATCCGCATCACGCCCTCGATTTCCATCGACGAAAGCGAAATCTCCGAGACGTTCATCCGCGCCTCCGGCCCGGGCGGTCAGAATGTCAACAAGATCGCATCTGCAGTTCAGCTGCGCTTCGACGTGACACATTCGCCCAATCTGCCACCGGATGTGGTGGAGCGTCTGATCAAACTGGCAGGCCGCCGCCTGACGAGCGATGGCGTGTTGGTGCTGACAGCCCAGCAATACCGCACGCAGGAACGCAATCGCGCAGACGCGCTTGAGCGTCTGGTCGAACTGATCAGAAAAGCCAGCATCCGGCCAATCGTCCGGCGTGCGACACGGCCAACTCTGGCGTCGAAGACGCGTAGGCTTGTTGCCAAGAAAGTTCGGTCAGGTGTCAAGGCGCTTCGGCAGGGGCGACCGGATGCTGACTAGCCGGGACGCCCAATAAGCTCAAGCTCTAGTATTGTTGACGCGATTACGGTGCATCCGGCGTCGCGAAGCTTGCGTTTCGCCGGCACTGTTGCTTTGCGCGCACAGTTAAGCGGCGTTGTCTCGGTTAGGATGAGCAAGGGTTTACGGAGATCAGGGGCGCCTGCCGTATTCGGTTCAGAGTTTTGCGTGCCATGTCGACGCCGGAGAGAAACAGGTTCGAGGATCCCGCCCGCGACGCTGCCCAGTTACTGGTGCGCCTTGCGTTCGTGGTTTTGTTTGTCGGCGTTCCGCTGGCAGCTATTCTGTCGCGACGTTCAATTTTCGTCCTTATGCCGATTGGCACGGCGCTCATTCTGGCCGCAGCGGCGCTCGATATGCCCGGCGGCGCATTGAGCCGCGTTCGCGAACTTCTGCTCAATCCGGTCGCGATCTGTATCTCGGCCTTTTTGCTCTGGGCGGGGATTTCGTTGTTGTGGACGCCCTTTGCGGCGCCGGCGAGCGAGCGCTACGTAAAGACGATGGGGACGATCGTGCTGGCCACGTTTGCCGCTGGCCTTTTGCCAACGCGAACAAAGACATCGAATCTCTATCTTGTGCCCATCGGCATCATTCTGGGCGCGATGGCGACCACCGCCATGGTCGTCATTGAGCCCGAAGGCCTGCGCGGTCCGGGCGATGTGGAAGGCTCGGTGATCGACAGATCGGCGCTCGGACTGAGCCTGCTGTTGTGGCCGGCGCTGGGCGCGATTTCGGCGCGTGAGCGTTGGATCTACGGCGGTGCGGTCGCGGTGGCCGTTTCCATCACCGCAATCGCGGTCTGGACGCCTGGAGGCATGCTGGGCATTGCGCTGGGCGCCCTGGCCGCCGTGACGGCCATGTCGAATCCGCAGCGTGCGGGACGTATCTGGGGCGGGCTGTTTGCCGCCCTGATCGTTCTGGCCCCGGCCTTGGTCGAGGGTCTCTATCAAGTCCGCGCCGACAGGATTCTCGGTCAGAGTGCAGCTGCCCATCAGTTGCAGATCTGGGCCGTTCAGCTTCATGACGAGGGGCTTCGGCTCGTCACTGGCCATGGCTTCGATACGTTCGCCCGTTCCATTTCCAGCGGCTATTTGTCGGCACAGACGCCGCGCTCGATCCTGTTCGAAATCTGGTTCGAACTCGGCGTGCTGGGCGCCATCTCGCTGGCGCTCTTGGTGGTCCGCATCTTTCAGGAGGCCGGCTCCCACCCGTCTTCGATTGCGGCTTTCCATGTCGGTGGTCTGGTCTGCGTCGCGGTGATCGCCCTGACCGGAGAATCGACCGTCCAGCTCTGGTGGATCACTCTTGTGTCGCTGGCGGGCATTGCATTTGCGGGCGCTGCGCGTGCGCAATATCGCAGCGAGAGGCCCGGGGTCGTGATCGAACGTGGCCGTCCGGCCGCTATGGCCTGACAGGCTCTGCATCTTCGCCAAACTGGGTGGCAAAAAACGAATGGTAGGTTCCGCGGCGCTCCATCAGTTCGGTGTGTGTGCCCGATTCCAGCGCACGTCCGCTCTCGATGACATAGATGCGATCGGAATTGACGATCGTCTGCAGGCGATGCGCCACAACCAGCGTGGTGCGTCCTGCCTTGAGATCGTCGAGAGCCTTTTGCACCTCGCGCTCGGATTCGGAATCCAGCGCAGCCGTAGGTTCGTCCAGCAGAATGATTGGCGCGTTCTTCAGAATTGCGCGGGCGATTGCGATGCGCTGGCGCTGACCGCCCGACATTTGTGCTCCGAGTTCGCCGACGCTCGTGTCGTAGCCGTCTGCAAAATCAGAGATGAAATCATGCGCGTAGGCCTTACGCGCCGCATTCATGATTTCATCGAAATTTGCATCTGGACGACCAAGCGCGATGTTCTCACGGATCGTTCCGCGAAACAGATAAACGTCCTGCGCCACAAAGGCGATTTTGGCTCGTAGAGACGTCAGATCGACTGCTGAAACATCCTGTCCGTCGATCAGAATCCTGCCACCCGATGGTGTGTAGAGCCGTTGAATCAGACCTATGATCGTCGACTTTCCGCCACCCGACGGTCCCACCAGAGCGGTGGTCATATTGGGCTGTACGACGAGATCAAGCCCGGCAAGCACCGCCTCGTCTTCACGATAGCCGAAGCTGACTTTGTCGACAGTGATGCGCCCTTCGCTCACCGCCAGTTGTGGCAACCCCTCAACGGGCTTTTCGACGGCTGGCTCGTCGAGCACTTCGTAAATCAGACGCGCGCCGGTGAGGCCGTTCTGCAATTCGAGCTTGAGTCGCGCGAGACGTTTTGCCGGATCGTAGGCCAGCAGCAGAGCGGCGACGAATGAGAAGAAGGAGCCGGGATCGGCATGTGTGATCGTCACCCGCCAGCTTCCGTAAAAAATGACCGCTCCGATCGCCATCCCGGCAAGAACATCCGACAGTGGGCTCGAAAGCGCCATGCTGGCCGACATGCGGTTGGCCGAACGGCGGACTTCCTCGATGGCGCGGCGCATCCGGCCATGCATGACGTTTTCAAGATTGAAACTCTTGACGATGCGGGCGCCCAGAACGGTTTCCTGCATGATTGCCATGATGTCGGAAGAGCCTTCGAAGGAACGTCGAGCATATTTGCGAATGCGCTTGATGAGGCGACCCAGAACCAGCACCGCAATCGGCAGGACCGAAAGCGCAATGACCGACATCATCGGATCCTGCACGATCATCACCGCCACCAGCCCAATGGTCGTCAGGGCGTCGCGGCCTAGGCTGGTGATCAGGGCCTGAAGCGTGTCGCGCACGCCGCCGGCCGCAAGCGCCAGACGGGTCATGAATTCGCTGGAATGGCGGTCCTGAAAAAACCGCATGTCCTGCCTTATCAGATGGTCGTAGAGGCGGGTCTGAACGTCGGCGACGATCTTGTTCCCGGTGCGCGACAGCACCACCATGTAACCCCAGGTGGCGAGGCCGCGCAGGGCAAACAGCCCGAACACTCCCCAAGCCAGCGCCCGCAAGGTTTTGAAACCATCTGCGTCGACCATATTGTTGAGAACCGGCTTCAGCAGATAGGCTGAAACGGCGGTGGCAGCCGCCCCGACAGCCATCAGCAGACCAGCGATCGCGTAGGACTTTATGTGGGCGCGCCCGTGCTCCACAAACAATCGGCGGAGCATGACATAGGAGTCCGGTTCGACCGGTTCGACAGGCGTGAGCATACGATTTTCGTATCTGATTTTCTGGAAAAAGTGGAATCCGGGGTCTTTACGCGGTCAGGATTTTCTTGCGTACGACAAAAAACTACAGACATTCATGTGAAATTGAGGCATCTAGGCCAAAAGGCGTTTGTCTCTTTGGCGTCTGCCAAAGGAATAGTAGGGCGAGCCAGGCTCGAAAAGACAAAATCCTGCGGAGCAGCTTTTACGATAGCGCTGCGTCTGTGTAGCTTTACATGACATGTTGGGTCGAAATTGATTCGGAGTTTTTTCAACCATGAAGCGGGGAAAACGTCCTTTTCTGGTGGAAGTCAGGCGCACGGGCAAGAAGCAGCCTTTAGGCGAACTGGACACTGGTATGTCGATCGACCCGGACGTGCTGCGTCGCGCCGAGGAAGCACTGGGCAATGCGCGCGCTGAATTTGTTCAGGCCGACGCCGTTCGGCCCGTCGAATCGGCCCGTCCCATGGGGCGTATCCTGCCAAATTTGACCGAACCGCCGCCGGTTGAACCCATGGCGGAACTTGATCCGCCGCGTCGCCGCGGTCGCCCGCCGGGATCAAAAAACAAGTCCAAATCGCCCGGGCTTGCAACGTCCGGCACGCCCGGTCTGCCCAAGCGCCGTGGCCGCCCGCCGAAAATTCGGCCTGAGCCCGTCAGCCGTCCCATGTGGCAAGCGACTCCTGCGCCCGTTTACACGCCGGTCGTTGTCAGGCCGCTTCGCACCGAAACGGCGACAGAGGCGGGAGCACCACCGGCTCGCCGGGAACGGCGCGTGTCGAAGATATTGGGACGCTGGGTTTTCGGTACCATGCCGACGCGCAGCGAGCGCTGGAAGCGCCAGTACCGCTAGAGCACCCCGGATCAATGAGAATTGGCCGCTGTCCCGTAAGACAGCGGCCTTGGTTCTTAGCGCGCCGCGAAGCAGTAGAACAGGCCGGAGCCACCGGTCGTGACGAGCTTGGCCTGGCTGCAGCCCGACGACCCATGCGCCGAATTCCACGACAGGGACGGCGGGTCGACATTGAGGCCGGTCACGTCATGGTGGCCCAGAAGGGCGGAACCATCATCGGCGCTGCTCGTCCAGTTCTTGCAGGTCGTGTCAGCATTTCCTGCGCCGGCTGTTCCGTCCGGGCGCGAGCCCGTCAGAATGTCGTGGGTGTTCGGCGTGTCGCCGCGACCGTTCACGAGTGCACCTTTTTCGGTGAGCGCGGTCTGTTTGTTGACCTTTGAATTCTTGCCGTGCAGCTCGTCGACGGTGCGGGCGATCAACGCGCCCTTGGCGTTGTGCCACGGACCATTGCCGATCCGGTCGCGCGCATTGACGATCGTGCCGCCATTGAAGCTCGACGTGCTCAGATAGGCCCGCCACGTCAAGTTTCCCGCTCCGGCTGACGCCGCAAGGGACTGGCAGATTTTGTCCGCGCCCTCGAGCCCGCCGAGGTCGGCACCCTTGCCGGAACCAGCGCTGGAGACGAAGAATGTCATGGGTTCGGCCTGCTGGGCCTGCGCAAAAGATGCGCCTCCGAATATGCTGGCTGTCAGAACGACCGCCGGGATGATGTGCCTGAACATTGGTTTCCCCTCGCTTCGGGCCGACTGAAAACGCGGCCCTGAAGAAAGCCTAGGCAATAGGCGCATCACGCTCCAATCACGCATTCGCGAGGCGATCCGGGTCGCTATGGGCAGCCGACAATGACGCGGCCAGCGAGCTTGATGCCGAAGTCGGCGCCCGGAGAAAGACCCGAGAAAAAAGACTCATTCAGCTTCTTTGCATCGGCGTCGACCAGCGGACGTGGTTTCATGAAATTGGCCGAACATCCCTCGGGGGCTGATTTCAGCGTGACCGATGTTTCGGGATTGAATTGAAAATCGACGAAATAGCTCGGATCGTAGACCTGCATCGCGAAAGCTTTGCCGGCGCTGGCCGGGCTGCGCAACGGCAGGGTGAAATGCAGCGTCAGTGTGTCGTCCCGGTTTTCTTCCGCCGAATAATCGACCGGAACGCCGAATTCGACCGGAACGCCTGCGGCTTTGGCGGTGGTGAAGTATTTGTATTCCACCAGATCGGTCATGTTCTGCGAAGCGACCGGCGCAAGCTGTTCCGCAGTCAGTAACGCGCCCTTCTTGCGTTCGATCCCCTGCGTGGCAAAGGCGGAATAGACATCGTCGAACGTCCAGGAATGACGGATGCCAAAAATTTTCCCACTCTGGTCGAACAGGATTTCGCTGCGGACTTTGACCATCACATGCGGATGGGCGAACGCCTGTGTGGTCGTGCAGGAAAGTGCAACGAAAGCCAGAATCGGCAGGAAATTTTTTCGCATCGTTCATCCGGGCGGAAGTCTGAGTGGCTCCACCATGACCCCGACAGTTCGGCAAAAACAAGACACGCTTGCCCAATTGATTGCGGCTACGTGACACCGGCCCGGGGAGCCTTTATGACCACCCACCGAATATCCAGCCGGCTCAACGACCGGGAAATCGATGATCATTGCAATCGACGGTCCGGCGGCCTCCGGAAAAGGAACGATCGCCCGTCGTCTGGCGGCTCACTACGGTCTTCCGCATCTCGACACCGGCCTGCTTTACCGGGCGACCGCCCGTGTTCTGCTGGAGCGGGGGGAGCGGCTGGATGATTCCAGCCGCGCCGTCTCCGCCGCACGCGGGCTGGCTTTGACGGATTTCGACGAGAAAAAGTTGCGCGGCGCCGAAATGGGCGAGGCCGCCTCGGTGGTCGGAGCGATTCCCGAAGTACGTGCAGCCCTGCTCGATATGCAGCAGGCCTTCGCTGCCCGCCCCGGTGGGGCAGTTCTGGACGGGCGCGATATTGGCACCGTGATTTGCCCGAACGCTCCGGCCAAGATTTTCGTAACCGCCGATCCCGAGACTCGCGCCCAGCGGCGGGCGCTGGAACTCGCCAAACGGGGCGAGCGTATCGATTACGCCAGCGTTCTGGCCGATATCCGCAAGCGCGACGAGCGAGATTCGGGTCGCTCGTCTGCCCCTCTGTTGGCTGCAGGGGATGCGGTTCGGCTTGATACAAGCACGCTTGATATTGAAAGCGCGGTGGCGGCAGCCATCAGGATTGTCGAGGAGCGCCGCAGCCGCGCATAATGCGCCCGGCAGCGGGAGACGCGGATGCTTTATCGAAAATTTGGACGGACCGGGCTTTATGTGTCGGTTCTTGGCTTCGGCTGCGGGCGGGTCGGGGGTCTGCTGCTGTCCGGTTCGAAGGCGGACAGAAAGCTAGCTGTCCGCAGGGCACTTGATGGCGGCGTCAACTGGTTCGATACGGCAGAGGCCTATGGCACCGAGGAGGCTCTGGGCCAGTTGCTCGCTGAGGTTTCCGAAACGCCCCACGTTTCCACCAAGGTCACGCTCGATCCGACTGCTGCCGACCTCGCCGGTCAGGTCGAGGAAAAGGCCCATGAGGGCCTGAAGCGCCTGCGCCGCGATCAGGTAACGGTGATGCAGGTTCATAACCGTATCGACGATGGTGGTGGCGGCAATTCGCTGTCTGCAGAACAGATGCTGAAGGCTGGCGGCGTCGCCGAGGGACTTGAACGGCTCAAGCGGAAGGGCGCCGCGCGCTTCATCGGGTTCACCGGGCTTGGCGACACGACGACGATCGTTCAGGTCATCGACAGCGGTCGCTTCGATTCCGTTCAAGTCTATTACAACATCGTCAATCCAAGCGCCGCGCGCCCGATGCCATCGGGCTGGAATGGGCAACGCCTAACCGGGGTAGTCGACGCCGCTCACCGGCAGACCATGGGGATGCTCGGCATCAGGGTGCTGGACGGCGGCATTTTGGCGACAGACCTGCGCGACAAACCCGTCAGCATGATGGTGAAACAGACCAGCGAAGAAACCGAACAGCGCAAGGGCGCCGCCGCACTCGCAGCTTTGGGACCCGGTCTGGGGTCGCGCGCCCAGATCGGGCTGCGCTTTGCGTTGAGTTGCCCGCACTTAGGACTTGCGTTGATTGGCGTTGGTGAACCCGCCCATATCGACGCCGCATTGGCGGCGGTCGAGATGGGGCCGCTGCCGCTCGAGACGCTTGCCCGGCTGGAACCGCTCTACGAGCGCGATTTCGCCTGACCCTGCCTACCGGGCTGTCAGCACCGCCCGGCATTCGGCCGGCAATTGCGCCATCGTGACCGGCTTCGGCGGTTTTGCGTTGGGGTTTGGCTTCGGGTGCAGGACCGCGTCTGAAAACCACCAGTTGAGCGAGCTGTCGCAACCGTCGCCCGAGGGCGGTGGGTCCTGGCTTTTGCAGGAAGCCTCGCCGGTCGGACAGACCATCCGGATATGGAAATGATAATTGTGCCCATACATGGGCCGCACCTTGGACAGCCATTTGCGTTCGCCGCGGGCATCGCGGCAGATGGCTTTCTTGATCGCCGGATTGACAAAAATGCGCTCGACCTGCGGCTCCTCGGCGGCGGTCTTGATCAGATTCATGTGTCGCGGCGTCCAGATCGCCGGATCTATGTCCAGCCAGTCGGATCGCACCACATTGGTGGCCGAGATTTCCTCCCGCTCCGCGCGGCTCAGGGTTCGTTCCGGCATGGGGCTTAACCAGACGTCGGCGTCGAGACCGATCTGATGCGAGGCGTGTCCGGTGATCATCGGGCCGCCGCGAGGCTGCGCCATATCGCCCACCAGCAGGCCCGGCCAGATATTCTGTTTGCGGACCTTTCGGGCGAGGCCTTCCAGCAACGCGACCATTTCGGGATGAGCCCAGTTGCGGTTGCGCGACAAGCGCATCACTTGCCAGGCGTCGCCGTCCACCGGCAGCGCCTGACCGCCCGCCAGACATCCGCGAGAGTAAAATCCGATGGTGCGGGTGGCGAGTTCCGCCGGAGTAGTCTTGCGGCCGAACAATTCCTTTGCGGGTGTCGCAGGATCATCCGGACGCGCCAGCGGGGGGAGCGGTTTGGGATTGAGAGTGCCGCGATCCTGCGCGCAGGCGCCGGACGCCAGCATCGCTCCCATCAAAAAGATCGCGATTGTATGGGCCCGCATGGCGCCTCTCCAGTCTTGCTGTGCGCCATTATGCACAAGCAATATTTACGCCCGGTTAACCATAAGACTTCGTCAAAAGGGCAAAGATCGCTAACCTAACCGCAATTCCGACATTTACATGGCGAGCGAGTCCGGGAATCATAGGGTCTGGATGTGGCGTAACAATGTGCCGGACCAATGGGCGGGCGCGTTTGTGGGGGATTTTGCGATGCGTATTTTCGCGATGGTTTTTGCTTTTTTGTGCAGTCTTTTTTCCGTGATGCAGGGCGCCCAGGCGGCCGTCACCATCAGCATCGATCTGTCGTCGCAGACGATGAACGTGAGTTCCGGAAAGAGCGGCGAAAGCTACAACTGGAACGTTTCTTCAGCGCGTTCAGGCTTCGTGACGCCGCGCGGCTCGTTCAAGCCCTACAGCCTCCAGCGCATGCACTATTCGCGCAAATATCATAACTCGCCGATGCCGCATTCGATCTTCTTCCTCGGCGGATACGCGATTCACGGGACCGGCGCGGTTTCGCAATTGGGTCGTCCCGCTTCTCACGGCTGTATCCGTCTTGCGCCCGGCAATGCGGCGAAACTCTTCGCCATGGTTCAGCAGGAAGGCGCCAGCATTCACATCAGCGGCACGCCTCCGGGCGGCGGCAAGACCATGGTGGCCAAGGCCAAGAGCAAGAAGCAGTTCGCCAAGGCCAACAAGAAGAAGAGCAAGTCGCTCTACGCCAAGGCGCGCGGCAAGCACAAGACCCAGTTCGCCGGCAAGAAGCATCACGCCAACCCGATGGCCTATGCGCCTTACGGCGGGGCTGCGCCGCTCAAGACCTGGATGAACAATCCCGCCCTGAGATAGGCCGGGATTGCAGGTTCGGCCTGCGAAGAAGTTTTGGTTCGCTAGTCGGCAAACACAACGGTCTTGCGACCGTTCAGGATGACCTTGTCCTCGAGGTGAAGACGGAGAGCGCGTGACAACACGCGCCGCTCGATGTCCCGCCCCTTGCGGACCAGATCTTCCGGCGTGTCGCGATGGGTGATGCGTTCAACGTCCTGCTCGATGATCGGACCTTCATCGAGATCGGATGTGACGTAGTGAGCCGTCGCGCCAATCAGCTTCACACCACGCGTATAGGCCTGCGTGTAGGGGCTTGCGCCCTTGAAGCCGGGCAGGAACGAGTGGTGAATGTTGATGCAGCGGCCTGCTAGTTTTGCGCTGAGCCCGTCTGACAGAACCTGCATGTAGCGGGCGAGAACCACAACATCGGTCTGCGTCTCTTTGACGAGCGACCAGATCTGGGTTTCCTGTTCGAGCTTGGTCTGTTTGGTGACCGGCAGATAATGGAAAGGCAGACCACGAAAATCGATGTTGTCGTAGATGTCCTGCGGATGGTTGGAGACGATGGCGGTGACGTCCATGGCCAGTTCGCCAGCGCGCCATCGATAAATCAGATCGGCCAGACAATGGTCGAATTTGGAGACGAGGATCATCACGCGCTTGTTGCGATCGCGCGCCCGCATTGTCCAGTTCATGCCGAACTGATCAGCAATGGCCGCAAACTTCTCTGTGACGGATTCAACCGTCGCGCCGTTCTGACCGACATCGAAACCGACGCGCATGAAGAAGACGCCGGTGGCGAGATCGCCATATTGCTGTGCGTCGATGATGTTGCAGCCCTGCTGGAACAGGAAGGTCGACACAGCGGCCACGATGCCGTGCTTGTCCGGGCATGAAAGTGTAAGGATCACTTGCGGTGCGGGCATGAAGACGTCCTGCTAATGCGGTCTGCGCGCCAAAATGGGCGCGGCTGCGCTGTTAGCCGACGCGCGTCCCATTTACAACGCTGACGTTTGCCCATGATTCAGCAATCGATGGTTGGAAACATCCCACAGAAACCCCGACATCGTCGGGGTTCCGGTGCCTCCCGTCAGATCACGCCTTCTTTGGATCGCTCCGCGCGCTTGCGGTCGTTGGGATCGAGGATCGCCTTGCGCAGGCGGATCGACTTCGGCGTCACTTCCACGCGCTCGTCGTCCT
>CANJWR010000032.1 GCA_947478455.1 Beijerinckiaceae bacterium | reverse complement strand
GCTGATGCCGCAGGACAAGCTTCCGGCGCAGCGCGAGGCGCGTCTGGCGGCTGGAGCCATGACTGCGGGATAGGCCGAAATCCCTGTCGACAAACGCGCGCGTCCTGCACTAGGCTGGCGGCTTCCGGGGAGGCTGCCAATGAAGCGTTTGCAATTTGCTCTGTGCGTAACAACTACTCTTGCGGCCAGCGCGTTCAGTTGCGTTGGCCCGGCGCAGGCACAGGTCTACAAGGGCAAGCAGATCCGCATGGTGATCGCCAGCGGCGCGGGCGGCGGCTATGACGCCTATGCGCGCATTCTGCAGCGCTATCTTGAAAAGCATATTCCGGGCAATCCTACCATTGTGAACCAGAACATGCCCGGCGCATCCGGCATGCTGGCGATGAACTGGGCCTTCAACGCCGCGCCGAAAGATGGATCGGTCATTCTGGCCACCTACAATGCGCTGCTGGCGGAGCCGCTTTACGGCAATCCATCCGTTCAATACGATCCGGTGAAGTTCGAGCTGATCGGCAGCTTTTCCAAGCAGCAGAATATCTGCGTGACGTGGAATACGAGTCCGATCAAGAACATCATGCAGGCAAAAGAACGCGAAGTTATCGTTTCGGCCACGGGCGCAACCGGAAACTCCGCCACGATGCCGAAGATTTTGAACACTGTGCTGGGCACGAAGTTCAAGACCGTGATTGGTTACGGCACGACCGAATCCCGCCTTGCTGTCGAGAAAGGCGAAGTCGAGGGAATTTGCGGCCTCTCGTGGTCGACGCTCAAGGCCTCCAATCCCGACTGGGTGCAGAACAAGCGTATCAACATTCTCGTGCAGACCGGCGCAAAGCCACAACCGGATCTGCCGAATGTGCCTGTTTTGCTTGATCTGGTGAGCGACCCGGAAAATCGGGCAATCATCAAGCTGCTCGGTTTTCCCGAAGATATGGGTCGGCCTTTCGTGATGCCGCCCGGCACCCCGAAGGATATGGTGGCGGCTGTCCGGCGTGGATTCGACGCTGCGTTAAAAGATCCGCAATTGCGCGAAGAAGCCGAAAAGCAAATGCTCGAAATCGACCCCGTCGGCGGCGAGGAGATGGAGCAAATTCTTCGCGAGGCCTATGGGCAGCCCAAAGATCTGGTGAAAAAGGCCGCTCAATGGGCCGGTGGCGAGGGCCGATAGAGATTATTCGAGCTATTCCGCCTAAAACTCGCGCAGCAGGCGACCGTATCCTTCGATGCGGTCGTTGACGCCCGTGCGGCGCATGGATTCCCATGCAATCGCCTGAAGCGATGACATGCAGCTCACTTTCAATTCCTGCTCGATCACCTCGATTGCATCAATGACTCGCCAATGCGGACAGGCGAAATTGAAGGTGTCGATTTCCGGATGTTCCTTTTTCAGCGCCCGCGCCCATGCAAGCGTGCTGTCGATGGACACCTTTCCGAGTTCCTTCAGGTTGGACAGGCCTGCGTAGCAACCCGCCGGTTCGAGACCGAAGAATTCCTTCAGATATCGCTCGTGGCGGGGATTCTGATCCGGCATGAAAGGATGAATGGTGCCGACGCGCTTGCTGCCCAGAGCCTTGTAGGCCTTTTGTTGCGCGGTGCTGCTGCTTGAAACCGGAACACCGATCTCGTCTTCCAGTTGCTTGAGGTAATAGTCGAGCTTGTCAAAGCCGCGCGACAGATTCACCGGCACGCCGCCCAGCAGAACCAAATCCGCGCCTGACTGTGCAAACGCATGGGCCGCAGCGTGGCTCGCTTCGTTACACTTCTTCACGTCCTCCGGGCTGCGATCGCCCAGCGGAAGTGTGATCATCATGAGCGTGACGCCATCAGGCACGATCTTGTACCAGTCGATGGGAAAAACCTCAGTGGTGACTGCCGCAACCGTGTACCCGATGCGGGCGCGATGACCATAGATTCCGCCTGTATTGTTCATTTGTTTTCCCCGGAGTTGCTTTTCAGGCTTCGCGCCCGCGTTGTCGGAACAGGAGGCTCAGCGGGCGACCCGCGACAGCTGCGCCGAGCTCTGGCGTGATCTTGAGCGGCAGGCAAGTGTTGATCGATTCAAGGACGGAACTAACAAAAGTTGCATTGAGTTTTTCGTCCTTCCCGAGCTTTGTATGTGTAATCGCAGGTTTTCCGATCAGCCCGCCCTTGTTGTTGATGCTGAACCGCAGGGTTATTTCCATGGAGGCGGTATCCGGCGGAGCGCGCCAGCATTTTGTGATGGCGGCGAACATCTCTTTCAGCGTGTTGGCCGCAGGCGTTTGCGCCGACGCTTCTGGCGCAGAAATGAGAAACAGAAAGGTCGTCAGTGCAAACAGGCACCTCTGCGCACCATTTTTCGAAGTTCTTATGGCCATATGCCTGTCTCTTTGAAAAACTGGGTCACCCGCGCATTGAAGGTCGAAGGTTGCTCGACGAAGCAGCAATGGCCGGCGCCGGGCAAAATGAAATGCTGCGAATGTCCGATGAGGCTTGCTGTTCTGGTTCCACCCTTCAGCGCATTGTCGTGTTCGCCGTTGACGATAAGCGTCGGCGAGCGGTATTGCGCAAGCCGTGACGTCAGATCGCTCTCGCCCACGGCTCTAAACACATTCGCGATGCTTTCCGGATCGAGGTCGGCGCCGCGTTCGACAAAGCCTTCCAGCAGATAGCGTCCGGTGGGCGTATCTGCCCAGCCGGCTGTTACTCCGTGACGTAGGTGCCCGAAATGATACGCCGGCAGCGTTCCTGCAGCATGTTCGGCCCGATAGGCGGCGATGCGGTGATCGAACTGCGCCTGCAATCCACTGTTGCCGCCAACCAGAACAGCGCCCTTGAAAATCTCCGGGTGATCGCAAGCCAGCATGAGGGCGATCTTCGAGCCGACGCTGCAGCCCATCACGATGGCGTCTCTCGCCAGATCTTCGTCCTCCAGCACGCCGGTGACATCGCGCCCCATATCTTCGAGCGTGAAGGGCGTGCGAGGCTTGGCCGACTGGCCCCAGCCGCGCAGATCCATCGCAATAGTGGTGAAACGGGAGGAAAAACGCTCAACCTGATAGAGCCAGAGATGATGGTCGAACGGCATGGCGTGGATCAACACGAGCGGCGGGCCGCGCCCGACGCGCTCGTAGTAAATATCCACTCCGTTGCGTCTGCTGACTGGCATGTGAGCTCCTGTTGCATTTCATACTAGACGATGAAATTTCACCCGCAAGACTGGCGGCGTGGCGTCGGGTTCGCTACCATTGTGGAAATCAGTTTTCGGGAGAGCCTCATGGCGTACAAAACCATTGAAACGCGGGCGCGGATCGGTTTCATCATTCCTTCTTCGAACCGGATGGTAGAGCCGCAGGCGCAGCGCTACATGCCGGACGGCGTCCAGCCGCATTTCACCCGCATCCGTATGACCAACCAGCACAAGGCGCCGCTCGATCAGCTGCTGCCGCGCATTCTCGATGCCGCTGCGGTTCTGGCTGACTCAAAATGTGATGTTACTGTGCTGCAATGCACAGGCACCTCAATGTCGGGCGGCGTCGATATGGAAGCTCATGTGATCCGCGAAATCGAGCGCGTCACCGGCAAGCCGGCCCTGAGCGCGGCTTCATCGCTCACCACGGCCTTTCGGACGCTCAACGCTCGCAAGCTCGTGTTCATTTCCGAGACGAAGCAGGCCGATCACAACAAGAAAAAGGATTTTCTGCTGGAGGCGGGTTACGATCTTGTCGCCGACAAAGCCGTGGGACTCGCCGGAACAGACGAATATTGCATCATGCCGCCGGAACTCTGGTTCGATACGGCGATGTCGATGCGCAATGAGGCTGCCGACGCCTATTTCATTTCCTGCGCGAATATCCGCTCCATCGACGCCATCGAGGCGCTGGAAAAGGAACTGAAAAAACCGGTTGTGACAAGCAATCAGGCGGCATTCTGGTGTTCGCTACGCATGGCTGGAATTAAGGACGTCGTGCCGGGGCTTGGTCGTCTGATGCAGCACGATGTTCCAAAATCGATCGCAGCTGCTGAATGATTTAGCGCGACCGATTTCTTGAAATGGGAGCGCGCATCAAAAGCGCGCTCTTTTTTACAAGGTCACAAGCGCTTTTGGCTTGTAACCGTGCACGAAGGCGGCGACATTTTCGGCCGCAAACTGGCTGAGCCGATCCGCACTGCCGGCTGCCGAAATATGCGGCGTCAGCAAGAGGTTCGGGGCTTTCCACAAAGGATGATCGGCCGGCAGGGGCTCGGGCTCGGTCACGTCGAGGCCCGCACCGCCGAGATGACCGGAGGTCAAAGCTTCGGCCAACGCATTCGTGTCGATGATGGAGCCGCGCGCGATGTTGATCAACATTGCGCCTTTCTTCATGCGGGCAATCCGCGCCGCATCGAACATGCCTTTTGTTTCCGGCGTCAGGGGCGTCGAGATCATCACGATGTCCGCGTGTTCCAGCACGCCGTCGAGCTGTTTGATCGTCAGCTTTTCGTCCGCCAGATTGCTTGTCGGGCGCGTCCGGGAAATGCCGATGATATGAGCGCCGAACGGGCGCAGCCGCGCGGCGGCCTGCTGGCCGATGGCCCCGAAGCCCACGATGGCGATCGTCTTGCCTTCGAGTGTGAACATTTTAGTGTTGTGTGCGCCGTCCCATTTTGCGGCCGGGATATTGGCCTGTGAGTCATGCAGCCGACGACCCAGGGCCAGCATCAGCGCCACAGCATGTTCGCCCACCGCTGGTGCGAGACTGTCGCCCGCCGAAGCGACGATCATACCCGTCTGCGGCTTGTCGAGCGCCATACGGTCGTAGCCGATGGTGAGCAGTTGAATGAATTTCAGCTTCGACGAGGCGCGCACGGCGTTCGCCACTGCAGGCGTATAGTTGAAAACCGGCGCGACCAGCACGTCAGCATCCGGCAGGGCGGCAACTGTTTCGTCGGCGCTTTTGACGCTGACAAAATCGATGCCGGCGAGTTTGCCGAACGATTCTTCAAGCGAGGCGCGCGACAAAGGCGCGGCCCACAAAACAACGCGCATGCTTTTCTCCTGCAACTGGATCAGGCGACAGGAACGAGGTCCTGTTCGCGAAATTCGAGGCCGAAGCCCGGCGCGTCGGTGGGGCGCACGACGCCGTTCACCGGCACGCTCATGCCCGGATATTTGTTGGCTTCCTCCAGCGGGACGCCGGGGTCCGAATGCAACCAGAATTCTGCGATGGAGGCCTCCGGCATGGCGATCGAGAAATGCTGGCCGAACGGTGAGCTTGCGCCCGAATGCGGAATGGTCTGGATGCCGGCGGCCTCGCCGATTGTGTAGATCTTCAAAATCTCCGACATGCCGCCGCACCAGCGGAAATCCGGCTGCAGAATATCCACGCAACGCCGGTCGACGAGTTCACGGAAGTTGAAGCGGCCATGCAAATCCTCGCCTGTTGCAAGCGGCAAAGTCGGATTGGCCTTCTTCAATTGCGCCATGCCCTCGAAGTCGTGCGGCATGAGCGGTTCCTCGAACCAGCGCAGCCGGTAGGGCTTCAGCCGCTCCATGATGCGCGCCGCATATTCGACGTTGAAGGACATGACCGGATTGTACATCAAGTCGGCCTTGTCGCCGACGGTCTCGCGCGCTTTTGCGACTTTCTCCTCGATGCGATTGATGCCGTCGAGGCCTTCGTCATAGTGAACCGGATTGCTGATCTTGAACTTGGTGAAGCCCAGTTCCATCGTCCAGTCGAGATCGTCGCTCGTGCAATAGGGAATGATCTCCTGCCGGCAAGGCCCGCCGATGAGACTGTAAACCGGAACGCCGAGAAGTTTGCCCTTGAGATCCCAAAGCGCGAGATCGATCGCGCTGCGCGCCACCATGCTGAGGCCAGTCGCGCCGAAACGTATGCTGGAGCGCCACATCAGGTCGTTGAGAAATTCGATGGCGAAGCAATCGCGACCGACCAGCAGCGGCGCGAAATGATCGCGGATCAACGGCGTCACAAGGTTCGCCCAGTTGCAGACACCGATGCCCCAGACGCCGTTTTCCGCCGTAACCTTCACCCAGAGTTCGGGTCCGACCTCTCCCGGGATATTGTGAAGGTTACGCGGAAACTCGGGATATTTGTTGATCGGAAAAGCGCGCTTCGCGGATTTGTTGTAGCTCGGACGACGCGGCGGCGTTTTGGGTTGTTTGGGCGGCAGGTTGACCCTGCAGGCCTCGATGGACTTGATCTTGATCGTCATGCGATTTCCTCGAACGTGCGCGTCAGGCGGCGGACAGTAGCTTGCCGTGGCCCTGAATGGGCTCCCAGGCGTTGAGCATTTGCAGCATGTGGCGAATGCGCGATGTCTGGTTGCAGATCACAGGCTTGCCGAATTCCTCCTCGAGCTTGCGGGCGACCGGTTCGGCCAGCCATGTGCCGCCGCCGATATAAAGCGCATCGGCTTCGGGATGGTCGAGCAAGGCCTGACGGCCAAGATCCCACGCAAGCTGAATATGATCGCCGGTCTTGATCTTCACGAATTCGGACGGCTTCAACGCCTTGTTGGAAACGCCACAAACCTCGACGCCTTCTCGCGCGAAGAACTGCGCGAGATTGCGGTTCATCTCATCGGTCCATTTATTGGCGACGACGACTTTCTTGACGCCGATCTGGGCCGTCGACTTGACGACAGCGTTGACGGTGCTGGTGGACGGAACGCCCGTATGTTTCGCCATCAGTTCGACAAGGCGATCATGTCCGTCGAGTCCCAGAAGGATTGGCAGCGGCACGCCATTCTGGATCACCATATCGACGCCGCGTTCCATCAACTGGTCGAGATAATTCGTCATGGGCGCGAATACGCGCTCCACATCGGCGCTCGAAAACTCCTTGAGCCCTACAGGAATCATGATGAGCATGATGCCCGGCGGGGCAATGCGGTAGAATTCGTAAGGCTCGTTGCCGATGGCGCCAAGCGGCGTCAGGCATCCGATCTTGAAGCGCGGCTGGCTGTCCTCGAACATGTTTGTTCCTTCTTATGGCGTCGAGAAAATGCGGCCGTGGCCCGCCATGGGCTTCCAGTCTTTCAGGATTTGCATGACATGACGCACGCGCGCGGTCTCGTTGCAGATCACGGGTTTGCCGATGGCGTCTTCGAGATCCTTGGCGACGGGTTCGCAGAGCCACGATCCGCCGCCCAGATAAACGCCGTCGCAGTCGGGGTGGTCGTCGGCGGCGCGTTTGCCGAGTTCCCAAGCGAGCTTCATGTGCGTGACGTCGTCGATCTTCATGAAGTCTTTGGGGGCGATGGACTTGTTGGCTATGCCGCAGACCGTCACGCCCTCGCGGGCAAAGAATTGAGACAGACTTGCGTTCATCGCATCGGTCCATTTGTTGGCGACAGCGATTTTTCTGATGCCGATCTCGGCTGCAGATTTGGCGACAGCCAGAACTGTGCTGGTCGCCGGAAGGCCGGTGTATTTCGCCATATGGGAGATCATTTTGTCGTGGGCCTCGACGCCGATCAAAATCGGCAGCGGGACGCCGTTCTGGATGACGACTTCAACGCCGCGTTCCATCAGTTGATCGAGGTAACCGTCCAGCGGCGCAAAGGCGCGCTCTACGTCAGCGCTGGAAAATTCGGTCAACCCGACCGGAATGATGACCGACATGCAGCCCTTCGGCCAGAGGCGATAGAACTCGTAGGCCCCGTTGTCGATGACGCCCAGCGGAGCCAGCGTGCCGATCTTGTGAACGGGAACAGAGTCTTCGAACATGCTTCCTCCGACGAATTGTTGATGCGCATTTTGCATCATCGGATTGAAAAGCGCAAAACGCCTCGGGTCTTGTGTTCGGCTTGTCGTTCGGCATTATGCGCGCCTGAATTCTGTCGCACAGGGTGCGGCTGTCCGGTGATGTCCGGCATCGTGGTTGGGAGACGCCATGCGCACGCAGGTCGCGATTATCGGTTCGGGCCCGGCAGGCCTGCTGCTGGGGCAATTGTTGCACAAGCGGGGCATCGACACGGTCGTGATCGAGAACCGGGCGAAGGATTATGTGCTGGCGCGCATTCGGGCCGGTGTGCTTGAGCAGGGCACGGTCGATTTGCTGGATGAGGTTGGTCTCGGCGCCCGCATGCATCGCGAAGGTCTGGTGCATGACGGGACTGAGCTTTGTTTCGGCGGACGTCGGCATCGCATCGATTTTCGCGAGCACAGCGGCAAAACCGTGATGGTTTATGGCCAGACCGAGGTAACGCGCGATCTGATTGATGGTCGTGAATCTGTCGGCGCGCTCAGTGTTTATGAGGCCGACGAGGTCGCCTTGCACGATGTGGCGACCGAGCGCCCGCGGGTGACATGGCGCAAGGACGGCGTTACGCACGAACTGTCGTGCGATTTCATTGCCGGTTGCGACGGCTTTCACGGACCGAGCCGCCATGCCATTCCGGATAGCGTGCTGAAAACCTACGAGAGGGTCTATCCGTTTGGCTGGCTCGGCGTTCTCAGCGAGACGCCGCCTGTTTCGGACGAACTCATTTACGCTAACCACGAGCGTGGTTTTGCACTTTGCTCCATGCGGTCGAAAACGCGCAGCCGCTACTACATCCAGTGCCGGCTCGATGAGAAGGAAGCCGAATGGTCGGACCAGCGATTCTGGGACGAACTGAAACGCCGCCTCGACGATGAGGCCGCCAGTACGATCGTGACCGGGCCGTCCATCGAAAAGAGCATTGCGCCTTTGCGGAGCTTCGTAGCGGAGCCGATGCGCCATGGTCGCCTGTTTCTCGCTGGCGATTCGGCCCATATCGTGCCGCCGACCGGCGCAAAGGGGCTCAATCTGGCGGCGAGCGACGTGCACTATCTGGCGAATGCGCTGGCGGAGTTTTATGGCGAAAAATCATCTGCCGGGATCGATGCCTATTCGCAGACCGCTCTGGCGCGAGTCTGGAAGGCTGTGCGGTTCTCGTGGTGGATGACCATGCTGATGCACCGGTTCCCGGATACGGAACCGTTCGATTACAAGATTCAGATGGCCGAGCTCGATTATCTGGTCAACTCGAAGGCAGCCATGACGGTGCTGGCGGAAAATTACGTCGGCCTGCCGCTCTGAGGCAGGCGGAGGTCAGTTCGATTTGGGCAGCGTCTGGGCGGCAGGGTCTCGACGGCGGATGAACAGATTGGCGATGACCGCATGGGCCACATGTTCGGCCATGCACTGGTAGCCCAGATCGTTCAGATGGAAATCGTCGCCCGCCAGCATCTGCAGGTTAGCCCGGGACTTGGCCAGAAACTGCATGGCGTCGTAGCGGCGGACGTAAAGGACGTTTTCGGTGGCCGCCACGCGGCGAAGGGCGTCACGAATGGCGATGTAGCTCTCGTCGCGCGCCAGCTTGGGCGTGTACTGCAGGCCGACCAGTACGACGTCGATATTGCGCTTCTTCATGCGCTTCACGGCGGTTTGGACCGTGTTTTCGAAGTCTTCCGGCGAGATATGCGACAGGGCGTCGTTGGTGCCAAGCTGCCAGAGCACCAGATTCGGATGGGTCAGGGCGACTTCCGATTTGAGCCTTTCGGCCGTCGCGGAGGCGATTTCGCCTGAAACGCCACGATTGATGATCTTCACGTCGACGCCCGAAAGCGTCTTTTCGAGAATCTCTTCAAGCTGGGCCGGGTAGGCCTTGCCGCGCACAGTTGCGCCGATTCCATAGGTCGAAGACGAGCCGATGGCGAGAATTTTCAGCTTTTTGCCGCTCTCCAGCAAGTTTGCCATAGTCGGCAGGGGCGCCGGGGACGCGATATCGCCGTTGGGCACTTCGCATTGAGGGCTTAGATCGGCGGCGGATTTCTGTTCGGCTGGCTTAGCGGCCTCTTGCGCATGCGCGAACGGTCCGGCCAAAGCCAGAGCGAGAACCAGGCCGAGGCCGGTTCTGGTCAGGGAGCGCGTAAACGATGACGCCATTCAGACACCCAAGCCGTCAGACTCAGCACCACTATGCCGAGCGTGACCACGATGAAATCTATCCACAAACTACCCGAAAAGGCGAATCTCACGAATTGCCCGGTCAGGCTGAGGATAGAACCGACACAAAACACGTTCAGGGAATTACGACCCAGCATGGAGAACAGCCGCGTTAACGGCCGCACGAAACCGTGCAATATGGTAAACGCCCCCCCAAACATTATTGAGACCGACAATAAGTGAATGACTCGGGCCGGAGTCAAGAAGGTCTTGTCAATTGTGAAGAGCAGCCAGCCCGTTTGCTCACCGATTTCGTAGGACCATTCGGTTAATCCGGCCCAGGCGCCGAGGGCCAGCACGGGCAGGACCACAAGGCGGGCGGTCCAGCGGTGCTGTTTTATCCAGGTTCCGGCCCGGTTGGGTCCGCCCAGGACGAAGCCGAGCACGAACATCAACTGCCAGGCCAGCGGATTGAAGAACCAGCGGCCCTCGATCGGCCAGGTCGGCAGGTTGAATTCCAGCAGGATGGTGGCGAGATAGACCGCCAGCGACAGTGGCAGCAGTAGCCATCGGGCATAGTGGTCGACGATGGCGATCAGGGGCGCAAACGACATCAGGACCACGTAAAGTGGCAGAATGTCGAAATAGCCCAGATGATAGGTCAGCAGCACGATGCCGATATGGGACTGGACCGGATCCTGAAAGGCTGCGGCGGCGTTGTTCCATTCCAGCAAGGGCGGCGCATCGAGCAGGATCGCGCCGGCAGCCGTAATGGCCAGCGCCAGCGTGGTGATCAGAAGCTGGGCCATATAGATGACCCAGGCGCGTCCCCCCAGATGGAGCAGCAGTCGTGAAAAGGTGATGACCTTGTATTGGCTGTTCACCACCAGCCGGAGCGACCAGCCGGCGAGAAACACGAACAATTCGGCGGCGTCGGAGACTCCGATATGGCGATAGGTGAAATTGTCGAAGTAGATGCCCGGAATGTGGTCGATGAAAATCGTGATTAGCGCAAATCCGCGCCAGAAGTCGATTTCGTTCGGCTTGCGGGAACCGCGGCTGCGATAGTCGTCGGGCGCTGAGGTTCCGCGCGCGCGAATCCACCCGAGCAGCGGGCGCGACGAGCCGTCGCGCAGAACGCCGCGCAGGTAGCTGCTGATTTTGGGTTTTTCGATCAGATAGGACATGACGCGCGAACCAGCTATCCATGCGCCTATGTCAAAATCAAGTCAGTGATGACGAGCTATTTTACTCAAGCCGGACATTTTTCGAAAAATCGTAGTTGCTGCTGTACGAAGCTTCGAAATTACAGGTGATCGGCTCGTTCTTGTAGTCTGGAGCAAGCACCCGGGCGAGGAAGCGTTGCTGGGCCGCCCAGCCGGCTTCGGCCTGTGGCTTGCGATAGCGGCCCGGCATGGTGTCGTTGAGCCAGCCGTGTGGCGCGCCATTGTAGATGTGGATGTCGTAGCTTTTCCGGTGCTTTTCCAGCGTGTCGCGGAGTTTGCGCACATCGTCGATGGAAATTATGTGGTCGTCCGATCCGAATGAACCGAAGACCGGGCATGTTATCTTCGCCAGCATGTCGTCCAGCAGCTTCGGTTGGCGTTCGCTGATCAGCCATTCGCGTTTGGCGGCGCCACCGTACCAGACAACAGCCGCCGCAATAGGAACCTCCGAAGCGAAAACCAGCGGGTGACGGCCGGTCTGGCAATAACCGCCGACCGCGACGCGCTTCATATCTGCAAAGGGGAGCTTTTCAAGGGTCGCCAATGCGCCCTTGAGATATTCCACCGCTTCCGGGTCGGTGAGATCGTAGCGGGAATCGCCGGCGTTGAGCGCCTTCTTGTCGGGATGCTTGAAGAAAAAGTCGGGTGCGAGCACGACGAATCCGTCAGCCGCGCAGCGCTTGGCCAGATCGCGCGTGTGCTGCACGAGGCCGTAGCGTTCGTGCATGAAAATATAGACCGGGTGCGGGCCGGGCGACATGGGCCGGGCCATAAAAGACGGCATGCCGTTCTCGCAGAGCATGTCGCTGGCGACGATGGACGTTGTCATATGAGTCTCCGGATCAGGGCTGCATCAGGGCGACGGTCTGGTCGACCGTCATCACGCGGCCCATACGGGGGAACACGCGCTCCATGAAGAACTCGTTGTTGTTGCCGCGGGCCGAATAGCAGCAATCCTTGACGACCACGATACCGTAATCGAGATCGCGCGCCGCAAACACGGTGCTGGCGATGCCCACATCGGTCGAGCCGCCGCAGATGATGATGGTATCGATGCCGCGCACGCGAAACTGCAGGTCAAGATCGGTCTGGAAGAACGAGTTCCAGCGATGTTTCGGCACAATGACGTCGCCGGCCACAGGGGCGATTTCAGGAGCGATTTCGGAATCCTTGGAGCCCTTGTGAAAACGTGGAGCAATCGGCTTGTCGACTCCGCCGCCTGCGCCGAGATCCATATCGGTGTCGGTGAGGCGCGCGACAGTGTCGGAGCCGTCTGGAGCATGCGCGCCGCTGGGATAAAACGCATTCATGCCGACCTTGCGGGCGCCGGCCATGAGGCGCTGCATGTTCGGCAGGATGTTGCGCTCGGCGAGGAACTGCACTTTTTTCGGGTCGGCAGGATGCAGGTAGCCGTTCAGCGCATCGAACATGACGAGGGCCGTTGTGGAAGCCGGAAGATATTTGTTGAGCCTTGAGATGCGCGCCATAAAGAGTTTCCCCAGCAGTCGTTTTGATCGGTCAGACATAACCGGTCGGGCATTCTTGCACAATCTTTCGGCGGCGGTCATGTTGGACGAAATGGAGTGCGCAGATGGGCGAAGCAAAGCAATTGGCGGGCCGGGTGGCGCTGATCACTGGCGGCGGCGGCGAAATCGGCGGGGCGATCGCGCGCCGCTTATCAAGCGAAGGCGCTTTGGTGGCGGTTGCGGATATTCGGGGCGACGCTGCGCGCGAAGTCGCCGAAGACATTGCCGGCAAGGGCGGTAAGGCGGTCTGGTTCGAGGCGGACAGTTCGAAGATCGATGACGCAAAGCGCATCGTCGACGAGACCCTGCGGGCCTTCGGCAAGCTAACGACCTATGTGAACACGCCTGCGGCCGTGACGCCCGATTCGTTGATTGAGGATCTGCCGGTCGAAAAATGGGACGAGGCGCTGGCGGTGAACCTGACCGGCGCGTTTCTGATGAGCCGTTTCGCCATTCCGGCCATCCGGGCGGCGGGGGGCGGAACCATCGTGATGGTGGCTTCGCAACTGGGACAAATCGGCGTGCCGCTGCGGGCGACCTATTCGACCACCAAGGCGGCCTTGATTCAGTTCACGAAATGCCTCGCGGTCGATCACGCGAAGGACAATATTCGCGCCAATTCGATTTCGCCCGGCTCCATCGATACACGGCGCACGCTACGCCGTTTCGGCACGCGCGAGGCGGCCAACAAGGTGCGCGGTCCGTTTCATCTGGTTGGCCGGACCGGGCAAGCGCACGAAATCGCCAATGGGGCGCTGTTTCTGGCTAGCGACGAATCGTCCTTCATGACGGGAGCGGACCTGCTGATGGATGGCGGCTATCTTGCATTCAAGGGATTACAGAGGCCCGACGGGCCAAGCGGAACATGAGCGGAGTTATCAATATGCGGAAGTCATTTTCGTTTGCTGTCCTTGCAGCCTTATCGGTGGCGGGGGCCGGCATGGCGCTGGCCCAGACGCCGGCTGAATTCTACAAGGGCAAGACGGTGACGATGGTCATCGGCTCCGCACCTGGCGGCGGATACGATGCGCTCGGGCGCGCGGTTGGTCGTCATCTCAGCAAGCATATTCCGGGCAATCCTACGATTGTGACGCAGAACATGTCGGGCGCTGGCGGCATCATTCCGGCCAATCATATTTACAGGGTTGCGGCAAAAGACGGTTCGGTCATCGGCACCGTCAACAATACCGTGCCGTTCGAGCCGATGTTCGGCACGAAGGAGGCTATCTATGACGCCACGCAATTCAACTGGCTCGGGACTCCCAGCGTCGAAATCGGGCTTGTGGCGCTGTGGCATTCCTCCAAGGTGAATAATATCGACGACCTGCGGAAGATTGAGATCAATGTGGGCGCTTCCGGGGCCAATTCGACGCCGAGTTTCTATGCGCGCCTGCTCAATGAGACGCTTGGCGCCAAGATGAAGATCGTCGTTGGCTATCCGGGCCAGAATGAAGCGTTTCTGGCGATGGAGCGCGGCGAGCTTGATGGCTATCCGAGCACATTCTACAGCGCCCTGACCTCGACGCGGCCCGAATGGCTGCGCGACAAGAAGGTGAAGCTCATCGTCCAGTACGGCCCGATGAAGCAGCCGGAATTGCAGGACGTGCCGTTTGCGCCCGATCTCATCACGAAACCCGAAGACAAGGCCCTTCTCGAAGTCGCCTTTGCGCCGCTGGCGATTGGCCGTCCTTTCCTGATGCCGCCGGGCGTGCCGGCGGACCGGGTGGCGGCGATGCGCAAGGCGGTGGCGGATGTCTTCGCCGATCCGGAATTCATCGCGGACGCCGGGCGCTTGCAACTCAGTGTCGGCACCCCGCGCACCGGCGAGCAATTGCAGGCAGAAATCGTCAAGGCCTACCAATCGCCGCCCGAACTGATCGCACGTCTGCGTCGCCTCGCCCAGCAATAGTCTCAAGCTGGGCCGCTTGCGTCTCGACCGGCGGCATGGCTACATGCCGCCAATCCTCGGGAGGGACGCAAAATGAACAAGAAGGCATGCGCTTTCGCAACGGCGCTCGGTCTATCGATTTTCGCGCAAGGCGCATCGGCTGACGCGATCTCGGATTTCTATAAGGACAAGACCGTTTCCATTGTGGTCGGCGGCAGCGCCGGCGGCGGTTACGATCTGCTGGCGCGCACTGCTGCGCGTTACATGGGCAAACATATTCCGGGCAATCCGACCGTCATCGTGCGCAATATGACCGGCGCTGGCGGCATCATCGCCACCAAATTCATGGCCGTGTCCGCGCCGAAAGACGGCACGACCATTTCGATCGCCAACAGCAATACGCCGTTCGAGCCGATGTACGGCACGAAGGAAGCTGATTACGACGCAACAAAATTCAACTACCTCGGTTCTCCCGGCAAGGAAGTCAGCATTCTGACGATCTGGCATGAATCGCCCGTCAACTCGATCGAGGATGCGCGCAAGACCGAACTGAAACTCGGTTCGTCCGGGGCGAATTCGACGCCGAGCTTTTACGGTCGTATGTTGATCGAGACGCTCGGTCTGAAACTCAAGATTATCGTCGGTTATCCGGGACAGAACGATGCGCTGCTGGCGATGGAAAAGGGCGAACTCGACGGCTATCCGAGCGCCTTCTACAATTCGCTGATGTCGACGCGTCCCACATGGATTGCCGACAAGAAGGTCAAGCTCATCGTCCAGTACGGGTCCGAACGCGAAAAGGCCCTTGGCGACGTGCCGTTTGCGCCAGACCTGATGACGAAAGAAGACGACAAGTTGCTCTGGCAGGCGGCTGTTGCTCCTCTGGCGTTGGGGCGTCCGTTTCTTGCGCCGCAGAATACGCCGCCTGAGCGTGTAGCGGCCTTGCGCAAGGCCGTGATGGAAACTTTCGCGGATGCAGACTTCATGTCTGAGGCTGACAAGCTACAACTCGGCGTCAGCAAGACCATTACGGGCGAAGAATTACAGGCGATCATCGAGCGCACCTACAAGACGCCGCCGCAGGTGGTGGACCGCTTGCGCAAGATCGCCAATCCCTGAACGGGAACCTGCGTCAATACAGACATCGCATACGCGCGGCGTTTGATTTAACCTTGAATCGTACATCGGGAGCGCATCCTTCGGGTTGCTGAGCAGGCCATGAATCTCAACATTTCACCGACCGAACTGCGCAGCGACGCACAGACGCGCGAGCAGGTTCTGGCCCGCGCCGAGGCGCTCGTGCCGGTGCTGGCTTCTCGCTCGGAGGCTTGCGAGAAATTGCGCCGAGCGCCGGATGAAACGGTGCGCGATTATGTCGACAACGGCCTACTGCGCATCTGCCAACCGGCGCGTTACGGCGGTTACGATCTTGGCTACGATGTGTTGTGTGAGGTCATTCAGACGCTGGCGCGCGGTTGCGGATCGCAAGCCTGGGTTCACATGGTGCTGGCGGACAATCCGCTAAAGCTGTCTGCCTTTTCGCTCGATGCGCAGGACGATGTCTGGGCGAAGGATTCCACTGCGCGCGTTTGCGTGGCGGTTGCGGCGGTCGGCAAGGGAGCGCCGGTCGAAGGCGGCATATTGTGGAATGCCGTGCATGGTTTTTGCAGCGGTATCGACCATGCCGACTGGGTGATCTGCGGCGGTTTCGTTTACGAGAATGGCCAGAAGGGCAAGGGCGTTTTCGCCCTCATTCCGAAATCCGACATCAAAATCATTGACGACTGGAATGTGGTCGGCCTCGCCGGCACCGGCAGCAAAAGCTTTGAAGTGAAAAACGCCTTCGTGCCCGCGCACCGTGTGCTCGACAAGAAGGACTATGATGAAGGCACTGCGCCGGGCCATAAGTTCTATACTTCGCCGGTGACGCGCCTGCCGCGCGGCGGCGTGTCTGCGGTCAGCTATACGGCGGTTGCGGTTGGGGTCGCCGAAGGATTTCTGGACAATTACTTCCGCTACACGGGCCCGCGCCGTTCGCGCGGTACTGTGGTTGCGGAAGATCCCGGCATCCAGTTCGGGGCCGGTCAGTCGGCAGCGGAAATCGAGGCAGCCTCGCGCATGTATATGGGTGCCATTCGCGAGACCATGCAGGTTCTCGAGCGCAACGAAACTGTCACCAAACACATGTCGGCGCAGGGCAAGCGGAACGCCGCCTATGCGTGCCAGTTAGCGATCTCGGCAGTGTCGCGCCTGTTCAATGCCGCCGGAGGCCGCGCACTTTATGCTGACAGCGTGCTGCAGCGTCAGTTCCGCGACGTCTATGCGGCTGCGGCGCATCATTCGGTGACATGGGACAGCGCGGCTGCAGCCTACGGGCGTTTCCGCCTCGCTGAATTCCCCGGTTGAACTACGGAGCAAACATGACAACTCTGGTCACAGGCGCCGGACTGATCGGCACATCTTTCGCTCGCTTGGCGATCGCGCGCGGCGAGCATGTAGTATTCCTCGATCCCGAACCGCGCGCCGACTTTATCGAGTTCAAACTCGGCAAGAGCGGCTATTCTTTTCTGCGCAAGGACGTGCGCGATCTGCCGGCGATCATTGCGGCCATTCAGGATCACAAGGTCAGCCGCGTGGTGCATACGGCGGGACTGATCGGCGGACGCGTTGAACAATCGCTGTCGGCAGCCTTCGACATCAATCTCGGCGGCACGCGCAATGTGGCTGAAGCCGTGCGGCTGACGGGCGTGCAGCGCCTCGTGCATATCAGCACATTCGGCGTGTACGATGCGCGGCGCAAGCAGGATGGCGCTGTGACAGAAGACTTTCCGCGCGGCGCGGGACGCGGCTATGGGAATTTCAAGGGCGCGAAAGAACTGATCCTCGAAGCCTATGCGAACAATTACAAGTTCGAACTTGTCATGCTGCGGCCCGCGAATGTTTTCGGCTTCGGCCATTTCTGGTCGGGCTCGTCGGGCGGCATGAAGATGCAGGCGCTTCTGGAAAGCGGGCTCGACGGAAAGCCTGCACGCATTGCGGCGTCGGAAGCGGTGAATAACGAATATGTTTATGGTGCGGACATGGGGCGCGCAGTCGATCTCGCCTGTACGATCCCGATGCCGCCCGTCAATGTTTTCAATATCGGAAGCGGTCGCGTGACGCCGTTCAGCGAAGTTGTCGACAATGTGCGGGCGATATTCCCGAACGTGCAGGTCGAGGTTGAGTCGGGCGAATCCGCGAAGTCGAAGAACTGTCCGCTCGATCTGTCGCGCGCAAAGCAATATCTGGGCTGGGAGCCGGCCTTCACGTTGCGAGCTGCGCTGGAAGACTATCTGACAGAACTCAGGGCTGCGCGAGCCCGTTAAAATCTTCATTCAGGAGTATGCAATGAAAGAATGGATGAAGCAGATTCCCGCCGACGAGTTGAAGAACTACGACAAGGCGGGCTTCATGGGTTCCGCCAAAATCGGCGAACGGACGGCGCTGATCGTGGTCGATGTGACCTATGGTTTCACGGGCTCGGAAGGGCTGACGATTGACGAGGCGATTGCTGAGTTTCGTCCGGCCTGCGGGCCTGTGGCGTGGGAGACCATGCCGCGCATAGCAAAGCTGATCGGGATGTTCCGCGAATTGGGACGGCCCGTTGTGTTCACCCGCGGGCATCCGACCAATGTGCTCTATGCCGGCAAGGCGACCAAGAGCACGCGCAATGTGCTTCAGCCGCCGAAGTTCAACGAATTTCCGCCGCAGGTCACGCCACGCGAGGACGAGTGGATTCTCGAAAAGACCCGCGCCAGCGTGTTCTTTCAAACGCCGCTCGCCAGCTATCTGGTGCAGAACCAGGTCGATACGGTGATCCTGTGCGGCGTCTCGACCTCAGGCTGCGTACGCGCCTCGGTAGTCGACTGCTTCTCGCACGGGTTCAATACGATCGTTGTGGATGATTGCTGTTTCGACCGTTCGAACTATGCGCATTGCGCCAATCTGTTCGACATGCACGCCAAATACGCCAACGTTGTGTCGCTTGAAGAACTTGAGCCGTTGATGCTCGGCAAGCAGATGGCGCCGGTGGGCTGAAGCGATCAACTTTCGAGACGCACAGGTTGTGTGCGCCTCGCGAGCTTTAATTTACTCGATGTCCCAGTCGGTCGGCAGAATGCCGGCGGCGCGGCCCTTGCCGACATAATAGGTCCAGAGCTTCGACACATGCGGCACGCGCTTGAATTCGCGCGAGAAGGCCGCGATGTCGGCTTCCGTCAGCGGCATGACTTTGCCCAGCATGGCGGCCTGATACATGGTGGTGGCGTTCTCGACGAAGTGCACGCAATCGACCAGCAGGGCCGGCAGGGATTCAGCCGTCACGATCTGTCCGTGGGCGCGGATCTGCATGGCGTGATGGGGCCCAAGCGTATCGGCAACAGCCTTGCCGAGCTTTGAATCGCTCACGTGGGACGGGTCCGGGTGAATCGGAATGCCGCTGACCCAGCGGATCGAATGGTTCTTCAGCGGCAGGAGTTTCGCGCCTTCGACCAGCGTGAACACGTTGGTGAGATCGTGGTGAAAATGCGCCACGGCGTTCACATCCCGGCGAACGCGCAGGATTTCGCCGTGCAGGAACACTTCCGCCGGGGGGCGTGTGCCCTTGGGTCCTTCGACCACCTTGCCGTCGTAATCGCAGATCAATAGGTCGGTCGGCTTGATGCCGGCGCGGCTCACCTCGAATGGCTGGATCAGGTAATGCTCGCTGCCCGGCAGGCGCGAACTCACATGGCCGCTATATCCCATCAGACCTTCATGGTTGAGCAGAAGGGTGCAGGCCGCCACATATTGGCGCAGTCGAAGTTCCTCGGCGCGGGCGTTGGACAGGGAGGCAGCGGATTGATCGGTCATGGGAAGCCCTGATGTGCTTTCGTTTTCAAAGGTTAAATTCTGCACGGATCGTAGAAGTTACCTCGAAAACTTCTTGTACTTCAGCCGATGCGGGATGACGGAATCGATGCCAAGACGGCGTTTCTTGTCTTCCTCGTAATCCTGGAAGTTGCCCTCGAACCATTCCACATGGCTGTCGCCTTCGAAGGCCAGCATGTGGGTGGCGATGCGGTCGAGGAAGAAGCGATCATGGGAGATGATGACCGCGCAGCCGGCGAATTCGGTGAGCGCATCTTCGAGCGCGCGCAGTGTGTCGACGTCGAGATCGTTCGTGGGTTCGTCGAGTAGCAGGACGTTCGCGCCGCTCTTGAGCATTTTTGCGAGATGCACGCGATTGCGTTCACCGCCCGAGAGCATGCCGACCTTCTTCTGCTGGTCCGCGCCCTTGAAGTTGAAGGTCGAGCAATAGCCGCGTGAATTGATCTCGCGCTTGCCGAGATAGATGATGTCGTTGCCGCCCGAGACTTCTTCCCAGACAGTTTTCTTGTCGTCGAGCGCATCGCGCGACTGGTCAACGTAGCCCAGATGCACGGATTCGCCGATGGCGATCTTGCCGCCGTCGGGCTTGTCCTGCCCGGTGATCATGCGGAACAATGTCGTTTTGCCCGCGCCGTTCGGGCCGATCACGCCGACAATGCCGCCCGGCGGCAGCTTGAACGACAGATCGTCGATCAACAGCTTGTCGCCAAAACCCTTGTTGAGGTGCTCGAAGTCGATGACGTTGTTGCCGAGGCGCTCGGCCACCGGAATGATGATCTGCGCCGTATTGATCGTGCGGTCGTTCTGCTTGTTGACCAGATCCTCGTAGCGCTGGATACGGGCTTTCGACTTGGCCTGACGGGCCTTGGGGGAGGCCGCGATCCATTCCGATTCCGCCTCGATGGCGCGCTGGCGGGCCTTGTCTTCGGAGGATTCCTGCATCAGGCGCTTCTGCTTGGCCTTCAGCCATGCGGTGTAATTGCCTTCGTAAGGAATGCCGCGGCCGCGATCGAGTTCGAGAATCCAGCTGGTGACATTGTCGAGGAAGTAGCGATCGTGGGTGACGACCAGGATCGCGCCCGGATAGTCGCGCAAATGGCCTTCGAGCCAGTTCACGGTCTCGGCGTCGAGATGGTTGGTGGGCTCGTCGAGTAGCAGCAATTCGGGCTTGGCGAGCAGGAGTTGGCAGAGCGCGACGCGGCGGCGTTCGCCGCCCGAGAGCTTTTCGACCTCCCAGTCGTCGGGCGGACAGCCGAGCGCTTCCATGGCCTGTTCGACCTGTGAGTCGAGATCCCAAAGGCCCTGCGCCTCGATCTCGTCCTGCAGTTTTGTCATTTCGTCCGCCGTCTCGTCCGAGTAGTTCATGGCGAGATCGTTGTAGCGGTCGAGAATGTCCTTCTTGGCCTTCACGCCGAGCATGACGTTGCCGCGCACGTCGAGCGTCGTATCGAGCTGCGGCTCCTGCGGCAGATAGCCGACGCGCGCGCCCTCGGAGACCCAGGCTTCGCCCGTATATTCCTTGTCCATCCCGGCCATGATCTTCAGCAGGGTGGACTTACCCGAGCCGTTGACGCCGAGCACGCCGATCTTGGCGTCTGGGTAGAAGGACAAATGGATGTTTTCGAGGACTTTCTTGCCGCCCGGCCACGTCTTGGACAGGCCCTGCATATGGTAGATGAATTGCCGCGCCATGGGCGTGAAGTCTCGCGTTTTAGTGGAAAATGCTCGGGCGAGTTCTAGCGGGGGGAAGGCTCCGGGTCCAGCGTGCTGAATGTTTGCGGTGGATGAAACCGCTCTCCGCCCCCTGCATGTCACAATGTCGGGGTACGCGCCGTGCCGGAGCATGATAAAAGTGGCCCATTCATACTCAAGCTCCCGGGTCTCTGGAGACGGAATTTGACCGAAACTCTTTCTCACGCCGATGCCGCCGCCTCTTCCGCTCGGGGCAGCGTCCCGCCCGTTTCAGGGCCGATTTTCTCCAGCGACCGTTCCGGCGGGCCGGACCGGCACGGGATCGGGATCGCGCTGGAACCTGTGGCGAAACTGGTGACGCATTCGCAAGCAGAGGGTCCGTTCACGGTAGGGATTTTCGGCGGGCCGGGTAGCGGCAAGAGTTTCGCGCTCGATAGCCTGCTGGGTCGCATCGGCGAAATCGCCCGTCAGGCTGCTGCGGGCAAGCCCGAACTGTCGCGGATCATGACGGTGCGGGTTGACGCCGCGCAGGCAGGTGACGAGCCCGCGACGCTGATTGCCGCGCGGATTTACGAAGAGCTAGGCGTCACCGGTCCGGACGGAAAATCCTACACGGAACTGGCGCAGGATTGCGCACAGTCGGGCCGCGATCCAATCGCGATCGCCCGTGAGGCGACCGACCGGCTGGGCGAAACCCGCCGGAAACTCGATGCAGAACGTCTGTCGCTCAACGAGCTTGATGGCCGCCGCTCGCGGCTCACCGAGACGGTGCTTTACGACACCAGCGGATCGCGGATCGAATCCTACGCCCGCACCAACAGGGCGCGGATCGATGGTCGCCTGCGGGCGTTCGGCTTCACCGCCAGCGATCCTGTCGCCACCTAAAAGGATCTGGTGCGCGATGTGGCCGAGGGCGGCGGATTGACCGGCCGCATCGGGGCGTTTTTCCATTCGCTCTGGGCTTTCCGGGGACAGACCCGGCTGATCGTCTGGGCGATTGTGTTCTTCCTGATTTCTTTCGGGCTCGAGAAGCTTTTCGCCAGTCGCGATATCTGGCTCGGCTGGCTGCGCGATACGGGCGGCGACAAACTCGGCCCGACGCTCGGTTTCGTTCAGTCCAATGTGGAAATCGTCCAGCTTGCAGCGCGGGCAGCCATGTGGGCCGGCGTGGCGGCACTCGTTGTTAATGTCCTGCGGGCCTTGCGTTTCACGATGCCGTTGTTTCGCGGCGTGCACCTGCTGAAGAACGACCTCGATAGCCGCCGTCGCGAACTCGATGGATTGATCTCCCATCAGACGCGTCTGGTCGATGCGCTCGGTACAGAAGCAGATGCGCTGGCGCGTCGCGTCGACGAAGCCGAAAAGAAGGTCGGGGTTTCGTCCCAGTCGTCGGTTCAGACGGTCGCCGCCGAACGTCCGTTCGACGAGACCGGTCCCGGCAAGCTCGTTCAGGCAGCGCGCAATTTTGTGGCGTCTCTTGATCGCGAAATCCAGAAGGCCGGGCAGACCCGAGCCCCGCAGCGCATCGTGGTTGCGTTCGACAATCTCGACGCTGTGCCTGCCGACAGGGCTGCGCGCATTATTGAGGCCGGCCATTCGTTCCTCGGCAGCCCGTCGTTCGTGTCGGCGCTGGTCTGCGATCCTGATCGCATCTGGGCGCGCGACGGGGAGCGTCTTGCAAAATACGTCCAGATTCCGTGGCGCGTTTCGGCGGCCATCCTGTCGACAGACGAACAGAAGGCGGCGCTCGACGAGGCTTTGTCGTCGGGCGAGGCCGCAATGATCGACCGACTGAATGAGGTCTTCCGCGCGACGCCACGCGCCGCAAAGCGGCTGGCTAATCTCTATCGTCTGGGGCGGACGCAGACTTCGGAGCGTTCGGCGCTGGCCTTGCTGATGGCGGTGGATATTCACGCCAGCGACGAGGTACGGGAGCAGTTCAACGCAGCCATTGCAAGCGGCGATCTGCGGTTCGAAGCCGGTCGGCTGGATCAGGGCTTCAACGCTGCGGCTTCGCCTTCGGCCAGCGATCTGCGCGCGGCGGCGTCGGTGGCGGCCATTTACGCGACCCGGAACGTCTGACCAGCCTGCAATCCACTGAAACGGCGTCCGATTTGCCAAATCGGACGCCCTCCGTCATCTTCATGCCGCCCAAACGGGCGGCATGATGGAATCAAGCGACGCCAAAATGGGTTATCTCGATCTTCCGGCCCTCGGGCGCACGCCGCTCGAACGCGACCCTTACGATTTTCTGATCGTGCCGAATTTCATCGAGCCCTCAGCTTTTCCGCAGGTCTCGAAGGATTTTCCAATCGTTCCCGGCCCGGGCTCGCATCCGCCGTCCGAACTCTCCATTGCGGGGCATTTCGCCGGGCTGATCGAGGAATTGCAGGGCGAGGCCTTTCGCAAGGCCATTGAAACGAAGTTCGGGATCGACCTGACGGGACGCCCGACCATGTACACGGTGCGCGGTTTCGTTCGGGCGCGCGACGGCGAAATCCATACGGATTCCCGCACCAAGATCATCACCGTGCTGCTCTATATGAACGAAGGCTGGGAGGCCGAAGGCGGGCGTTTGCGGGTCTTGCGCAGCGGGACATCGCTCGAAAATCCGGTCGCCGAAGTGCCGCCCAACGGAGGCACGTTGCTGGCGTTCTTGCGCTCCGACAAGTCATGGCACGGCCACAAGCCGCATGAGGGCCCGCGCCGGGCGATCCAGCTCAACTGGGTGACCAGTCAGGACGTGGTTGATCGCGAGCAGGGGCGCCATCGCCTGTCGACGCGCATGAAGAAGATCGGCAACGCCATTCTAGGCCGCACCGGCTGAGGTTTTCGCCGGCCCGCGCCATGGCGGGCTCTTGAACCACCCGACGACGCGGGCGGCGGCGATCAGGATCGCAAAGCCTGCCAGATTGACCAAAGCCTGCGTGACGAAGGTTCGCCCCATCAGGTCGAGCGCGATGCCCATGATCTGCGCCGCCACCAGTCCGGTGAGGAACACCGCGAGCGTTTGTTGGCCCACTTGCAGGGTTATGTCCACCAGCGGGCCCTTCAGATTGCGTCCGCGTTCTCCGGCCAGCACAAAGGCCAGATAAACCGTCGACATAAAATGAATGTAGCGCAGGAACCCGTAGTTGTTCTTGCCAGTCCACCATTCGCGCAGATGGTCCTGAACGTCGGCCAGTACGGGCGCATGACCGAAGCCCGCATAGCATTGATAGCCTTCCTGACAGGAGATCGGGGCAGCGGCGACAACGATTGAAATGGAGGTGATGACAAGCGCTCGATTGATCGGCGGCGCGGGCAACCAGCCGCGAATTAACGCGAAACCGGTGAAGAAGATCAATTGCCAGCCGAAGGGATTGAAATACCAGCCCTCGCCGGTCTTCTGGTCGCCGATGAAGTTCAGTCCGAAGAAATTCGCCCCGATCCAGCAGGCGACCACGAAGGCGCCAGCCAGTCGCGGATCGATTTTCGCAAGTCCCATCACAATAGGCACCATGGCGAGGATCGCCAGATACATGGGCAATATGTCGAAATAGGCCGGCGTGTAGTGCAGCGTCAGAAATTGCGGCAGGCGTTCGCGCACGTTCTGCAGGAATTCCCCGATGGGGATTTCGCCGTTGATGTAGTGCTCGCTGCCGATCCATGAATCTGCCGTCAGCATGACGAGGCAGACAATGAGAAAACTACCGATATGCGCCCAGTAAACCTGCCAGATGCGGAACAGGATGCGGGCTGTTCCCTGCCACCAACCGGTTTCGACGAACAAGCGCCCGAAAGCGAGGGACGAGGCCATGCCGGAGCAGAAAACGAACATGTCTGCGGCGTCGCTGAAACCGAAGCGCGCGGGAATCCAGCTTGCCCACGAGTTTGATCGCACATGGGCGATCAGAATGATGAACATGCCGAGCCCGCGAAAGAAATCGAGGCGCGGATCGCGTGCGCGACGCACGGGCGTGGCTTTGACGCTCGGTTGCGGAGCAGGGACGTTCAAGCTGGTGATCCGGATGATCGAAAGAAAGCTGGACTAGCCCTTCCGGCCTGCAATCTCAAGCAACCTCGCGGACTGCCTGACTTTCGATGCCCTTTTCGATGCGTATCGCGACTATTCCGGCAAAATGCGTTTCGCGTTTGAGTTTGTGACGAATGGCCAGAACGCTTTCGGCGCCGGCGCGGTCACCATCGTCGGCGGCGACAAGCGCCAGTGTGCGCAGGAAGACGTCGCGTTGTTCATTGCTGCCACCGATGCGAGACGTCATGCGTGCAAGCCTGCCGAATTCGGCGTGCGCGCCGGCGTTGGGCGTCAACCCGGCGATCACACGCGCTAGTTCGACGCCGACATCGCTCGCAATGGACGACTGATCGCCAGTCTGCCGATCAGCCAGACGGTTGATGGTGTGCAGGATTTCCTTGACGCCCGCGCAGTCGCCGCAGGCTTTCATGGTCAGCAGGTGATGCAGGCTGGCAAAGACTAGCGTGGAATCCTGGGCGCGCGTTCTGGCGAAGGCATGCAGTTCCGCGAAACGCTCGCGGGTGTCGATTCCCTGTTGCCGCATGCGCCAGAGCAGCGAAACCGCATTGGCGATGTCACGGAAATCGTCGCTGAGGCCGGGACGAATCTCGCGGTCGTAAAGCTCCAGCGCGCGGCCGATCTCGCCTTTGGAGAAGTGCAGGAGCGCGATGTGCCAAGACAGATGAAAGGTGAAATTATTGCTGGACGCCCAGACGGGACTCGTCTGCGTCAGCCACGCAATGCCGTCGTCATAGCGACCTTCCATCGTGTGGACATGCGCAATGGCGTGCAGACCCCACACGTCGGCGGGTTCAAAGGACAATCCTTTTTTTGCCGTCTGTTCGGCGGCCCGGTAGTGGCCATGTTCTTCCAGCGCAAAGGCGTGACAGCCAAGCGCGAAGCCATAGCCGGGAATTGATGGCGACCATGAGTTAATGACGCTCGCTGTTCCGGCCAGCATTCCGTCCTGATCGCCGGCGAGGAAACGCAGCCCGTGTGCGAGTTTCAGCGCAACAGCATCGAGCGGTTGATCAACCAGCCGGGATTGCAAAATATCCGCCGCCGCGAGCCATTCTCCGCGCGAGGCCTTGTCGAGCGCCGCCGCAAGCGCCCGTTCTCCGCCGGTTGCGGGCCTTGCGCCCACCGCCGCAATGGCCCGTGCGGCGAATATGCGCGCCGTCGCCACATGCTCCTTGCGGGCGAGCAACACGCTGCCGAAACCCTTGAGTGCGACGCTGGAAACATGGTCGGAATCGTGTTCAAGCGCCTGATCCAGCAGAGGTCCGGCGCCCGGGCGATGGGCCAGAAACTCGAAGGCAGCTCGCTCGAATGCCTCTACGGCATGGCGGTCTGACGTCGAATGTTCGCCGTTGTAGCGATCCGTCAGCATGAACCTTGCTCCCGATGTGATGGACATCTTGTAGGCTCTTTGTTCGTCACTCGCATGACACATCCGGTCAATCCGCAACACGAAATGGTGACCCGGCCGCGACAAACGGGTCGATTTGCGTGATGCGATGCATAATCATCAGAGCTTCGCAAAGCGCCTGATCGCCTTTAGTTTGCGCCATCGACTCATAGCCGGATCGCCTTTTGCCCATGACGCGCCTTGTTATTTCTGAATTGCTTCAACGCTTTCCCGACTTCTGGGTCGCCATTGTGGTGCTGGAGGGCGATGGGGTTTCGGCGACTCGCACGCCGGGGATCGCGGATTTTGTCGCGCAGGCGGAAGCCGACTGCAGGACGCGCTGGGCCGGGCAGGAATTGTCGGGCATTCCGGGTGTGGCCGCCTGGCGTTCGGCCTACAAGGGTTTCGGGATCAAGAGCACCAGCTATCGCTCGTCTGTCGAGCGGCTTGTGAAGCGCGTGCTGGCGGGCGATACCCTGCCGCCCATCAACGGTTTGGTCGATCTCTACAATGCGGTTTCGCTTGCCCATGTTCTGTGCGTGGGGGCGGACGATCTCGACCTCGTGACGGGCGATCTGGCCTTCCGGTTCGCCCGCGAGGGCGACACGTTTCTGGATATGGCGCCGATCGAGGGGCTGGGGCCGGAACAGCCGCCGAAAGCCGGCGAGGTGGTTTATGCCGATGAGGCGCATGTGCTGTGCCGGCGCTGGAACTGGCGACAGGATGCGCGGACCATCGTGATGCCGGCATCCCGCCGGGTGGTGGTGACTCTCCAGTCGAACGGCTGGGGCTCGGTGGAAGCGGCTGCCGAGGAACTGGCGGCGCGCGCCGGGGCGGAATTGCAGATGAGCGCCCGCTGGGCGGTGGCGGACGCGACCCGCGACGTGGTGGATATCTGATCACCTGTATGTGATCGGCGGAACTTGCACGGCGTTTGCCTCGTCCTTTTCCGGTGTCATCATTCCCGAAAGTCCGGGAGCAGACGCGGAGAATCGCAATGGCGAAAGGTCGGGCGACGTTTTCCTTGATAATGGCCGGGTTGTGGGCCCTGCTGGCGAACGAGCCAGCACGGTCGAATGAAGCGGACGAGGGCTTCCGCAAGGGCCTCTCGGCCTTTCAGCGTGGCGATTACGATATTGCGATGGGCATCTGGCATCCACTGGCCGAGCGCGAAGACGCCAAGTCGCAGGCCTCTATCGGCTTCATGTTCGATCGTGGTCTCGGCGTTACGATGGATGCAGAGGCCGCCGCCTACTGGTATCACAAGGCTGCCGAACACGGACAGGCCGAGGGGCAGGCTATGCTGGGCCGTCTCTATTTGCGCGGCAAGGGCGTGCCGCAGAGTTCCGTTGTCGCCTATGCGTGGTGCGAACTGGCGGCCGACCATGGCGGCAACGGGGCGGGCGGTTGTCGCACGATTGCGCTTCAGCAGATGAAGACTCACGAAGAAATGCTGTCGGCCTTTCGGCTCACCACCACGTACCGGCAGCGCTACGCTTCAGCACAATAGATTCAGCAGATACCCTTTTCGGGCGGCAGCGGGGTCTTGCGGCCAACTTGGGTGAAGATATATTCGGGACCGCGTATCTCGGCGATGCGCCAGCCGGCGCGCGTATGGACGACATCGAACAGAATGCGCGCCGGTTTACCGAAATTGACTACTGTTGCTTCCACCTTTGCGGCGCAGGCGTCGCCCGAAAGTCGCTTGATCGTGATGGGGCCGAGTTCGGCGTCCTGCCCGGCGATGAAAGGGTCGAAATCCAGCGCCATCTCGTCCTTCTTTTGCGCGGCGGCGAGATTGTCGAGCGCGCGTTTGGTGAAAAACTTCGGCGCGTTGGGCTTTGCCAGCGGATCGAATTTGGCGGTCGATGCGCCGCCGGGTGCGAAGACTTTCTTCACTTGCGCATAGGCGGTTTCGATCAGCGCCTCGGGCGTATCGTCTGCAGCCTTTGCGGGCGCGAAGGCGCAAACAGACAAGAAGGCGACGCCGGCCAGCAGACTTTTCATGTCGATCTCAATTCTGTCCGGTGCGGACGAACCATTCGTCTTCGCTGATCACTTCGACACCGAGCTCCTGCGCCTTCGTGAGTTTCGATCCTGCGCCCGGACCCGCGACGAGTAAATCGGTTTTCTTCGACACGGAGCCTGCAACCTTGGCGCCCATGCGCTCGGCCTGCGCCTTGGCCTCCTCGCGCGTCATGCGTTCCAGCGCGCCGGTGAACACGATGGTTTTGCCAGCGACAGGGCTGTCGTTTTTCACCGCTTCCATGGGCTCGGGCGCAACCTGCGTCAGCAGCGCGTCCAGCACGTCCTCGTTGTGGGACTCGGCAAAGAAATCCGCGACGGCTTCGGCCACCACATCGCCGACGCCTTCGATGTTGTTGAGTTCGGCGCGTGCCTCGGAGTTTTCATCTGTTGCGGCGCGGCCCGTGCTGCGCAGCGCGTCGAAGTCGCCAAAGTGCCGCGCCAGACGGCGCGCATTGGTTTCGCCCACATGCCGGATGCCCAGCGCGAAGATGAAGCGGTTGATGGGGATCTTTCTGCGCGCCTCGATGGCGGCGAAGAGATTGCGCACGGAGGTTTTGCCGAAGCCCTCGAAATTCTCGATCTTCGACAGACTGGCTTCGTTGCGCTTCTCAAGAGTGAATATGTCGGCGGGCGTTTTGATCAGGCCCTTTTCGTAGAAGAATTCGATCTGTTTGTCGCCCAGACCTTCAATGTCCATGGCGTTGCGCGAGCAGAAATGTTTCAGCCGCTCGACTGCCTGCGCCGGACATACGAGACCGCCGGTGCAGCGGCGCACCACATCGGCCACGCCCTTTTCGTCGAGTTCGCGGATGGCGGCAGAACCGCAGGCCGGGCAGATCTGCGGAAATTCATAAGTCTTCGTGTGCGCCGGGCGCTTCTCCATCACCACAGACACGATCTGCGGAATCACATCGCCGGCGCGTTGCAATTCGACAGTATCTCCGATGCGCACATCGAGTTTGGCGATCTGGTCTTCATTGTGCAGCGTCGCGTTCGACACCACGACGCCGCCGACCGTCACGGGTTCGAGTTTCGCCACAGGCGTCAGCGAGCCGGTGCGGCCAACCTGAATTTCGATATCGCGCAAGATCGTCGTGGCGCGTTCGGCCGGAAATTTGTGCGCCACCGCCCAGCGGGGCGAACGCGAAACAAATCCGAGCCTCTCCCGCAGCGCCAGATTGTCGACCTTGTAGACGACGCCGTCGATGTCATAGCCGAGTGTGGCGCGTTGCGCCTCGATCAGCCGGTAATGGGCGATCATGTCTTCGGCGCTGTGGCACAGTACGGTGAGCCGATTTACCGGCAATCCGAAGCTTTTGAATTTTTCGATCATGCCGGTCTGGGTGTCTGCCGGCAGGACGCTCATATCGCCCCACGCATAGGCGAAGAAATGCAGGGTGCGTTTCGCCGTGATGGTGGAATCCAGCTGGCGCAGACTGCCGGCGGCGGAATTGCGCGGGTTCGCAAATGTCTTTTCGCCGGCTTCCGCCTGCCGCGCATTGAGCGCAGCGAAATCGGCGTGCGTCATGTAGATTTCGCCGCGCACCTCGCAGACGTCGGGCACATGCGGACCGTGTAATTGATGCGGGATTTCCCCGATGGTGCGCACATTGGCGGTGACGTCCTCGCCCTCGAAGCCATCGCCGCGCGTTGCGGCCTGTATGAATTCGCCCTTTACGTAGCGAAGCGAAATCGACAGGCCGTCGATCTTGGGTTCGGCCGTGAAGGCAAGTGGGGCGTCGACCGGCAATCCCAGAAAGCGTTTCACGCGCGCGACGAATTCGCCGGCTTCCTCCACATCGAAAACATTGCCGAGCGACAGCATCGGCACGACATGGCGCACCTTGGCAAATTTTTCAGACGAGGCCGCGCCGACCTTGTGGGCCACGAGGCTCTGCTGCGTCAACTCCGGAAAAGCTGCTTCCAGTTCGTCGAAACGACGACGCAGCGCGTCATATTCTGCGTCCGAAATCGTCGGCGCATCCTGCTGGTGATAGCGCACATCGTGTTCGGCGATTTCGACGGCAAGCCGTTCGTGTTCTTTGCGCGCCTGACGGGCCGACATGGTGCTGATCTGCTGGGGGCTCTTCATGAAGCAGATTTAGCGCAGCCGTCCCCCGGCGCAAAGTCGTCGTGCATCTGAACCATTTGGGCCTTCCGCGCGTAATAGAAGCAACTCTTAAGCGGATTGGTCCTATGAGCGCTCTCAAGCTTTGCCTCGCCCTCGTTGTCGCGCCGCTCGCTGGATGCGCCACAGTTCCGGCGCCGGATGCGGCGTTTCGCGATGCGCCGCTCCAGATCGAGAAATTTCTGGCGGGCCGTACGCGGGCGGAAGGCGTGTTCCGCAACACGATTACCGGCGCGGAGCGCAAGCTCACCGCAACGCTGAACGGCCGCTGGAACGGCAGCACGCTGGTTCTGGCCGAGGATTTCGTGTTTGCGGACGGCGCGCGCGATCGCAAGACGTGGCGTTTGACGAAACTTGCGGACGGAAAATGGTCTGGCACGCGGGAAGATGTGATCGGAACCGCAACCGGCGTGCAGGACGGGAAGTCTTTCCGTCTCTCCTATGAGGCTGACCTGACTTCGCAGGGTTCGGCGACCATCGTGCGATTCGAGGATGTGCTGACCCAGACTGCGCCGAATGTGGTGCTGAATCGGGCGGTCGTTTCGAAATTCGGCGTGAAGGTCGGGGAAATTACCCTGACGATCCGGCGCTAGCTGGCCGCCAGCAGCTTTCCGGCGGCCGCGCGGGCCTCGTCCGTAACGGTCGCGCCCGACAGCATGCGGGCGATTTCCTCGCGTCGGGCGTCTTCCGCAAGCGGTTCGACGCGGGTGGCGACGCGCTTGCCCTTGTCGGCGGCGCTCTTGGCGATGCGGAAATGGCCTTCTGCGCGGGCCGCGACCTGCGGGGCGTGGGTGACGGCCAGCACCTGCACTTTGCCGGCGAGCCGCATCAGCCTTTGCCCGATGGCGTCCGCCACCGCTCCGCCGACACCGGTGTCGATTTCGTCGAACACCAGAGTTGGCGCCGAGCCACGATCCGCCAGCACGACTTTCAGGGCCAGCATGAAGCGAGCGAGTTCGCCGCCCGAGGCCACTTTCATCAGTGGGCCTGGGCGGGTGCCCGGATTGGTCTGCACCCAGAATTCGACGCGGTCGTTGCCGTCCGGTCCGGCCGTTTTGGCGTCGCTGTCGATCTGCGTCATGAAGCGCGCATGTTCGAGCTTCAGGGGAGCGAGTTCGGCGTTCACGGCCTTGTCGAGTTTGGCGGCGGCCTTGAGGCGGGCGGCGGAAAGTTCGGCAGCTGCGGCCTCGAAGGCCGCGCGGGTACGGGTCTGCTCTTTGGTCAGCGCCACAAGCCGGGCTTCGCCGGCGTCGAGCGCTGCCAGATCGTCGGCATATTTTGAGGCCAGCGCGGCGAGTTCGTCGACCGGCATCGAATATTTGCGGCCGGCGGCGCGCAGTCCGAACAGGCGTTCTTCCACCTGCTCCATTTCGCGCTGGTCGAACTTGCAGTCGCGCAGCGCCTGATCGAGGGTCTGGGCGGCGATGTCGAGCGCATTGAGTGCAGCATCGATGGCCTTGACGGCAGGCTCGATAAGGGCAGGGGCCTGAGCCGAGCGGCGCTCAAGCCGGCGCATCGCGCCAGCCAGCAGGGCTGTGGGCGAATGATCGCCGTTCATGATCTCGTTGGCGTCGCGGATTTCCGACGTCACCTTTTCGGCCTGCATCATGGCGGTGCGGCGATTGGCGAGTTCGGTTTCCTCGCCCGGCTGGGGGCCGAGTTTTTTCAGCTCTGCATGGGCGTGCCGCAGATAGTCCGCATCGGCGCGGGCCTTTTCGATGCGGGCCTGCTCTGCCGCGGTAGCGGCGGCCGCATTGCGCCAGTCGCCATGGGCCTTGCGGACTCCGGCGGCCTGCGAATCAAGCCCGCCGAACGCATCGATCACCTTGCGGTGCATGGCGGGATCGACGAGCGCGCGGTCGTCGTGCTGACCGTGGATTTCGACGAGTTCGCCGCCGATGGCCCGCATGGCCTGAGCGCTGACGGGCTGGTCGTTGACGAAAGCGCGGGTGCGACCGTCGGCCAGCTGCACGCGGCGAAGAATCAGATCGCCGTCGATGACAAGATCCTGCGCTTGCGCGGCCTTCAGAGCGGGGTGTGAACTTGCGAGATCGAAGACAGCCGTGACCTGACCCTGCGCTTCGCCTTCGCGCACCAGCGATCCATCGCCGCGCGCGCCGAGCGCCAGAGCAAATGCGTCCAGAAGAATGGATTTGCCCGCACCGGTTTCGCCGGTCAGCACCGACAGGCCGCTCGCAAGATCGAGATCAAGCCTGTCGATGAGAACGATGTCGCGGATGGAGAGCCGAACCAGCACGGCGCTCTCCCGAAATCTAGCCGAGACCGACCTTCTTGAAGACTTTGGAGATCCAGGAGGTCTGGCTCTCCTGGGGCTCAAGTCCGCCGTTCTTCAGCAGGCCGTAGGCGTCCTGATACCACTGGCCGTCCGGGAAATTGTGGCCGAGCACCGCGGCGGCTGTCTGAGCCTCGCCGGTGATGCCGAGGCCCATATAGGCTTCGGTCAGGCGATAGAGAGCTTCTTCCGAATGTCGGGTGGTCTGGTACTTGCCCAGAACGTCGCGGAAGCGGTTGATGGCGGCCGTGTAATTGCGGCGGCTCAGGTAGAAGCGTCCGACCGACATTTCCTTG
>CANJWR010000031.1 GCA_947478455.1 Beijerinckiaceae bacterium | reverse complement strand
CGAGCGTACCCATGATGCCGCCGACGCCATGAACACCAAAAACATCGAGCGAATCGTCGTAGCGGAATTTCTGCTTCACGGTCGTGCAGAAGAAATAACAGACCGCTCCAGCCACAGCCCCGATGACAAGACCATGCCACGGCAGCACGAACCCCGACGCCGGCGTAATCGTACCGAGGCCCGCGACTGCGCCCGAAATCATGCCGAGCACCGAAGGTCTTCCGCGATGAGACCATTCAATCGCAGACCACACGACAGCGCCCGCGCAGGCGGCCAGATGCGTCGACATGATGGCGAATACGGCCCGCGAACCGGCGCCCAGCGCCGAGCCGCCATTGAAACCGAACCAGCCGACCCAAAGAAGGCAGGTGCCGACCACCGCCAGCGACAGATCGAAAGGCGCCATATTCTCGCGCCCGTAGCCCTGCCGATTGCCGACCATAAGAGCAGCCACAAGACCCGCAACGCCAGCATTGATATGCACAACGATGCCGCCGGCAAAATCCAGAACGCCCATCGCGCCAAGAAATCCACCGCCCCAAACCCAGTGCGCCGACGGCACGTAGACAACGAACAGCCAGAGCACGCAGAACCAGGCGAAGGCCGAGAATTTCATGCGGTCGGCGACCGCGCCGCCGACCAGCGCGCAGGTGATGATCGCAAACGTCATCTGGTAGGCCATGAACAGGATTTCTGGGATCGTCTTTGCCAGTGGGTTGATGCTCTCGAGGTCAATCCCGTTGAGAAAGACCCGCGAAAGCGTGCCCAGAAAGCTGCCGTCGCCGGTGAAGGCGAGACTGTAGCCCGCCAGCACCCAAAGGACCGACACGATGCCGGTGGCCGCGACGCTCTGGGCCATGACGGCGAGCACGTTTTTCTTTCGAACCATGCCCGAATAGAAAAGCGCCAGACCCGGCAAGGTCATCATCAGCACCAGAGCCGTGGCGCTGATCATGAAGGCCGTGTCGGCGGGATCGATTTTCGCGGCGTCCGCCGCATGGGCATGGCTGGAAATCGCCATGCAGACGAACAGGAAGGCGATCAGACGAACAAACATTCAGAACTCGCTCGGGCGGTTTGACCAGATCGGATCATCGGGAAAATCACGAGATCGGCGGGACCGTCGGTTCGCGACGGCAGGACGAAAACGATCCGGTCTTTCGACCCTCCGCATCCCCGCCCATGAGTGAAATCTAAGCAAAATCGATGCCAAAAATGACTAATATATAATCATGTTGCAAATAGCGAAGGCGACGATCGCATCGAACTTCGGCATCGCGATAAGGCTGAAAAATAGCCTCCAAAAAGATTGTTTCCTGCCCAAAATGAACAAATTTTAGGCACAGCTGATGCGGATTGATTTCATCCTCCTTTCCGGCGCGCCCTATCTGTTAGGGTAGTATCCCGAAAGGCCTGATCTTGACCCGCACATTCGACATTCTCATCGCCGGCGGCGGCCCCGTGGGGTTGGGGCTGGCTGTTTCGCTGGCAAAGTTTTCCGATGGAGCCCTTTCGGTCGCAGTCGTCGACCCGGCAATTGCAAACCAGCGAGCCGGCGGGCGGGTTTCGGCGCTCGCCCCCGCATCCCGTAATCTGCTTGAAGCACTTGACGTCTGGAAGGCGATCGAGCCCGCAAGCCAGCCCGTCTGGCGTATGGAGATCAGCGACAGCCGGGCCGACGATGTGGTGCGATTGCCGCTCCTGTCCTTTGCGCCTGCGTCGGATAGCGAAGAGATCGCCCGCCTGGCCACAAACGCCGATATCGAAAACGCCCTGCGGGAGGCCGCGGTCGGGCTGGGAATACATTTACTGACGGGCGCAGCCCGGGACTTTCAGCCGGGGGTCAATTTCACCGAGCTCCTCACGCAGGATGGAGCCCGGCATCGCGGGCGCCTCCTGGTCGCCGCCGACGGTCGCAACTCCCGGCTGAGGCGACTGGCCGGGATTCAGACGGTCGGCTTTGACTACGGGGTTTCGGGCATCGTCGCCACCATCGGGCACGAGCGCGGCCACGAGGGCGTCGCCCGTCAGCATTTCCTGCCGTCCGGCCCTTTCGCCATGCTGCCGCTTACCGGGCGGCGTTCGTCCATCGTCTGGACCGAACCGCGCAGCCGCGCGCAGGAACTGGCGGCCATGAATGACGCCGATTTCCTGTTCGAGCTCGAAAGCCGGTTCGGACTGGAACTGGGCGACTTGACCCTGCTCGACCGTCCGACCGCCTGGCCGCTGGTTTTGCAGGTGGCCCGAAGTTTTGTGGGACCTCGGCTGGCGCTTCTGGGCGACGCCGCCCATGTCATCCATCCGGTCGCCGGTCAGGGCCTCAATCTGGCCTTCCGGGCGGTGGCGACGCTCGCGGAAGAAATTATAGAACAGTCGCGTCTGGGCCTCGATGTCGGCGCGCCCGAACCGCTGGAGAACTACCAACGCAGACGACGGTTCGACACGGTGACGACAGGGCTGGGCATGGACGTTCTTTACCGGCTGTTCTCGAACGACGTCACAGCCATCCGGCTGGCGCGCGATCTCGGCTTGGGGCTGGTGGATCGAGCGACGCCGCTGAAAAGACTTTTCATGCGCGAGGCCGCCGGCCTGTCGGGCGATATTCCGGCCTTGTTGCGCGGCGAGGCGATCTGAGTTTCAGGCCGGTTCGACGGGACGTGCGTCGTCCAGCACCATCACCGGAATGCCGCCGCGAATCGGAAACGCCAGGTGTGCCGCATCCGAAACCAGTTCCTGTCGCGCAGCATCATAATGCAAACTGGCGCGCGTGACCGGACAAACGAGAATTTCCAGTAATCGCGGATCGGAACCCGCCTGCGACTCGCGGCGTAGATGATTAGCGTCTGAAGCCGTAACTGGAACGGAATGATTCTCGCTCATTGTGCGCCTACTGCAGACGGGACGCCGGATTGCGGGTCCGCGCCAGTTCGAATTCGGTGATCGCCACAAGTGCATCGGCGCGCGCCCGCAGAGTTGGCGCTTCAAGCAGGGCCTGCTTTTCTTCCGGCCCAAACGGACTCATCATCGCCAGCGCATTGACGAGTTCTTCGTTACGCGCCTGATCGATGGCGTTCCAGTCGATCTTGAGCCGCGTCGATTCCGCGTATGACCGAAGCGCCTTCAGGAGGCTTTCGCGATCGACCTCGCTTTCGCCCGAGCGCGGCGTGAAGTCGCTGGCGAACTCCGCATAGGCGACCCGGCACTGCCGATAGGGCGTCATGGCCGAGAGTTCTTCAAGAATGCGGAAGCGTGCGACGCCCGTCAGGGTGATGACGTAACGGCCGTCGCCGGTTTCAGCCACCTGTGTCAGTCGACCCACACAGCCGATCGGCTGCAGGGGCGGCCCGGCATGACCGGGTTCTTTGGCCGACGAGGGCTGTATCATCCCGATCAGACGCTCGCCTTTCAGCGCATCATCAATCATCGACATATAGCGCGGCTCGAAGATATTGAGCGGCAACTGGCCGCGCGGGAGCATCAGGGCGGCCTCAAGCGGGAACACCGGAATCACGACCGGCAATTCGCTGGCGTCGTTATAGGGCTTGTTCATGCTCATGGCCGCACTCCGACTCGTAAGCGTTCAGGAAAACAGCACCGTCGACAGTTTTCGACGACCGGCGATTGTATCGGGGTCCACCGGACCCCAACCTTCGAAGAATTGCAGCAATTGCTTCCGGGCGGCCTCGTCATTCCAGCTGCGATTGCGCTTGATGATTTCGACCAGAGCGTCGGACGCCTCGTCGCGCTTGCCCTTGGCGTTGAGGGCGATGGCGAGATCGAACCGCGCCTGATGATCGTTGGGATCGGTCGCAAGCCGGGCGGTCAATTCGCCGACATCGCCTGCCTCAGCGGCCTGTTCGGCAATTTCGAGCGCAGCGCGCGCTGCCACGACGCCCTGATCGCGCTCGGCGGTCGGCGGTAAAGCTTCGAGAATCGCCCTCGCTTCCTCAAGCTGGCCGAGTTCGATCAGCGACCGCGCCTGTCCTGCGAGCGCCTTCAAGTGGCCGGCTTGCAGGCTCGCAGCGCGCCCGAAGGCCTCGGCGGCGACATCATATTCGGCGTTGGCGAAGGCCTCTTCGCCGGCCTCGACCAGCTCGTCGGCCTCGCTGCGCAACGGGCCCACCAGACGCTCGATGAAGGCTTTCACCTGACCTTCAGGCAATGCGCCCATGAAACCGTCAGCCGGCTGGCCGTTCTGGAATGCGATCACCGCCGGAATCGACTGGATGCCGAGCTGGCCGGCGATCTGCGGATGCTCATCGATGTTCATCTTGACGAGCCGGACCTTGCCGTCGGCAGCTTTCACGGCGCGTTCCAGCACAGGCGTCAATTGTTTGCACGGGCCACACCAGGGAGCCCAGAAATCGACCAGAACAGGCTGTTTGGCCGATTCGGCGATCACGTCCGCCCTAAATCCGGCCGTTGTGGTGTCCTTGATGAACCCCTTGTCGTCAGCAACCTGTGTATCCTGTCCCAACATTCCCGACTCCGTGACCGCAGCCTGCCGTCAGCTGCTCTGTAAATGGCGCTCCATGCGGCGATGGCAATGAGGATATATCCGGCGGCGAAAATCGAGCTACGTCGAAATTTTCGCCACCAGCGGTTCGTGCCCGGTCGCCCGCAGGAACCGTAGCAGATCAAGGGAAGAAATGCTGGTGGTGCGGGAATTAATCAAGGGGTGAAAGTTCAGCCGCTCGTGCGACATCATTTCCGCATCCAGAACCACCGTGACCCGGCCCTCCCGGTCGTTGATGGCCCCGAACGGCGTCACTGATCCCGGCCGGACGCCCCAAAGCTCCTCCAGCAAATCCGCTGATCCGAACGAGACCTTACCGTTCGCCCCGATGGTCGAATGAACGCTTTTCAGATCGATTACGGCATGCTCAAGCGCGACAAGCAGAAATGGCCGCCCTCTCCGGTCTTTCAGAAAAAGATTTTTCGTGTGACCACCTGAAATTTCGCCCCGAAGGTGTCTGGCCTCCTCAACTGTGAAAACGGGCGCATGTTCGAAAGTGGCGGTTTGGAAGCCACTTTCATCCATAAATGCCAGCAATTCATCAGATTCGACCGCCATTTGCCCTCCTCAACCGATTTTACAAATCCGCTCGCTCTGGCCTGTTGCAATCGCCACGCGATTGCTGCATATACCGCCCCACCGCCGCTTGCGCGACGGACACCAGGATGCGGGTGTAGCTCAGTGGTAGAGCACGACCTTGCCAAGGTCGGGGTCGAGGGTTCGAATCCCTTCGCCCGCTCCAATTTTCCAGACCTGACCAGTAAGACAACAAATGCGCCCTCGGGCGCAATGGTCGTTGCCTTTTCGGGTAGTCAATCGACAGTCGCAACCGCCTCAGGGTATATGCGACCGGAAATGCAGAATTCTGGAGCCACCCCATGCTGAAGCCCGAGGACAACGAACGTCTGACCCGCGTCGGACCCGGCACGCCTGCCGGGGAATTGTTCCGTCGCTACTGGCAGCCAGCGCTTCTGGCGATCGAACTCCCCGAGCCCGATTGCGCCCCGATTCGCGTCCGCCTGCTGGGCGAAGACCTCATTGCGTTCCGGGATACATCCGGCAATGTCGGTCTGGTCGACGCCTTTTGTCCCCACCGCCGCGCGCCGATGTTCTTTGGCCGCAACGAGGAATGCGGGCTGCGTTGCGTTTATCACGGCTGGAAATTTGACCGGAACGGCGACTGCACCGACATGCCGTCCGAACCCGCCGGAACGCCTCTTCAGGCGAAGGTCAAGATCAAGGCCTATCCGACGGTCGAAAAGGGCGGCGTCATCTGGGCCTATATGGGCCCGAAAGACCAGCAGCCGGAGCCCCCCGACTACGAATGGCTGCGCGCGCCCGCCACCCATCGCCATGTTTCGAAGACATTCGAGGAATGCAATTATCTTCAGGCGCTGGAAGGCGGCCTCGATACGGCCCACTCCTCATTCGCCCATAACAACAACATGGGTGCCAAGGACGAGCCGCGCAATCGCGACACCTCACCGAAACTGGACGTCGAGCGCACCAACTACGGATACTATTATGTCTCCACGCGCCAGATGGGCGGCGGCGACCGCTACATCCGTTTTTATCACTACGTGATGCCGTTCCAGCAGATGCGCGGCGGCATTCATCAGTTCAACGGCGACCGTCGCCCTTCGCCCGAACTCGACGGCCATATCTGGGTTCCGATCGACGACCACACGACCCATGTCTACAACTGGGCCTGTGGGTATGACGAAAGCGTGCCGCTCGATCCCCATCACATGGACGAGCGCGAGCACTTCTACGGACGCGGATCGGCTGACCTGATTCCCGGCACCTATCGCCTGAAGCTTAACAAGTCGAACGAATACATGATCGACCGGCAGCTGCAGAAAACCCGAACTTTCACGGGCATCAAGGGCGTCAACACTCAGGACTTCGCCTTGCAGGAAGGCATGGGTCCGATCAGCGATCGTTCGAAGGAAAATCTCGGCACCAGCGATCGCGCCATCGTGACCATGCGCCGCATGTTGCTTGAGGCCGTTCAGGAAGTTGCGCAGGGCAAGCGTCCCCGCGGCTGCGATCCCTCCACTCATCGGGGCGTTCGCCCTTACGACGATTTCGTCCGCGCCGGCCGCGACTGGCGTGAGGTTTTCGATCCTGAAATCATCGCCAAATGGTAATTTGAAGCATTATTTGATCGGGAGACGAAATTGGTCGGGCCTGCGGATGACGCACACGCCAGAATGACTGTTTGGGGCACGTGGAAGGAAAGGTTCGGCAGCACGCCGTTCCGCACCTTCGTGTTCTTTCCGATTGCGGTCTTTGCCTACGAAATTGTGTCCGAAGGCGCAGGTTTCTCGATCATGCCTTTCGGCCTTGTGTTTTTGGTCTGGGGCTATGCGCAATATCGGCTCACCGGAAACTATCGGATTGCGCAAGGCGGCGGCGGGCCCGGCATCGCCATCCCGCCAGAACGGCTGGTCATGGACGGCCCCTACAAATACGTGCGCAATCCCATGTATCTCGGGCACCTGATTTTCATCTACGGGCTGGTGCTGACGTTCAAGTCGGCTTTCGCCCTCTTGATCCTGCTGTTTCACGTGGTCTGGTTTCATCGTCGTGTATTGGCTGACGAGATTCACATGCAGGCTTTGTTCGGTCGCGACTATGAGATTTACGCGGCCAACGTAAAGCGCTGGATCCCCGGCGTCTTCTGATTCGCAATCCTGCTCGCAGGCTTGCGAGGAGCCGATTGGCAAGAATGATTTTTGCTTGTGCAGAAACAAAGAGACTTGCGGCCGGTGGCGATCCGCCCCTAACATTGCCGCATGGTCGAAACATCCATCACCATAAGAGCAGCCCGTTCGGCTGATTCCGACGAAATCGCAGCCGTGCATGATTCTGCATGGCACGACGCCTATCGGGGAATCATTCCGGGCCGCGAACTGGAGCGTATGATTGCGCGCCGCGGACCGCGCTGGTGGAAATCCGCAATCGCGCGCGGATCGCGTCTGGTTGTGCTGGATTTCGATGATTCGATCGGCGGCTACGCGAGCTATGGCCGGAATCGGGTGCCGTCGCTGCCCTATCAGGGCGAATTGTTCGAGCTGTATCTTGCGCCGGAATTTCAGGGTCTGGGTTTCGGCCGTCGACTTTTTCATGCAGTCCGGCGCGATCTTTTCGAACATGGCTACCAGAATATGCTGGTCTGGGCTCTGGCCGACAACGACCGCGCTCTGGGCTTTTACGAGCATATGGGCGGCAAGATTGTGCGGCGCGCACCGGAGAAATTCGGCGCAGAAATGCGCGATCGTGTGGCTTATGCTTTCGACTAAGCCAAAAGCGTTTACCTCTGGCATTTAGTCTGGCTTGCGCCATTCAGGCTGCGTCCATAGACACGCAGCCACATCTGTTCGGAGTTTTTCATGCGCATTGACGCAGTTTCAATCGGCAAGAATCCCCCCTACGACGTCAATGTCGTGATCGAAGTTCCGATCGGGGGCGAACCGATCAAATACGAGATGGACAAGGAAGCCGGAGCGCTGGTGGTCGACCGCTTCCTCTATACGGCCATGCGCTATCCGGGGAATTACGGCTTCATCCCGCACACACTGTCGGATGACGGCGATCCCTGCGACGTGATCGTCGCAAACACGCGCGCGATCGTTCCCGGCGCAATCATGAGCTGCCGCATCGTCGGCGTTCTGTTGATGGAAGACGAGGCGGGCGGCGACGAGAAGCTGCTGGCAGTGCCGTCGTCAAAACTCACGCAGCGCTATGACAAGGTCAAAAACTTCACCGATCTGCCCGACATCACGCTGAAGCAAATCGAACATTTCTTCCAGCACTACAAGGATTTGGAACCCGGCAAGTGGGTCAAGGTTGTCCGCTGGGGCGACGCGCAGGAAGCACAGGCTCTTGTGCTGCAAGGCATAGAGCGCGCCAAGGCCGCCAAGAAAAAAGACTGACCTGTCGTTCAGCGCGTATTGCGGGGCTGATGCGAATCAGCCCCGGCGTTTCAACAGAAACACGCCCTGCTCGCCGAACATATTCCACACCCACCAGGGTGCGTTGACGCGCACCGGATAACCGTAACGATTGAGCGCAACGCCGCGCTCGATGTCGGCCCCGATATCCTCGACGAGTCCGACGAAATCGCGGATCGTGCAGAAATGAATGTTCGGCGTATCGTACCAGGCGTATGACAGATTCTCGGTTACCGGCATGCGGCCATGAAACATGAGCTGTTTGCGGATTCGCCAATGTCCGAAATTCGGAAACGACACGATGGCGCGGCGACCGATTCGCAACATTTGTTCAAGGACCCGGCGCGGATGGCGTGTCGCCTGTAGCGTCTGCGACAGGATCACATAGTCGAATCCGTCGTCCGGATAATCCGAGAGATCGATATCCGCATCGCCCTGAATGACCGACAGGCCCTTGGCGACACAGTCGTTCACGCCCCGTTGCGACAGTTCCATGCCGCGCGCATCAACGCCGCGCTGTTCGCTGAGCAGTCGCAACAGCGTGCCGTCGCCGCAACCGACATCGAGAACGCGCGAGTTGCGCTGAACCATATCGGCAATCAGCAGTAGATCGACGCGCGCATCGGCCCGAATGGCCTCGTCGCCCGTATGGCGCTGGGCTTCTGTCATGTCAGACTCCCGCCGCCGCTATGCCGCGAGCTCGCGCCGCCGCATCCAGAAAACCCTTGGTGGTGGCGAGCAGATCCGGCACGTCGAGCAGAAAAGCGTCATGGCCCTTGTCGGTTTCAATTTCGACGAAGGAAACCGAGGCTCCTCCGGCGTTCAGCGCATGCACGATGGCGCGCGAGTCCGACGTCGGGAACAGCCAGTCGGATGTGAACGACACAACACAGAAACGGGTTTTTGTGCCCTTGAAGGCGCGCGCCAGACTGCCGTCATAATCGGCCGCGAGATCGAAATAATCCATCGCGCGCGTCACATAGAGATAGGAATTGGCGTCGAAACGTTCGACGAAGCTCGAACCCTGATGGCGCAGATAGCTTTCGATCTGGAAATCAGCATCGAACGAAAAAGTCGGCGCGGATCGATCCTGCAATTTGCGGCCAAATTTACGATGCAGCGCTTCATCCGACATATAGGTGATATGGGCAGCCATACGGGCCACCGCGAGACCTTTGGAAGGCTTCGCGCCATTTTCGAAATAGCGCCCGCCGTTCCATTCTGGATCGGCCATGACGGCCTGACGCCCGACTTCATGGAAGGCGATATTCTGTGACGAATGTCTGGCGGCCGCCGCAATCGGCATGGCGGCGAACACACGGTCTGGATAGAGCGCCGCCCATTGCAGCACCTGCATGCCACCCATGGAGCCACCTGCTACACAAAATAATTGATCAATGCCCAGATGGTCGATGAGCTTGGCCTGCGCCCGCACCATATCCTTGATCGTCACCACCGGCAGATCAAGCCCGTAAGGCTTGCCGGTTGTGGCATTGAGCGACGCCGGGCCAGTCGTCCCCATGCAGCCGCCGACCACGTTGGAGCAGATGACGAAATAGCGATTGGTGTCGATCGGCTTTCCGGGCCCCACCATGGTTTCCCACCATCCCCCCTTGCCGGTGACGGGATGCACATTGGCGACATGCTGGTCGCCTGTCAGAGCATGGCAGATGAGCACCGCGTTCGACTTTGCGGCGTTGAGGGTTCCGTAGGTCTGGTAGGCGATCGTGAGCGGCGCGACGGGCACGCCGGCATCCATCAACAGCGGGTCTGACTCGGGAAAACGCACAACCAGACTGTGGGGCGCATCGACTTCATTGATCGCCGCCTGGCTGGCGAGTTTGGAAATTTCCTCGGACGTCACCCGGGCCTCATACACGCTTTTTGTTCGATTTTTCGAACGTATCGTACGGTATTCAGGTTGAAAGTCTTTTGCAAGCCAAGCCATTGCGCCGCCATTGATGTCAGGGCACCTGCCTGGGGCGGAATCCTTTGCCAAGTCCGGCAGGCCGCCTTATGAACTCTCCCACAGGCTTTTCTGATCGAGATCCGCTGTGTCAGACCCAGTTTCAGAGATGGAAGTCGACCCCCTTGCGGCGTTGAACCGCCTGAGGGTCGATATCGACCGCATTGACGCCGACATGCATCGGCTTCTGATGGAGCGCGGCGACATCATCGAAGGCCTGATCGCCGTCAAGGCTCGGCAGGGCGGCGGCTCGGCCTTCCGGCCCGGCCGTGAGGCTGACATGATGCGGCGCATCGCGGGTCGCCACAAGGGCATTCTGCCGCTCGACACCGTCGAGGGAATCTGGCGCATCGTCATCGCCACCTTCACCTATGTGCAGGCGAATTATTCGGTTCACGCCGACATTGCGGGCGGCGACGCCGCCATGCGCGATTCGGTGCGCTTCCATTTCGGCTTCACGGTGCCGTTCATCCAGCATCAGGGCCCGGCGGGCGTCATAAACGCTGTGGCTCGCTCCGGCGGCGATCTCGGAATGGTCCGCATCGACGGCGGGATCGCGGCCGGTGCATGGTGGCAAAAACTGGCCGCGCCCGAAGCGCCGAAGATCATCGCCCGCGTGCCATTCGTCGAACGGCCGGACCATCCCGCCGGCATGCCGGTGTTTGTCCTATCCCTGCCATTGGCTGAAGCCGCCGCCCGCGACGTGCTGATCTGGTCCGTGACGCTTGAGCGATGGCGCGACGGCATTCCTGACCAGGTTGGGGGTTTGGGCGGCGAAATTCTCGGCAACGCCGCCACCGAAATGGGGCTCTCGCTGCTCGTGGCTACGCCAGGCAGCGCGACTGCCGATCATCTACGCGATGCGCTGGTTCGCGCCGGCAGTCCGGGCCCCCGCGTCGTTCAGGTTGGCAGCCATGCGGCGCGCTGCGACCATCTGGCGCAAACGCCGCAACGGCCCTGAGCACCGAAACCCGAACATCCTTCGCCCTAAAATTTCCGAAAGACCCAGATGACCCAGATTGATCGCCCTGTTCCGCGCGACGGCATTCTCAAGATCGATCCCTATGTGCCGGGCAAGAGTTCCGCCCCCGGGGTGGCGCGCATCTTCAAGCTCTCGTCCAACGAATCCCCGCTCGGAGCTTCGAAGAAAGCCATCGAGGCCTTCAAGTCCGTAGCCGGCAAACTGGAAGATTATCCGGAAGGCTCAGCGTTGCGTCTGCGTGAAGCAATCGGCAAGCGCTACGGTCTCGATCCCGCCCGCATCGTCTGCGGCTGCGGTTCGGACGATCTGCTGCACCTTCTGGCCACCGCCTATATCGGCGAAGGCGACGAAGGCATTTTCACCACTCACGGCTTTCTGGTTTACGAGATCGCCATTCTGGCGGCCGGCGGAAAACCTGTCGTTGTGCCGGAAACGAATTTCACCGCCGATGTCGACGCGATCCTCGCGCATGTCACGCCGCGCACGAAAATGATCTTCCTCGCCAATCCGAACAATCCGACCGGCACCTACGCGCCCATGTCGGAGGTCAAGCGCCTGCACGCCAGCCTGCCGCCCCATGTACTGCTGGTACTGGACGCCGCCTATGCCGAATATGTTCGCCGCAATGACTATTCCGCCGGCCTCGAAATGGTTTCGACCAACGACAATGTGGTGATGACCCGAACCTTCTCGAAGATTCACGGCCTCGCCAATCTGCGTCTCGGCTGGGCCTTTGCGCCAGGACATATCTGTGACGCCCTGCATCGCATTCGCGGTCCGTTCAACGTCAACGGCCCCGCAATGGAAGCCGGCATCGCCGCCATCGAGGACGCCGATCACGTGACGTTCGCGGCGGACCACAATGAAAAGTGGCTGACCTGGCTGAGCGACGAGATCGCCAAACTCGGCCTGAAAGTGACGCCCAGCGTCGCCAACTTCCTGCTCGTGCATTTCCCCGCGACAGCAGGCGCAACCGCAAAAGACGCCGACGCATTCCTGACCGCGCGGGGCATCATCGTCCGCAATGTTGCGTCCTACAAACTCCCGCAATGCCTGCGTATAACGGTGGGAACCGAGGAGGCGAACCAGCTTGTGGTCGGCGCATTGCGCGATTTCGTAAAGGGCGCGGCGCGTGTCTGACAATCTCGGACCCGCCCTGCCGCAGCCTCTGTTCCGGCGCGTCGCGATCATCGGCCTCGGATTGATTGGCTCATCGATTGCGCGCGTGGCGCGGCGCAAGAATCTCGCTGGAACCATCGTGGCGATCGATCAATCGCCGCAGGTGCGCGCCCGCGTCGCCGAAATCGGCATCGCCGATGAAGTGGCAGAGACAGCCGCAGCCGGCGTGCGCGATGCAGATCTGGTAATTTTGTGTGTGCCGGTCGGGGCCAATACGGCGGTCGCCAAGGAAATCGGGGCTTGCCTGAAGCCCGGCGCCATTCTGTCCGACGTGGGATCCGTCAAGGCTTCGGTCATAGCGAGCGTCGCGCCCTATTTGCCGCAAGGCGTGAGTTTAGTTCCCGCCCATCCGGTAGCCGGTACGGAATTTTCCGGCCCCGATGCAGGTTTTGCGACCCTGTTCAAGAATCGCTGGTGCATTCTGACCCCACCGGAGCGGACCGATCCAGACGCGATCGCCCGCGTGCGCGAGTTCTGGACGGCAACTGGTTCCAATGTCGAGATCATGACTCCAACCCATCACGATCTGGTTCTCGGGATCACCAGCCATCTTCCGCATCTGATCGCCTTCAACATTGTCGGCACAGCCGCCGCACTGGAAGAAGGCACCAAGTCCGAAGTCATCAAGTTTTCCGCTGGCGGCTTTCGCGACTTCACCCGCATCGCGGCGTCCGATCCGACCATGTGGCGCGACGTCTTCCTGAACAACAAGAGCGCCGTGCTCGAAATGCTGGATCGCTTCAACGACGACCTTGCCGGTCTGGTGAAAATGATTCGCGAAGGTGACGGCGACGGCCTGCATGAGCGCTTTTCGCGCACGCGCACCATCCGCCGCAGCATCATCGAGCAGGGTCAGGAAACCGCGACCGCCGATTTCGGGCGTCTCGCACAGGACGGCTCGGGCGAAATTCAGTAGAGCGGAAACAGCACAAGCGGCAGCCGGACCGGTCCCACAAACACGCGCCCGTCCTTCAACCATAGCGGCAGAGTGATCGTGCCTGCCTGACGCTGCGGTGCCGGCGTTTCCTCGCGACGCGCAAAGAAGCCCGTCAACGCACTGCCGATGCTAGCTGCAGCCGGGTTCACCCCGTAACGCTTCAACACATCCTCGATTCCGCTGGCCGACAGCGACAGATTTCCGCGCGCCCGGCGCTGCTCGTCGAGTTCGAGCGCGCCACTGAGTTCAGCCGACATAGCCCCCTGCAGGGCCGCCAGTTTTGAGACGGTCAGCTTGCCGCCCGCCATGCGCCAGTCTTCGATCGAACTCAACAGATCGTCGAGGAACAGGAATTCGGCCTTGTCCATCCGGGCTGCCGCTGTCAGCCCCATGCGCTCTGTAGAGCCTGTCAGACGCGCGAGCGCCGGAATATCGCCGCCTGCTACATCAAGCGCTATTTCCACCGCGTCTTCCCCGGCAGCATGAATATCGAGCCGAGCCGTCTCGATTCTGGCGGCGCTGGCGTTCTGCAAACCTCCAGGCTGGATCGAAAGACCGGTGGTGCGCGACAGCAGGCTTCGAATGCCACGATGATTCCAGCCGATGTCGAAGGTCAGATCGCTCCATTCGAGAGTAACCTGCGCAGACGTCTGAAGGTCGCGATAGACCAACGGACCTTGAAGACGGGCCTGCGCCAGAAGCGGATTATACAGAGGCGCTGAAATCATCATCTGCGCGGCGCGCGCTTCCTGCCTGCTGCGTCGCGAAATGGTTTCGACGGCTATATCCGAGCACACATAATCAAGCCGGAACGGAAAACCGGCGGTCGTTTGCGTTCCGCACGTCCATCGCCGCCCGAACAATCTCTGCTGCTGCTCAACCCAGTTGTCGATCGCCCACAACGCAGCCGCGCGCGACACAAACCATGCGCCGACAACGAGCACAGCCAGCATCACGCCCGATAGCGCGAGCCGCCTGATCCAGCTCGCCGCAGGATTCGGACGTGACATTTCAGGCGGCAAATCGAGACCTTTTCGGCAAAGTTTGGATTGGTATATTTAACCAGCATGGCCGATTCCGGGCGCCTTGTTCAACCATCGGGAAAAGTTTTGCCCCCACGCAGCCAAAATATCGATGAAAGCGGCTTCTGGGTTTTCGGCTATGGCTCGCTGATCTGGCGGCCCGGATTCGAATTCGTCGAGCGCTCGCATGCGACGATTTTTGGTTTTCATCGCGCGCTCTGTGTATTGTCCCACGTGCATCGCGGCACGCCGGAGCAGCCGGGGCTGGTGCTTGGACTTGATCGGGGCGGCTCATGTCAGGGCGTTGCCTACAGGGTCGAGGAATCTACGCGGGCGGCCACCATAAACTATCTGCGCGAGCGCGAGCAGGTTACGATGGTCTATCGCGAGATCACGCCGGTCGCCACGTTGGCCGACGGTCGTTGCGTCAGGGCCTTGGCCTATGCGGTGGACCGGACCCACCATCAATATTCCAGGCAACTCCAGTTGAACGAAGTTATTCGCGCGGTGCGCCAAGGCGTTGGCCAATCGGGGCCCAATCCGGAATATATTATCAACACCCACGAACATCTGATCGCCATGGGAATTCGCGATCACATGCTTGAAACGGTCGTGAAAGGCCTTTCAGAAATCCCCGTCTAGGCCCGGTCGGCGCGGCGTGATTCCCAGTCCGACGGCAGGATGCTTGCCAGTTCGGGATTGCGTTGCAGCGTTTCACCGATGATTCGGTCCGTCGCAATTTCAAGCCTTTCCTGCAGCATGGCGAAGAAGGCGTTCTTTTCAACGCCGGGCGGAATAGCTGGCAAAAACTCCACGATAATGGTTCCGGGCCTGCGGAGAAACGAGCGGCGCGCCCAGAACATGCCGGAATTCTGCGCCACCGGAACGCAGGGAACCGAATTGTCCCGATAGATATGGGCGACGCCATATTTGTACTCGGGCTTCGCCCCGGCCGGACGGCGCGTGCCTTCTGGATAGATGATCAACTGCCGGCCAGCCCCCAATGTTTCGCGTGCTCGGGCCTTGGCTTCGCCGAGCGCGGCTGCGCCCTTCGAGCGATTGATGGCCGTCAGATCCGCCCGGGCCAGATACCAGCCGAACAGCGGAATCCAGGTCAGTTCACGCTTCAGAATGAAGGTGTAGTCGGTGAAAAATGGCGGAATCCCGAAAACGTCCCAGATCGACTGGTGCTTGGCGGCCACAATGCAGGGGCCCTGTGGAATATTCTGCAACCCGCGAAATTCCACATGTGTGCCGCAAATCACCCGCAGCAGCCAGAATGAAACTTTCGCCCACATGTCGGCGACCGCAAACACCGCAAACCGGTTGATGCACAGCGCCGGCAGGCCGATCAGGATCAACCCGATCAGCGCGACATAAAACAGGATATTGAAGATCAGCGAGCGGATGACGAGCATGTCGGTGGCTTGTCTCAATCGGGCGGCGCACAACCGCAGGGCAATCCCGCAATCCGGGCAGCGGTCCGATGTCTATGTCGCCATCACCGTCCTTGCAAGGATACGAAGCTCCGCCCAAAGAAACTTCACATATTCAAGTCCGGTAAGACGCAGCAATTCGAGATCGTTCCACCATGCCTTGCCGCGGAGCCGGTCAGCCACAATAGCATGTGGAATCAACTCAAATCCCGGCAGGCGAGGGCGCATCTCGGCCAAAGCGCGCGGCATGTGGTAGCTCGACGTGACAATGATGAGTGAATTGCGGATCTGCTTTTCACGCACCCAGCGGCGCGTTTCCTCAGCGTTTCCGGCTGTATTTAGGGCGAAATATCCCAGATCCACACAGCATTGAAGGATTTGCGCTGACCCGCCGACGCTGCGGGCGATCTCGGGCGCCGAAGTTCCGGGACTTACGCCTGTGATGAGCAACCGCCGCGCATGTCCGCTCGCCAGCAACCTGATAGCGTCCGAAACCCGTTCCGCGCCACCAGTGAGAACCACCATTCCGTCGGCCCGCTTCGTGAACGGCTCTTCAACCGTCTCGATCTGCATCGCAAAAAGCATAAAGCCCCCAAACAAGGCCAACGCCGAAATCCAGGCGAAAGCCAGCAAGGACCGTTTCAGCGCAGACGCAACGGTCCGGGGTCGGTCGGGGTCGACCGAAATATGTCCGGGGCCATCAGACAAGGGCATTCTTCGACTTCCGAGCATCCTCACTGAGGCTTCAATCAGGTCGCCAGATCATTCAAGCGCACTCAAATGACGGAAAACCACAACACGCGACATATATCCGGTCAGCATTGCGATAGAACAAGCGATCAGCCCGATGACCCCGTATCCTTTAGGCCCAAGCGAAAACGATCCGAACAAGGCCTCGATCTGATCCCCGCCGGGGCTGAGCGCCCAGACGTTCGACAGGATCCGCGAGGCGAGAAACAGGCCAAGCGCGCAAGCGCCCCCGATGGCGGCCCCCTTGAGACCGAGCTTCAAAAAGAGCCGCTGGAACTCCTTGGCGATAAAGCGATCTTCAGCGCCCACGAAATGCAGAACTTCCACAATGTGGCGGCTTCCGGCCATTGCGCCGCGTGTCGCGAAAGCAACCGCCAGCGCCATCGCGGTAAACACCAGCACGACGACAAAAATCGCGATCCAGACCAGTGTTTGCGCCATGACGCTCAGGCGATCGATCCACATGCGATGGTCATCCAGAGTGGCTGTCGGAACCGACTGGGCGAGTTGCTTGCGAAAGGCTCCCAGATCCACCCGCCGGTCGGGATCGAGCCTGAGAACGATCAGACGCGGAACCGCCAGTTCGCTGAGATCAACCCCTGCACCGAGCCAGGGTTCCAGCAGCTTTTCGGATTCAGCCTTCGAAAAGCTTCTGACATCGATGACGCCCACCGTTGCACGCGCAAGATCCGAAGCCTTTGTGGCGTCGGAGTCGACAATTTTCGGATTTGAGGAGCGCACCTGAATCGTCACTTCCCGAGAAACCTGATCGCTCCAGTCCCGCGACGCATCGCTGATCAATACCGCGCAGCCGGCGGTCAGCGCCGCCAGAAAGGTCATAATAGAAATGACCGTGACGAGCGCCCGGCTGGCGGTATTATCGGTCGGCACCAGCGCCACACGACCCCGCGCGCCCGGATCGCCGCTGTCGGAATTTCGGCCTTTCACATCAAAACGTCGAGGAAATTTCGGCATAACGCTCAATCGTAGATGTGAAGGCGGTTATCGCCGAGCACGAAGCGCTTGGCGCCATTGAACTGGTCCATCAGCGCCAGATCGTGGGTGGCGATCAGCACGGCCGTTCCAGACTTGTGCAATTCGGCAAAAAGCCTCAGCAGACGGCGCGCCAGACTGGGATCAACGTTACCTGTCGGCTCGTCAGCCAACAAGAGTTCAGGCCGGGCAATCAGCGCCCGCGCTATGGCGGCGCGTTGCTTTTCGCCGCCCGACAGGACCGGCGGCAGAATATGCATGCGGTCGCCAAGCCCGACCCATTGCAGCAATTCGACGACTTCTGCCCGATAGGTTGCTTCCTCGCGCCCCTGAACGCGTAGCGGCAAGGCGACATTTTCGTAGGTCGTGAGATGATCGAGTAACCGGAAGTCCTGAAATACAACCCCGATCCGGCGTCGCATGGCGGTAATCTCGGACTTGTCGAGTTCATTCGCCAGACGCCCGAAAACCTTGATAAATCCGCGCGTCGGCTTCAACGCCAGAAGTATCAGCCGCAGCAATGTCGTCTTGCCCGCGCCCGACGGTCCGGTCAGGAACTGGAAGGATTGCGGCTCAATGGAAAACGAAATGTCCCGGAGAATTTCGGGGCCCATTCCGTACCGAAGACCGACATTCTCGAACCGAACCAAGACGTCCTCTTCGCGGTCACAATCACATGATTCGCCGCGAATCATACGCTACCGACGTCGTCCGCGGTAGCAATTGCCAGCGGTCAAACGGCGGGCTTAACCGCGCCTTAACCATAAATGCCTCCAATCGCAGGACGCGGGCTATGAGCCCACGAAAGCATTCATGTGTGGCGACTTCCATAATGGCTAACGAAATCGATCTGGCGGTAAAGAGCGGACGGGTCAGGGCGGCCTCCTATGAGGAGCTCTACGGGTCGCCGCGCCGCACCGCGCCAGAACCGGCCGGAACGGACGAACGTTCCCATAGGCTTCGCAATATACTCGCGATTGGCAGCGCCGTCGCATTTGCAATGGTGCTGGTTGGCCAACGCGAGCGAATCGTAAAGCACGCTCCGGCAATGGCGACGGCCTATGCGACGATCGGATTGCCGGTGAATGTACGGGGCTTGACGTTTCGCAACGTCAAGGCAACCCTCATCAATGAAGGATCCCAGAAGATTCTGGCCGTTGAAGGAAATGTGGCCAATATCCGAAATGTTGCGCTCAACGTGCCCGATCTGCGCGTTGCGGTCGACTCCGCCGATGGCCGCGAAATTTATTCCTGGGTCGCCAAATCTCCGAAGCCCAATCTGACTGCCGGAGAAGAAATCTACTTCAGAGCCAGACTGACGGCGCCGCCCGAACAGGCGGACAAAATTGTCGTGCGCTTCGCCGAAGCCGGCAGCGCGCCGGCAAGACCGGCGCGCTGATAAAGACTCAATTGTTGCCTTCGAGCAGACGCCGCGCGATCACTTGCGCCTGAATTTCCGCCGCGCCTTCAAAAATGTTGAGAATGCGCGAGTCGCAGATCACGCGCGAGATCGCATATTCCAGCGCAAAACCATTGCCGCCGTGAATCTGCAAGGCATTGTCGGCCGACGCCCATGCCACGCGCGCCGCCAGCAATTTCGCCATGCCGGCTTCAAGATCGCAGCGCCGTCCGGCATCCTTGGCGCGGGCGGCGAAATAGGTGAGCTGACGCGCGATATGCGTTTCGGCCACCATCAGGGCAATCTTGTCGGATACGCGCGGAAAATTCAAAAGAGGCTTGCCGAACTGGATTCGCTCGCGCGCATAACGCAACCCCAGATCCATGGCGGACTGCGCAACCCCGACTGCACGCGCAGCCGTTTGAATCCGGGCGGATTCGAAAGTCTGCATGAGCTGTTTGAAGCCCTGCCCTTCTTCCCCGCCCAGCAGATTCTCGGCCTTCACCTCAAAACCGTCGAAGGCGATCTCGTATTCCTTCATGCCCCGATAACCGAGCACTTCGATCTCGCCGCCACTCATACCCTCGGCCGGGAACGGATTGGAATCGTCGCCACGCGGCTTTTCGGCGAGCAGCATCGAAAGCCCTTTGTAGCCGGGCTCGTTCGGATTGGTGCGCGCCAGAAGCGTCATCAGATCGGCCCGCACCGGATGGGTGATCCAGGTCTTGTTGCCGCTGACGCGATAAACATCGCCATCGCGAATCGCGCGGGTGCGCAGGCTCGCCAGATCGGAACCGGTATTGGGTTCGGTGAAGACCGCTGTCGTGAGCATTTCCCCTGAGGCGATCAGCGGGAGATACTTCTCTTTTTGCGCCTGTGTCCCGCCGCACAGAATCAATTCTGCGGCGATCTCCGAGCGTGTGCCGAGAGAACCCACGCCGATATAGGCGCGCGATAATTCCTCCGTGACCACGCACATGGCCACCTTGCCGAGGCCCATACCGCCGAATTCCTCCGGCACCGTCAGGCCGAAAACGCCCAGATCGCCGAGGCCCTTGACCACCTCCATCGGGATATAATCGTTACGCAGGTGCCATTCATGCGCATGCGGCGAGACTTCCGCCTCGGCAAACTTGCGCATCTCGGCCCGGATGGCCTCCATCGTATCGTCCAGCCCAGGATCGCCCACAGGGTCACCATTGCCGGCATGTTCCATCAGCCCGATGAGGGCGGCGCGCATCTCGGGCGAATTGCCCGCCATGGCGGCTTCGGCGTTCTCGGTCATCCAGCCGGCGATTTGCCGTGACGAAATGCCGAAATCCGCCAGACGAACGAATTCGCCCTGATTCATCGGAATGCCGTGGAAGACCTGCGTGAGATATTCGCCAAAGGCGATCCGCGAAATCGCGACTTCCATGGCTCCCAGCCGCCCTTCTTCGGTCAGCCGCTCGCAATAGGCGACGATCTCGCGCAGAGCCTGCACATAGGTGGCCAGCCAGGCCAGACCGTGCGCGGCATGCTGCTCACGTTCAATTGCCTCTCCCGAAAGCTTGCCGTTGACACTGACGCGCTCACGAAGCCCCTTCAGGGCATGTCCATAGGCGATTTCAGCGACCCGGACGCCTTCCTGAGCGTCGGAGAACCAAGCGTTATAATTGTCAACCAATGCGGTCATGGAAGGTTTCCTGTCGGAGCGTCGAGGCAGTTTGCCCAAGCTTATTGTGCATTGCAATATTTTCGTCAGCCCTTGGCCAAAAGTTCGCAACTCGCGTTAGTGTCTGAACGGGCGGTGTCCGACCCGCGCCGAAACGAGCGACTGCATGCTGGCGATCTGGAAAATTCTGTACGGCTCTCTGGAGAGCTTTTCGGCCGACGACGGCTGGGCGCTCGCCAGCCACATCGCCATGTCGGCTCTCATAGCGATTTTTCCATTCCTGATCTTCCTCACCGCTCTGGCCGGCTTTCTGGGCACTGCGAATCTTTCGGAAGCCGCCGTCAAACTCCTGTTCGATACGTGGCCTGAAACCGTTGCGCGGCCCATCGCAAATGAAGTCCACAATGTCCTCACCGAGTCTCGCGGTGGCCTGCTGACGCTTGGCGCCATCCTGGCCCTGTATTTTTCTTCGAGCGGCATCGAAGCATTGAGAACCGGCCTCAATCGGGCCTATGCGCTGAAAGAACAAAGGCCATGGTGGCTGTTGCGCCTGCAGTCGATCGCCATGGTCCTCGTCGCCGCGGCAGCCTTGTTGATCTACGCATTCCTGCTTTTGCTAGGGCCATTGTCATGGGAAATCGCCACCCGTTATGCGCCTGTCCTGCAACCGTTAGGGCAAATCGTAACGCTTGCGCGCTTCGCGATCACCATTGCGGTTCTGGCGATCGCCATGGTGATTGTTCACCGATGGCTGCCATGCAAGCGTTACGGCTATAAACAGATTGCCCCGGGCATCTTGTTGACAGTCCTTCTCTCGGTCGGATTCGGTGAGTTTTTCGGCATCTATCTTTCGGAATTCGCCACAAGTTATGTCTCGACCTATGCAGGACTGGCGTCGGTGATGATTGCGCTGGCTTTCCTTTATGCGATCTCGTCAATCTTTCTGTTCGGCGGAGAATTGAACGCTTCGATTCTCCGCTATCGCGCCGCCAGAATAGAAAGCGTCAGCGCCGACCGGCAGCCTCAATGACATCGTCGAGCGTCCGCAAGCCAGGGCGCGGTGAGTTCACCAGCACCGCCATGTTTCCCGGGGCGTGCTGATTCTTCCACATTTTCGTATGCGCCAGCGGGATGTCCTTCCACCCGAAGACTTCCGACATACAAGGGTCGATGATCCGATCGAGAACAAACTTGTTTGCCGCCGAAGCCTGTTTCAGATGAGCGAAATGCGATCCCTGAATGCGCTTCTGACGCATCCACACAAAGCGCGCATCGAATGTCAGATTGAAGCCTGACGTACCAGCGCAGAACACCACCATACCGCCGCGCTTCACCACGAAACACGAAACCGGAAATGTCTGTTCGCCGGGATGTTCGAAAACAATATCGACATCCTTCTTGCCGGTAATGTCCCAAATCGCTTTGCCGAATTTGCGAACCTCGCCCATATAGGCTGTGTATTCGGGCGAATTGACCTTGGGCAACTGGCCCCAGCAGTTGAAATCCTTGCGGTTGATCACTCCTTTCGCGCCAAGCGAAAGAACATAGTCGCGCTTCGATTCATCCGAGATAATTCCGATGGCGTTGGCGCCCGCCGCGGCACAAAGCTGTACGCCGAAAACCCCCAGCCCGCCGGAAGCGCCCCACACAAGAACGTTGTCGGCAGGCTTCAAACGATGCGGCTCATGGCCATAAAGCATGCGGAACGCCGTCGCCAACGTAAGCGTGTAACAGGCTGATTCTTCCCAGGTCAGATGTTTGGGGCGCGCCATGAGCTGGCGATCCTGCACGCGGCAGAATTGCGAGAACGAACCGTCCGGCGTCTCGTATCCCCAGATGCGCTGCGACGCCGAAAACATCGGATCCCCGCCGTTGCACTCTTCGTCGTCGCCATCGTCCTGATTGCAATGGACCACAACTTCGTCGCCGACTTTCCAGCGCTTTACCTTCGACCCAACGGCCCAGACGATTCCGGCGGCGTCCGAGCCGGCAACGTGATAGGGGTTTTTATGTCCGTCCAGAGGCGAGATCGGCTGGCCGAGCGCGGCCCAGACTCCGTTGTAGTTGACGCCAGCCGCCATCACCAGAACGAGGACATCGTGGCTGTCCAGTTCCCAGGTGGGAAGGACTTCCAGCTTCATCGACTCTTCCGGCGGCCCATGCCGGTCCTTGCGAATCGCCCACGCATACATCTGCGCCGGCACATGGCCGAGCGGAGGGATTTCGCCGATTTCGTAAAGGTCTTTCGGGCCGGAAGCGGCTGAAGCCCCCGGTTTCGATGATGCGGAATTCGGCACGTAACCCTCCGGAAGCACCGCCCCTTTGCGGGGCTGTCGTTGAGAATATCAGCAATAGTGCATTGCACCATAGGAAGAATGGAGCAGAGTTTTGGTCGATCCGCCCTGCGATTAAACGTCTCACCTGCAACGATTTGGCGAGAGGGCTCCCGATTGTGCCCCGCAATATAAAAACCTAAGCTCCTGTTTCGAATGAAATCGGAGCGACCTATGGCCCACTCAATGGTTAGCGAGCCTGCCCCTGTGAAGCGGGACCGTCCGTGGATTTTCCGCACCTACGCGGGTCACTCGACGGCGGCCGATTCGAACCTGCTCTACCGGGCGAATCTCGCAAAGGGCCAGACCGGACTCTCGATCGCCTTCGATCTGCCCACTCAGACGGGTTACGATTCCGACCATCCGCTTGCCAAAGGCGAAGTCGGCAAGGTGGGCGTGCCCATCGCGCATCTGGGTGACATGCGGTCACTGTTCGCGAATATTCCGATCGCCGAGATGAATACGTCGATGACGATTAACGCCACTGCTCCTTGGTTGCTGGCGCTTTATATTGCCGCCGCCGAAGAACAGGGTGCTCCACGCACCGCCCTGCAGGGCACGACGCAAAATGACATCATCAAGGAATATCTGTCGCGCGGCACATATGTCTTTCCGCCAAAACCGTCCCTCCGGCTAACGCGCGACATGATTCTTTTCACCACACGCGAAGCCCCGAAGTGGAATCCCGTCAACGTCTGCTCATACCATCTGCAGGAAGCTGGTGCGACGCCCGTTCAGGAATTAAGCTATGCGCTCGCCACCGCGATTGCGATTCTGGACGCGCTGAAAGCATCCGATGAAATCGGCGAAGAACTGTTTGCCGAAATCGTCGGGCGTATTTCGTTCTTCGTGAACGCCGGCATGCGCTTCGTCACGGAACTGTGCAAGATGCGCGCATTCACGGAACTCTGGGACGAGATCACCGCCAATAGATATGGCGTCAAGGACGAGAAATATCGTCGCTTCCGCTACGGAGTGCAGGTCAATTCTCTCGGCCTCACAGAGCAACAACCCGAGAATAATGTCTATCGCATCCTGATCGAGATGCTGGCCGTAGTCCTGTCCAAAAACGCCCGTGCCCGCGCGGTGCAATTGCCTGCATGGAATGAGGCGCTCGGACTTCCGCGTCCCTTTGACCAGCAATGGTCGCTTCGCATGCAACAGATCATGGCCTACGAAACCGACCTGCTTGAATATGACGATATTTTCACCGGCAGCCACGAGATCGACCGCAAGGTAGATGCGCTCAAGCAGGAGGCGCGCGCAGAACTTGCCGCCATCGAGGCCATGGGCGGCGCGGTTGCGGCGGTCGAAAACGGCTATCTCAAGTCGCGCCTGGTTGAATCCAATACACGACGACTCGAAGGAATTGAGCGCGGCGAACAGACCGTGGTGGGCGTCAATCGCTTTGTCGATGCAGAGCCCTCGCCGCTGCTGGCAGGTGAATCCTCCATCATGGTGGTGCCGCCCCATGTCGAGGCGGAACAAGTGACCCGCCTGCGCGCCTGGCGCGCAGCGCGCGATTCAAAAGCCGTGGAAACCGCTCTCGCGGATCTTCGCGCAGCGGCCCACGACGGCAGAAACATCATGGAACCATCGATCGTCGCAGCCAAGGCAGGCGTCACCACTGGCGAATGGGGCGCGGCCTTGCGTGAATCCTTTGGCGAATATCGCGCTCCCACAGGTGTCAGCCAGACTGCCCGTCAGGTGGCGGGCGATCTCGACAACGTACGCGCCGAGGTCGAACGCGTGTCTCTCGCGCTGGGGCGCCGCCTGAAATTCGTGGTCGGCAAACCCGGCCTCGACGGACATTCAAATGGCGCAGAACAGATTGCTGTGCGAGCCCGCGACGCCGGCATGGATGTTGTTTACGAGGGCATCCGGCTTACGCCGGAGGAAATCGTCAAGGCTGCGCGCGAACAGAATGCCCATTGCATCGGACTGTCGATTCTCTCTGGCTCGCATCTCCCGCTGGTGCGCGATGTCATAGCCCGGATGCGGGCCGAGGGCCTGAGCCACATTCCACTGATCGTCGGTGGCATCATCCCGCCGGAGGATGAAAAAATGTTGCGCAGTGAAGGCGTGACGGCAGTCTATACACCCAAGAATTTCGAGCTGAATACGATCATGACCGACATTGTCGCCATCGTTGAAAGCAAAATTCCGGAGCTGACAGACTAAGACACGATTTGGATCGACGTCGCATGTCTGCAATCCTGCATCATCAAAATGATTCGGGAGGACAGGATGCTGACAGGGATCGATCATATCGACATTGCAGTCGAGGATTTGGAAAAATGGACCAGTTTCCTCGAAGCCATCGGTTTCTCGGTGATCAAACGCACAGACCATGGCGGTGGTTCGGTCGAACTCAGGTTTCCGGGCGTCGATGCGCCGTTTCTCGAACTGACCTCAACCACGCGCCCGAATGGCAATCGCTTTCCCGCAGGATTCCGGCACATTGCGCTTCGGTCCGACGACATGAACAAGACGTTCGAGGAACTCACCGCGCGCGGCGTAAAAGTTGACCGCCCTCCGCGCAAAAACGCCGAGAGCGGTCGCATCACCATGAATGCTCTTGACCCCGAGGGCGGCCAGATGACCATTCAATTTGTGGAATAGAGCGGTTGAGGCCGCTCTATTCCATCACGCGCCTTTCGGAAACGTCACGACGGTTCCGCCACCAGAATTGGCGTTGGCGGCCGGTGGTGCCTTGGACACGACACGACCCGCAATGGTGAGGCCGTTCTTGTCTGCAGAGACCGTAATGGTTTCACCGTCGGCGATCTGGCCGCTAAGGATCATTTCCGCCAGAGGATCCTGCACGTTCTTCTGAATCACGCGCTTCAGCGGACGCGCCCCGTAGGAAGGGTCGTATCCCTTGTCGGCGAGCCACTGGCGACCCTTGGCGTCAAGATCGACCGCGATCTTGCGATCTTCCAGCAACCGCAAGAGCGAACGGAACTGGATGTCGACAATCGACCCCATGTCTTCGCGGCGCAGTCGGTGGAACAGGACGATCTCGTCGATGCGGTTGAGGAATTCCGGCCGGAAATGGCCGCGCACGATCTGCATGACTTCCGAATGCACAGCGCTTGAATCCTCGCCATCCTTCTGCATGACAAGGAATTCGGCGCCGAGATTCGACGTCATGATGATCAGCACGTTACGGAAATCGACCGTGCGTCCCTGGCCGTCCGTCAGACGGCCATCATCCAGCACTTGCAGCAAGACGTTGAACACATCCGGATGCGCCTTTTCGATCTCATCGAACAGCACAACCTGATAGGGCCTGCGCCTCACTGCTTCGGTCAGCGCGCCGCCCTCCTCGTAACCCACATAGCCGGGAGGCGCGCCGATCAGCCGGGCGACGGAGTGCTTCTCCATATATTCCGACATGTCGATGCGCACGAGTGCAGTGTCGTCGTCAAACAGGAAGCTTGCCAGCGCCTTCGTGAGTTCCGTCTTACCGACGCCTGTCGGACCGAGGAACATGAACGAACCGATCGGCCGGTTCGGATCCTGAAGGCCTGCGCGTGCGCGACGGACGGCGGTCGAGACCGCATGCACAGCCTCCGCCTGCCCGACGACCCGCTTCGCGAGTTCCTGCTCCATGCGCAGCAGCTTGTCGCGTTCTCCTTCCAGCATCCGGTCGACCGGCACGCCGGTCCAGCGCGACACAACTTGCGCGATATGATCGGCCGACACCGCTTCCTCGACCAGCACTTCACTGGCTTTGGCCTCGGTTTCAAGGAGCTTCTTCTCCAGATCCGGAATCGCCGCATAGGTGAGGCGGCCTGCTTCCGCATAATCGCCCTTGCGCTGCGCATTCGCCAGATCGGTGCGCGCCTGTTCAAGCTGCTCCTTGATCTTCTGCGCATGACCGAGCTTGTCCTTCTCGGCCTTCCACCGCGTGGTGAGTGCGCTGGACTTCTCTTCGAGGTCCGCCAGTTCCTGTTCGAGCTTTTTCAACCGATCACGCGACGCCTGATCGGTTTCCTTTTTCAGCGCCTCCTGCTCAATCTTCAGCTGGATGATGCGACGGTCGAATTCGTCGAGTTCCTCTGGTTTTGAATCGACCTGCATGCGCAGACGCGCAGCGGCCTCGTCGACAAGGTCGATGGCTTTATCGGGCAAAAACCGGTCCGCAATATATCGATTCGACAGCATCGCCGCAGCCACAATCGCCGAATCCGTGATTCGCACGCCGTGATGCAACTCGTACTTTTCCTTCAGGCCGCGCAGGATCGAGATCGTGTCCTCGACCGTCGGTTCCGACACAAAAACAGGCTGGAAACGGCGCGCCAGAGCGGCGTCCTTCTCCACATGCTTGCGATATTCGTCGAGCGTCGTAGCGCCGACACAGTGCAATTCGCCACGCGCCAGTGCGGGTTTTAGCAGATTCGACGCATCCATCGCGCCATCGGATTTGCCCGCGCCGACCAGCGTATGCATCTCGTCGATGAACAGCACGATGCCGCCTTGCGCCGCCGTGACTTCATTCAGAACAGCCTTCAGTCGCTCCTCGAATTCGCCGCGATATTTCGCGCCCGCAATGAGCGCGCCCATATCGAGCGCGAGGAGCTTCTTGTCCTTCAGGCTTTCCGGCACGTCTCCGTTGACGATACGCAGCGCCAGACCTTCCACGATGGCGGTCTTGCCGACGCCCGGTTCGCCAATCAGCACCGGATTGTTCTTGGTGCGGCGCGACAGAACCTGAATGGTGCGACGGATTTCCTCGTCACGTCCGATCACAGGATCAAGCTTGCCCTCGCGGGCCGCCTCGGTGAGATCACGGGAATATTTCTTCAAAGCGTCGTAGGAGTTTTCCGCCGTGGCGTTGTCGGCCGTGCGGCCCTTGCGGATTTCTTCAATTGCCCCGTTGAGCTTTTGCGCCGTGACCCCAGCGTTTGCCAGAATCCGCCCGGCCTCCGAGCTTTTTTCCATCGCGAGCGCCAACAGCAGGCGCTCAACCGTGACGTAGGAATCACCAGCCTTTTCGGCGATCTTCTCAGCGCTGTCGAAAATGCGCGCCGTCGTGGGCGCAAGATAGAGCTGCCCTGCCCCGCTTCCCTGGACTTTCGGCATTTTGCTCAGCGCAATTTCCGTCTGGATCAAAGCCTCGCGCGATCGTCCGCCAGCCTTGTCGATCAGACCTGCCGCCAGACCCTGATCGTCGTCGAGCAGAACTTTCAGGACATGTTCGGGCGTGAACTGCTGATGCCCCTCGCGCAACGCGAGGGACTGGGCGGATTGAACAAAACCGCGCGCGCGTTCGGTATATTTCTCGATATTCATGGAGACCTCCAGACCGCCGGTCGCCCCGAAGCGGCGATTACGGCTTCCGCACAAGTTTTCGGTCCCTGTCGGCGACCGTTGAACGATATGTAGGAGGTCGATGGGTGAGTCGGAAGAGGCTGACCATCCATGTTTGTCAGAAATGACTCATGTCAAAGCCGTCAGGAGTTTGCCGATGGATTCCGCAAGAATCGTCGACCTTTATCGCTATCCCGTGAAGGGTCTGTCGCCGGAGCGACTCGCAGAGGCGCAACTCAGGACAGGCGATCACTTTCCCGGAGATCGTCTCTACGCCATTGAAAACGGCCCATCGGGCTTTGACCCCGCCCAGCCGGCCTTTCAGCCCAAGACACGCTTTCTCATGCTGATGAAAAACGAGCGGTTGGCGCTTCTGCGCACCCGTTTTGTCGATGCCGAAAGGAAATTGATCGTCACCCCGCCGGACGCTGCGCCGGTCGAATTTGATCTGGGAAGCCCGGATGGGCGCGCAAAGGTTGAGGCGTTCTTTGCATTATATTGCGCGGAGGAGTTACGGGGTCGCCCACGCCTTCTGGAAGCAGGCGGGAGCTTTCGATTTACCGATTCGGCGAGGTCGGGCTTCGTGTCCCTCCTCAATTTGTCGAGCGTTAAGGAACTCGGCGAGAAGGCCGGAACAGTTCTCGATCCACTCCGCTTCCGGGCAAACGTTCACCTTGATGGATGGCCCGCCTGGCAGGAAGTATCTCTGGTTGGAAAAATCATCACGATTGGAAGCACCCGCCTCGAGGTGCTCAAGCCCATCGACAGATGTCTGGCGACTCACGTCGATCCGACCAGCGGAGTACGTGACGTCGATGTCGTCGGAACGCTGCGCCGCACGTATGGGCATATAGAATGCGGAATTTACGCGCGCGTCCTTACTGGCGGAAAAATCACGCCCGGAGATGAAATCGCCCCCGAGCCCGATTTGTTCGGCTAACCCTATTCGGCCACCGGCATTTCGCCGCCCTGAGGAGCAGGTGCGCCCTCGCCCGACTCCTCGGACCCGGCTGCAGCAGGACGTTTGCGGCGCCGATTGCGGAGATGAAAACGTCCTGCTTCGGCTGCTTCGCTGTCAGGCGGCGCAGCAACTTCGTTGACCTGCGGCTCGGGCGGCGCAGCTTCCGGCTGGACGATCCGCACGGGAGCGGTGATGAACGACGGCAATGCTGGCGCTACATCGTCCTCCACCATCACCGGAGGCTTTGGATCGGGCCGCGGCTCGAAACGGGGCTGCTGCTGATCGTTTCGAAAATCCCGCTGGTCGCGCTGATCCCGTTGCGGGCGCTGATCACGCGGACCGCGATTGTTCTGGCCATTGCGATTGTTCTGGTTGCGATCCTGAAAAGGCCGGTCGGGGCGCGGACCCCGATCCTGATAGGACCGATCCTGCTGTGGCCGATCATTGCGGTCATTGTTGTTGTACTGAGGGCGCTCCGAATAAGGCGTGCCCTGCTGAGGCTGCTGATTCGGAGCCGGGTAGGGAGGCTGCTGCGGATTGAAGGTCGGCTGAACACGTTCGATGGGTGAAGCGAAGCGGTCGGGAATCCCGCCGTCATCATCGTCCTCAACATCTTCGGGTTCGGGATCTCCCGGCTGACGCATATAGCCCAGTTGGGCCTGTTGCTGCGCCTGCTGTGCCGCCGCGATGATTCGAAAATAATGTTCGGCGTGCTGGAGATAGCTTTCCGCCATTACCGGGTCGCCCGACGACTGGGCGTCGCGCGCGAGTTGCAGATATTTCTCGGCAACGTGATGCGCCGTCCCTCTGATCTTCACATCAGGACCATTTGATTCGTAGGCTCTCGTAAGGGGATTGGGCCCCTTACGATTGTTATTGCGACCACGCATGCGCTTGTTCTGACCAGGTCTCATAAAAGGTCCTTAGATATGCTCAGGGTCGAAGTTCGAGGTGACGCCACTCGTCCGAGCGGGCCGTACAATTGGGTGCAACAACTGCGAATCTATAAAGAAGACACGCGATAATGGGGCTCTCCGGCCAATCAACAGCAGATCATGTCTGCCGCTATCCCAATTCCGATCCCGATCCCGTTTCCTCTGCGGGTCGAACCAACGAAAATGCTTGCCAGGAAGTGCGCAAAATCACCAGCTAACGCCCCTAGTACCGCATCTTGCATCCGGCCAACTCTGCCGTTGCCACAATAAGCGAAATCGGATGGGGGCAAGCCTGCGCGATAGTCGCGTCAAAGGCATCACATTGGTTTGAATGTAGTCGGAATCAGTCTTGGAGCCAAGAGAAAACAGCATCACCCATTGCCATTTCGGTTAACTTTCTGACGAGAGGTGACTGCGCGTCGTTCTGAAAGCCACGATCCGGTCATTGGAACCAAGATCGTTCCAGGTTCCAAGGGCCTCCAATCCCATTCCGGTCATCAATTTCGTGACTTTGGCGGTCTGCCTGACGCCCGTCTCGAAAATTGCGAGGGCATCCCGTTTCAATATACGGTCGAGATCGCCCCCTATAGCCCGATAGGCCGCGAGTCCATCGGGGCCGCCATCTAGCGCCAGACGAGGATCGAAATCGCGAACATCGGGGTCAAGCGCCTCAATCATTAGCGATTCAATATAAGGCGGGTTGGAAACAACGAGATCAAAGCGCTCGTCTAGCCCTTCTGCCCAGTTTGACTCCATGATCCTGCCACGCTCGCCCAAGCCGTTCCGATCCAGATTCGTCTGCGCAACCACACAGGCTGCAGGCGACAAATCGACCCCGACCCCGGTTGCTTGCGGAAACTCCGTCAGGAGCGCGCACAGGATTGCACCGGAACCGGTTCCCAGGTCGACAATCCTCAGCGGTTCATTCCGGCGGTCGGCGCAAAGTCGAAGCGCGACTTCGATCAACGTCTCCGTGTCCGGGCGCGGATCAAGAACTGCTGGTGAAATTGTCACATCGAGAGTCCAAAAGCCGCGCGACCCCAGAATGCGCGACACAGGCTCGTGGGCGATCCGTCTTTCGAGGAAATGGGCGAGGCGATTCGACGCCTCCTCTCCCAGCCTGCGACCCGGGTCGCGAATCAGGTCGATCCGCTCGAGCCTTGTGGCTGCAGCCACCAGCAACCGCGCTTCGAGGGCTGCGTCAGGCACAAATCGACCGAGCAATTGCGACACATGCGCAATCGCTCGACCGATTTCCAGATCGGGCGCGAGATAAAGCTCCGTGCGCCCGGCCAGCGCGGTCATCCGGCGGCGGCCTGCAGGACGCGGGTGAGCCGCGCCGAGAAAGCCGCAACGTCGGCTGGTTTCTCACCATCCATCAGCCGCGCCTCATCATGAAGGAGCCAAGCGGAATCCTCGATCAGCGATTTGTCGGCGCCACCTTGAAGCCGGGCCGCAAGTCGCGTGACAAGTGCGTGGCCCGCATTGATCTCGAGAACGGGCTTCGACGCTGCTCCGGCGCGCCCGGCCTGCGCGAGGATTTGCTCAAGGCGTCGATCAAGCCCCTTGTCTGATGCGACCAGACAGGCTGCGCTCGTCGAAAGACGATCCGAGATGCGAACATCTTCGACCAAGTCGCCAATTGTATCCTTGATGAAGACAATCAAAGACATAACCTCCGGCGTCGCCGCATCGCCTGACGGCGCGTCTGATCCCTCCAGAAGAGGAATTAGTTTGATATCCGCAGCGCCCTGTGTGACCGATTTGAAAGGCTTCCCTTCAAATCCGTCGATGGCCGGGACCCAGAACGCGTCCACCGGATCAGCCAGAAGCAGAACTTCGATCCCGCGCGCCCGGAAGCCTTCCAGTTGTGGGCTTGTGGCAAGCGTCTTCTGATTTTCGCCGGTCAGATAATAGATCGCTGTCTGGTTTGGACGCAGATGCTCGACATAACTGGCGAGATTCGTTTTGCCTTCGGCGTCTTTCGACGTGGTGAAGCGGGAAATCTTCAGCAACTGCTCGCGACGTTCGGCATCTTCGTAGAGGCCCTCCTTGAGCACCGCTCCAAAATTCTCCCAGATTTTCGCAAAGGCGTCGGGATCGGACTCGGCTTTCTTGGCCAGTTCCTGAACGAGCCTGTTGGCGATCGCCTTGCGGATCGCCGCAAAGACCGGGCTTTGCTGGATCATCTCGCGGGAGACATTCAGCGGCAGATCCGCAGAATCCACTACTAGACGGATGAACCGCAGCCAGCCCGGCAACAAATCGCAATCCGCCGAAATCAGAACGCTGCGCACATAAAGTTTGGCGCGGCCTTTGCGCTCAGGCTCGAACAGATCGAGTGGGCGCGAACCAGGCACAAAGGCCAGCACCGTATATTCGTAGCGACCTTCCGCCCGCCAATGGACCGTCAAAGCCGGCTCATCGAACTGGCCCGCCAGTCCCCGATAGAATTCGGCATAGGCTGCCGCGTCGATCTCGTTTTTGGGCTTCGTCCAGAGCGCTGCGCCCTCGGTGAGCTTGCGGGATTCCTGATCCGGCGCATCCTTCAGCTCGATCGGAACTGCGACCGCGCCGGAATGCTCCTTGATGATCGACTGCAACCGCCAGGAATCGAGATAATCCTGCGACTCGTTGTTCAAATGAAGAACGACTCGCGTCCCGCGGTGCGGAGCCGCCGCGATTGCCAAGGGAGCAATCGTATAAGAGCCCTTGCCATCCGATGACCATGTCCAGGCTTCTTCAGACCCGGCGCGCCGGGTCTCCACATCGACTATGTCGGCCACCATAAAAGCCGAATAGAAACCAATGCCAAACTGCCCGATCAGCTTACCGTTCGAACCGCCGCCGCCCTCGCTCTCGCGGTCTTCCACAGGAGCTTCCTGTCCGAGCTTTTCAAGAAATGCGCGCGTCCCGGAATTGGCGATCGTGCCAAGCGCCTGAACCAGGTCGTCGCGGTTCATCCCGATGCCATTGTCGATCACCGTCAGGGTCTTTGCGTCTTTGTCGATCTCAACGCGAATTGCCGCCGGTGCGCCATCTGAGATCAATGCCGCGTTGGAAAGTGATTCGTATCGCAGCTTTTCGCAGGCGTCCGCCGCATTCGACACCAGCTCTCGCAGGAAAATATCCCGATCCGAGTAGATGGAATGAACCATTAGATGCAGCAGGCGCGCTACATCCGCCTGAAAGACATGCGTATCTGCTCCGCTCGTCACGTACAGCCTCTTGGTCTGGGTGAAAATGTTAGCTGCCGGATTGTACGGCAGTGCGCCGTTGATATCGCCGCGACAGCGCTGGTTTTCAAGAGACTTCGTCGAATCAGGCGACCAGCCCGAAAACAAAAAAAGGCCGGTGAAGAAAACTTCACCGGCCCGTTGCTCGGATCCTTGCGGAAAACCCGGTCTCCCGACGTATCTGGGGGGCTGGGGGGCTGGGGGGCTGGGGGGCTGACGAAATCCAGAAGGCCGTATAAACAGCGGTGACAAAGTGTACCACTGAACCGGCTTTGATCGCCTTTTGAAGGCGGCGCAAAAGTGTACCGGTCCTGCTAGGCCGCCTTGATGCCATTGAGTGGCATGGAGGGGCTGGAAGGAT
>CANJWR010000030.1 GCA_947478455.1 Beijerinckiaceae bacterium | reverse complement strand
TCAAATCGTTGGAATTATTATCAAACCGTGCAAGATTCGCTTTAACGGACGCAGTAGTTCCTCAACGGATATCGGGATGAAGATCACACCTTCCTATTTCATCATGGGCCTGATCGCCGGTGGCGTGGCCATTGCATTGCTGGTGAAGATCGGACTGATCTAGGCTGCCAAAAGGCATTTGCAACATGGTGGATGCAGCGCCATAAGCGCTTGCTGTCAGTTCAAATTGACAGCAGAGAAAAGCTGGCGACGACCTTCCACCAGCGTGACAGGAACAAGTGCCGATGTTTGGAATCCCGCCCGGCGAAATCGCAATGATCGTTGTGGCGCTTGCCGCTGGCGGTGCCCTCACGGGCCTGTTGGCAGGCGTATTTGGCGTCGGCGGCGGCGCAGTCGTGGTGCCGATCCTTTATGAATTGTTCCGCATGCTCTCGGTGCCGGAAGCGATCCGGATGCCGCTGGCTATCGGTACATCCCTTGCGATCATCATTCCCACCTCCATCCGCAGCTTCCGGGCGCATCAGGCCAAGGGCGCCGTCGACAATTCGATCCTGAAGCGCTGGGCGCTCCCGGTCCTGCTTGGCGTCGTGGCGGGTTCTGCGGTCGCCCGCTATGCCCCGGCTGAACTGTTCAAGATCGTGTTTGTGCTGGTTGCCGGCGCATCGGCCATTCGCCTGCTGTTTGGTCGCGACTCCTGGAAAATCGCTGACGACGTCCCGAAAGGCTGGTTGATGGAAGCCTATGGGCTACTGATTGGCGTCCTGTCCGCCCTCATGGGCATCGGCGGCGGCCAGTTGTCCAACCTGTTCATGACCTTCTACGGTCGCCCAATTCACCAGTCTGTGGCGACCTCCTCAGGACTCGGCGTCCTGATCTCCATCCCTGGCGCGATCGGCTACATTTATGCAGGGTGGCCCAAGGCTCTGGAATACCCCGACGTCGCCGTCATTCAGCCGCCACTGGCGCTGGGCTTCGTGTCGTTCATCGGTTTCATTCTGGTTGCGCCGTTGAGCATGTGGATGGCGCCTTTCGGCGTGCGTCTGGCCCATAGCCTGTCGAAGAAAAAGCTCGAAATGGCCTTCGGCACGTTCCTGATGCTGGTGTGCCTGCGCTTCATCTTCAGCCTTTTCGGCTGATCCCGACGTTGGCGGAATGATGGTCTGCGACTTGGCAGGATTGCTGGTCGGGGTAGCAGGATTCGAACCTACGACCTGAAGTACCCAAAACTTCCGCGCTACCAGACTGCGCTATACCCCGAGCGACACCGGCGATAGCACGGCCCGCCCAACGCCCGCAACCATCAATGCGAGTGATCAGGCCGCCAGATCGTTCAAGGCCCGGGCAATGTCACGCCCGATATAGGGTTTGCGAAAAAACAGACCGCCCTCCGGCAGGTCATTTTGACTCAATGTCGTGTAGCCTGAAACCACAATGATCCTGATCGGCGGCCAACGGTCGCGGACAACGTGGGCGAGCTTCACGCCGTACATCGAGCCCGGCATGTCGACGTCGGTGAAAATGACCGAAACGTCCGGGTTCGCCTCCAGAACCTCAATGGCCTCATCGGCGTTATGGGCCTCGATGGCCGCAAAACCTGCATCTGTCACCATATCGGCGGCGAGCATGCGAATAAGCGGGTCGTCGTCAACGACGAGGACTGTCTTCCTCGGCTTCGGAAGAATTGGCATTCCGGCGGCATCCCTTCCGGCTGCGCTTGGCCCGGCTCCACCGCAAGTCAAAAGCGACTTTCGGTCCGACTATGCAGAACAACGCGCCAGGAGCGGATTCGGGACCAATCCAGAATCGCTTATTTTGAGATTGCCGGTCGACCCCGACCATCCCCGACGGCCACTCCACAGCATGGAGACAGATCCGGCTCACGCCCTATTTGCGGAACATCGAATGCTCGACCTTGTCGCCGATCTTCATCGCAAGCTTTTTGGCGACGCCGGCGTTCAGCTCAAGAACCGCATAGGTCGGCGCGCCTGACGGGATGATGCGTTCCGAAAGAGGCTCGGCATTCTGGGCGATATTGACGATCTTGCCCGTCCTGTCGATGAACAGCATGTCGAGCGACAGGTAGGTGTTCTTCATCCACATCGCCACCTGCTCTTCGCGCTTGAAATCGAAAAGCATGCCACGATCTTGCGGCATGAAGCGGCGGAACATGAGACCCTTGGCGCGCTCCTCATCGGTGCGCATGACCTCGACCGAAAACTTGTGCGACCCGCAAGATGTCGTGATCGAGAGCGTTTCCAGCCCGGCCTCGGCCGGTTGCGCTTGCGCCTTCGCCTGACGAGGATGCAGGACCATGCCGCTACCAAGCAAAAGAGATGTTCCGATCAGCAGGCAAACGAGCGCCCGCGTGAAACGAACCGAAAACTGGGCCATGCTGATCTGCGCTCCCAAAATCCCGAAGATCGACAATCTAATCCGCCTTTGGCGCAAACACCAGAAATGCGTATCTTTGGGACAGTAACGAAAGCGGATTAGTGCGACGACGGCATGGTGGTGGTCAACGGACGGACTTCCGCCGCCATCAGACCCTTCGGGCCATCGCCAAACCGGACAAGCAGACTGTCGCCCGGCTTCAGATCCGTAATGCCGAAGCGGCGCAGGGTTTCCATATGGATGAAAATGTCTTCGGTGTTCTCGCCGCGCGTCACGAATCCGAAACCGCGCACGCGGTTGAACCACTTGACGATAACAATCTCAAAACCGCCCGACGGAACCACCTGCACATGCGTGCGAGGAGCCTGTAGCTGGGCAGGATGTACAGCAGTGGACTCATCCATTGCCACGACGCGAAAAACCTGAAGGCCCTTGCTGCGCTGTTGAACCTCGCAAACAACGCGCGCGCCTTCGGGCGCAGTCTGGAAACCGTCTCTGCGAAGGACCGTCACATGGAGCAAAACATCGGCCCCGCCATCGTCGGGAACGATGAAACCGAAGCCCTTGGCGACATCGAACCACTTGATGCGGCCTGAGAGGTCCAGAAGGTCTAACGGACGATCCTCGACAGCGCTCGGAGCGACGAAACCTTCCAGGACCGGTGAAGAATGATCCTTGCTGCCCAAAGGAATGGCCCCCAAAAACTACCGCGCCAACTGACGCAACCTCCCCACAATTGGGGAGCAGCCCGAATCACCTGCCCGCGTCGGTGAATCACTTAGTTAAGATAGCATCCACGTCGACGCCGCAAAGTCGTATTTTGGACAAGTTGTGGATGACTCCCGAAATCCGCCGACTTCAGGCGCTTACGCCATGCCTGTGCCGTCAGTTCAGCGCATGGGCGTTCAGGAACGGCTCCAGCACATCGCCGATGTCGCCCCGGATCACCAGATCGGCGGCAGAATCGAGCGGCGTCGACTCACGATTTATGATCGCCAGCCTTGCGCCGGCCTCTTTGGCCAGCAGTGGAAACCCGGCCGCCGGATAGACGACCAGCGATGAGCCGATCGCGATAAAGAGCTCGCAGGATCGCGCAACCTTGCTGGCGCGACGCATAGGCTCCTGTGGCATCGCCTGCCCGAATGCAATCGTCGCGCCTTTGACGAGCCCCCCACAATGACAGACAGGCGCGCGAAGCGTGGCTTCCAGCTCCGCCCGGATTGGAGCAAGTTCGTATCGTTCGCCACAAGAAAGGCAGCGGGCGTAATTGCCGTTGCCGTGAAGTTCGATCACCAGCTCATCTTCGAGGCCTGCCGCCTGATGCAGCCCGTCGATGTTCTGGGTGATCACGCCCGCGAGCCTGCCGGCGCGCGCAAGCTGCGTCAGCGCACGATGTCCGCGCGCAGGCCTCGCGCCGCTGTAGTGATCATCCATCGCAAACTTTCGCCGCCAGGACTCGACGCGTGCAGCCTCGTCATTGAGAAAATCCTGATACGGAATAGGCTTGTTTCGCAGCCATGCGCTGCCGGGCGAACGAAAATCCGGAATGCCGGATTCTGTCGAAATGCCCGCGCCCGTAAAGGCTGCGGTCAAATCGCTTTCACGCACCCACGAAGAAAGCAAAACATATCCGTCGGCGACATCGCAGATTTTTGGCATCGATTACTCCTGCGTGAAACTTAGGGCGGAGGTCTTTTGCTCTCAAGCGCTTGAAAAACATTCTTCGAACCTGTCCAATGGACTCATCACCTTGTCCGGAGATTTAAAAATAGAATTGCGGAACCTCGGCCCTTCGGGCCTGCGCGTCTCGGCGGTCGGCCTCGGCTGCAATAATTTCGGCGGACGCCTCGACCTTGCAGGCACGCGCTCGGTCGTGCATCGCGCGCTCGACGCCGGCATCACGCTGTTCGACACCTCCGATTCCTACGGCAAGGACAGCGGTTCGGAGATCACGCTCGGCGAAACGTTGGGCGACCGCCGCAAGGATATCGTGCTTGCGTCGAAATTCAGCTCTCCCCTTGGGTCCGACGAGCGCATGCGCGGTGCCTCGCGCCGCTATGTCATGACCGCCGTGGAAGCGAGCCTGAAACGCCTGAAGACCGACTGGATCGATCTCTACCAGTATCACAAGCCCGATCCGCTGACCCCGATGGAAGAGACACTGCGGGCGCTCGATGATCTGGTCCGGCAGGGCAAGGTTCGCTACATCGGCGTCTCCAACCATGCCGCCTGGCGGGTGGTGGAATCCCGCTGGCTTTCGAAGACGGCCGGGCTGGAAGGCTTCATTTCCTGTCAGGACGAATACAGCCTGCTGGAGCGCGGCATCGAGAAAGAGCTTCTTCCCGCCATGCAGGCGCATGGCCTCGGCCTGCTGCCGTTTTTCCCGCTCGCCAGCGGCCTGCTCACCGGAAAATATAAAAAGAACGAAACTCCCCCGCAGGGTACGCGCTTCGCAGGCGCAGCAGGCTTCCTGACCCGCTACTGGACCGACGCGAGCTGGGACAAGATCGCGGCCCTGCAAGCCTTTGCCGACCAGCGCGGCAAGACCCTGCTGGAGCTGGCGTTCAGTTGGCTCGCCTGCCGCCCCTGCGTGTCCAGCATCATCGCCGGCGCCACGAAGCCCGAACAGATCGACGCCAACATCAAGGCGGCCTCGTGGGTTCTCACGACAGCCGAGATGCAGGAAGTGAACCGGATCACCGCTTGAAACGTCCGGGCTTTGGTTTCCGCCTGAACCGTTCTATGGTTCAGACCGAGGCGGGCCTTCCGGCACGCCCGCGTAGTTGCTGGAAAGGATTTCCCTGATGAATTTGAGATCCGCGTTGATCGCCGGGCTCACCTGCTCGTCCATTGTTGTTGCGAGCCTGACGCCCGCGGCCGCTCTGCCCTTCACCTATTCGCCGATCGGTCAGGGAGCCTCCGAACTGCCGATCGTTCAGGCGCAGGCGCGCCGCGGTGTGCGCGCGGCCCCTGCCCCGCGTCGTCGTGGTGGTGGCGGCAACGCCGCCGGCGCCGCCGTCGCGGCAGGCGTCCTGGGCATAATTGCAGGCGGGATCATCGCCTCGCAGTCGCGTCCCGAGCCCCAGTATTATCCTGCGCCCGGATATTACCCTCAGCAGGGTTACCCGGTGTACGAGCAGCCCGAAGTCAGCTACGCCCCGCAGCCCGGCTCCCGCGCCTGGTACGACTATTGTTCGCGCCGCTATCGCTCTTTCGATGCCCGCAGCGGCACGTACCGCGGGTATGACGGACAGCGTTATCCCTGCGAGTAAGTCGACCGGCCTCGTCTGGAAAAATCAATCGCCGCATTCATCGAATGCGGCGATCTGCATTCAGGACGGTTATTGCTTTGCCGCAGTCGCCAAGGCTAGAATAGGCGAAGCCGGAAGGTAAAAAAATCAAAAGGGGCGCCGGATTTTCGCCCTGAGGAGGAAGTCCGTGGACGACACTACCGCCAAAACGGCTGCTGCCCCGCCAAAATTGCACGGCGCAAAAGTGATGCAGGCGATCAGGGATTCGCGCATCGACTATGTGCTGTCGGTTCCCGATCTGCACACAGCCCAGGGTCTGCTGACGCCGATCGCCGCTGACCCGAACCTGAAGTTGATCCGTGTCTGCAAGGAAGACGAGACGCTCGGTATCGCAGCTGGCCTCCAGTACGGAAACAAGCGTGCATTGATCCTTATTCAGTACACAGGTTTCCTGTATGCGATGAACGCCATCAGGGCCGTCGCGGTCGAACACAAGCAACCGATGGTGCTCATGATCGGCCTGCTCGGCAAGGAGCCGGGCGTCGCGCCACAACAGGCGCGCAGATTTGGCATCCGCATCGTCGAACCTATTCTCGATGTGATGGGCATCAAGCGCATTCTCATCGAATCCGACGATGACGTGCATCTGATTCAGCCCGCAATCGATGAGGCCTACGCAACTTCGCGCCCCGTCGCGATTCTGATCGGGGGTAAGCCCGCATGAACCGTCTTGCAGTTCTGGAAATTCTCAAGCGCCACATCACCAACGAGATCGTCGTCGGAACCTATTCGAGCGGGTTCGACTGGGCTTCAATAAGCGAACGACCGCTGGACTATTATGCGGTCGGCGCAATGGGACTGGGTTCCTCCCACGGACTTGGCCTTGCGCTCGCGCGTCCCGAACGGAAAATCGTGGTGCTGGATGGCGACGGCGGCCTCTTGATGAATCTCGGCACGCTCGTGACCATCGGGAAGGTCGCACCGAAAAATCTGCTGCATTTCGTGTTTCAGAACAACGTCTACGAGGCGAACGGCGGGCACCCCATCCCCAATCGGGAAGTGGATTTCCCCGCCATCGCGCGCGGCGCCAATATCCGCAATGTTGCGCGAGTTTCAGACATTGCAGACTTCGAGAAGAATATCGCCAGCTGGATGACCATCGACGGACCGACTTTCGTCTGTCTCGACGTCGAGCAGGGTCCACCCGGTCGTAAGGACTGGACCGACATGTACAAGCCCGCCCGGCGCGCGGCGCTGCGCGAAGCGCTCGCATCGGGAGCTTGACCGAATGACGCAAGGCGGCAATTTCACGGACAAATCGCCGCCTTGAATCGGGCCTCACGTTGGATTACTGGGAATCCAGAACCAAAATCATTGAGGAAACGCTGTCGCTCGTTACGATCGGCGTTGGACAAGGAGCGCCCATGACTCCCGTGTATCGCGCGCAGATTGATCATCCGGCAGTCTGGACAAGCAAGTCCCTGCCGCACGGCAAGGCGGACCTGGTCAGAGCGCTGACCGCCGACGAATTAGCCGGCTTCGAAAGTCTGCTGGCGAAAACAAAACACCTCGACGTGCAGGACGTGACGCGGCAGGATTTCGACGACCCGCGCACCACGCCGCTTATGAACGATGTTCGAGAGATTGTTGAAAAAGGCCGTGGCGCAGTCATTCTCGTCGGCATCACGCCGGATCGTTTTTCCGAGAAAGATATGGAGCGCATCTACTGGGGCCTCGGCACGCATCTCGGAGTCGCCAATGTACAGAGCGCTTCGGGCGATCGCATCGGCTTCGTCGAGGACGACGAAACGAACCCGGTCAAGCGCGGCTACCGCAGCTCGGGCGAACTGACCTGGCATACGGACTCGCCCGAGCACATCGGCCTCATGTGCATCAGGCAGGCAGCCTCGGGCGGCATGAGCGGCATGGTCAGCGTACTGGCCATTCACAACGAGATCCAGCGCACGCGGCCCGACCTGCTCGATGCGCTTTATGAAGGGTATTACTACGCAATTCCCGAAGTGAAATTCACCGACAAGCCTTTAACTGACGAGAAGATTCCGGTCTTCAGCAACGTCAACGGCGTGGTGAGCTGCATGATCGCCGCAAGCTTCATGCGAGAAGCCGCCAAAAAGCGCGGCGAGCCGCTGCCGCCGAAGCTGGCCGAAGGCCTCGACCTCTTCATGGAATTGGCCGGTCGCAACGACATGAACCTGCGCTTCATGCTGGAGCCGGGCGAGATGATGCTGTGGAACAATTATCTGTTCCTGCATTGCCGCACGGAGTTCGAGAATTCCGCAACGCAGAAGCGCCTCCTGCTGCGTCACTGGCTCGACGCATTCGAACGTCGTCCGGTCGATCCGATGATGCATGCGCGCATCAACGCCTATAAATGGGCCTATCGCGAGGCGGTCAAACGCAAGGCCAGTTAATATACGACACGGCAGGCGAAATCCGGGCGAGCAACAAGGCCCGACGCTTGACGTATGGACGGGTTTACCCTCGAAATGAGGGAACGGGAGGGGATGTGACAATGAACAGGAACATGCGCGTTCAGACACTGGGCGTCACGCTGGGTCTGGCTCTTTCTGCCTCCCTTGGCATCACCCAGTCCGCATTGGCTCAGGGCGTGCGCGCCAGCGACGCCGCTATCGCAGCCGCGAAAGCCGAAGGCGGATTTTTGCTTTATGCGTCCATCAGCGATCCGCAGATCAAGGCCTTGCTCGCCGGTTTCGAGAAGGACTATGGCATCAAGGGGGATTTTCTTCGCCTCGTCAGCACGCCCCTGATCCAGCGCTTCTCCGCCGCCAATGACGCAAACTCCAACGACGCCGACGCCTTTCTGGATTCATCCCCGCAGGTGTTCGAACTGCATCCCGAATGGTTCCTCAAACTCGACGCAAAAGAGATCCCCAATGTGACCCGCTGGCCGGCGCGCTGGGTGTCATCCAACGCTGTGACGATCCAGACCAGCGGCTCCGTCATCCAGTTCAATACCGATCTGGTGAAGGACGCCGATATTCCCAAGACTTGGGCCGACGTTGTCGATCCCAAGTGGAAGGGCAAGATCCTTCTCACCGATCCACGCATTTCCGACACCTATCTGGGTTGGGTCGACATGCTCGAAAAACGCTACGGGGCTGACTTCATCCAGAAGCTCGGTGCGCAGGACGTGAAGCTCACCCAGAGCGGCGCATCGGGAGCGCAGCTGGTCGCCGCCGGCGCGCATCATCTGAATTTCCCGGCCTATTCGTCTTTTTCGGTGCCGCTGATCGAGAAGAAGGCGCCAATCTCGTCGCGCATCATGGCCGATCCGGTTCTGGCGAGCCAAACCAGCCTCGCCGTCGCCGCCAAGGCCCCGCACCCGAAAACCGCGCGGCTGTTTCTCGATTGGGTCCTGTCGGAAAGCGCCGTGCGGGCGCTCTGCGCCGCACTGCCGGTCTCCACACCGGGCGACGAAGATGGAAAGCTGGGCTGCATCGCCTTGAAAGATCCGCAGCCGTTGCCGTGGAAAACGACGCCCGAGCGTCGCGCCCAGTTGCTGAAACTGCTGGGTCTTTAATTCACGCCTTCATCCTATCGCATTCTCCTTCCGGAGCAGACCATGTCGAAAACATCTTCCAACCATTTGCGCACCCGCATCACAGCCGCTCTTGCGGTCGCGGGCGTTGCGCTCGGCGCATCCGCCGCCCTCGCGCAGGCGCCCATCAGCCGCGATGCCTTGATCAAGGCCGCGAAGGCCGAGGGCAAGCTGATGCTTTATTCCTCGTCGGGAGAAACCCAGTCCAAAACCGTGCTGGGCGCATTTGAGGCCGAGTTCGGCATCGCCGGTTCGTGGCTGCGCCTGACCACGATCCCGCTCATCCAGCGCATGAGTGCAGAGATCGAGGGCAAGGACGTTCAGGCCGATGTGGTGAGCGTCTCCACCACAGTGCCGTTCATCGAGCACCCCGAGTGGTTCGTGAAGATGACAAAGGAATATGCGGAAAACCTGCCGAAATGGCCGACCCGCTGGGTAAGCCCGAACTACATCAGCTGGACCGCAGACAACTTCTATCTCGCATATAACACCGACCAGATTCCGGTCGGGACCCACCCGAAGACCTACGCCGAACTTGCCGATCCGAAATGGAAAGGCAAAATCCTGCTGACCGACCCGCGCGTGGCGGACAATTATTTCGGTTGGCTCGACGGTCTCGAAAAGGCTAGGGGCGCAGACTTCCTGCGCAAGATCGCAGCCCTCAACGCCACGCTGACGCCCAGCGGCGCTTCGGGCGCTCAGATGATCGCCGCCGGCGCCTTCGCCATTAACTTTCCGACCTTTCAGGACTTCTCCGCAGCCCTGATCGAGAAGAAGGCCCCCATCGCGCTGTTCGCCATCACGGAGCCGACGCTGGTCTCCGAGCGCGTCATCGCCGCGCTCGCCAATTCCCCGCACCCGAATGCGGCCCGCCTGTTCATGGACTGGATCATGTCCGAAAACGGCATCAAGGCCGCCTGCAAGAACAAGACGGTCGCAGTTGTGGCGGATCCGGAAGGCAAGTTCGGTTGCGTAATCGTCAAGGATCCGGAGCCGATCACCTACATCCTCACCGAAGAGCGCAAGAAGCAACTGGTGAAGGATATGGGGTTGGCGAACTAGTCTGCTCCGGTCTCATCCCGTCAACACGCCCTGCCCCAGATGCGGACAAAATGAACAGCAGCAATCCCGACGGCACGACCGGTGCGCCGGCCCAGAAACGAACAGCGGTTCAGATACGCGGGCTGCGCAAGGTCTATCGCACACGCGCCCGAAATGTGGTCGGCGTCGATCACGTCGATCTCGATGTGAACGCCGGGGAACTGGTGGTGCTGCTCGGGCCCAGCGGTTGTGGAAAGACGACGCTGCTGCGCTCTGTCGCCGGACTTGAGACGCCCGATGAAGGCGAAATCACCATCGACGGCAAACTGGTTTTTTCCTCGTCGAAGAAACGCTACCTGCCGCCGGAGGATCGCCACCTCGGCATGATGTTCCAGTCCTATGCGCTCTGGCCGCACATGACGGTGTTCCAGAACGTCTCCTACCCGCTGACCTCGCTCGATCCAGCAGCGCGTGGCGATGTCCGCGGCCGCGTGCATGATGTGCTGACGCGCCTTGGCGTTGCGGGCTTCGAAGAACGTTTTCCCAGCGAACTGAGCGGCGGCCAGCAGCAGCGTGTGGCGCTGGCGCGGGCGCTGATCGGCAAGCCCTCCGTGATCCTGTTCGACGAGCCGCTTTCGAACGTCGACGCGAAAGTGCGTCGGCGCCTGCGCGCGCAATTACGTGACCTGAAACACGAAACAAAATTCTCCGGCATCTACGTCACTCACGATCAGGAAGAGGCGATGGAACTCGCCGACACGCTGGCGGTGATGGATTCGGGCCGCATCAAGCAGCTCGGATCGAGCCGTCAGGTCTATGAAAAGCCCAACAGCCTTTATGTGGCGGGCTTTGTCGGCGAAGTGAACCAATGGCCGGCCGAGATTGTTCAGGTTGGTCCTTCCGTGGTTCATGCGAAAACCAACTTCGGCACGTTCGAAGTCCATTGCGCAAATTCAGAAATGCAAATCGGCCAGAAGGGCGTTCTGGCGATCCGCCCCGAGCGGGTGGATGTCGGCGCCGTCGGCGCTGCCGTAGCCGATCCTGCGCCACGCGTGCGTGGCACGGTGCGCGAAGTCGTCTTCCTCGGGGCGCGCTGCGAAGTCCGCATCGAATTGCCGGGCGCGGAAGTCATGGCCTGGCTGTTTGAGGCCGTGTCGCATCGCTCGCCTCCCGTTGCCGGCAGTCCAATCGATGTGATCTTCGAACCCGGCAGCCTGCAATGGCTTGACGCATGACGATGAACGCCGTGAGCCAGACAGTCGAGAATGAGCGCCCGCGCTATCGCGCTATCACGGCTCTGGTGGTGGTCCTGGCCGCGCTGGTCTTCGTGGCGATCTTCTTTCCGCTCGGGATCATCCTCCAGCGGGCCCTACTGCCGAACTGGAAGCCCGATTTCGCGCTGTGGGCCACGACGTTGTCGCAGCCGGACCTGATGGTCGCTGTTCGCAACACGCTGATCATTGCCTTCCTGAATACGATCATCTCTGTTCCCATCGGTATTTTCTTCGCCTGGCTGGTCGAGCGCACGGATGCGCGCTGGGGCGCGCTTTCACGCCTGCTTCCGGTGATCCCGCTCCTGCTGCCGCCCGTGGCGATGACCATCGGCTGGCTGTTTCTGGCAGACCCGCGCGCCGGCTTTCTCGCAGCGCCGCTGCAGTCCCTGTTCAAGATGCTCGGGCTCGCTATCGATCCGTCGGCATTGGCGGTGCAAAGCTGGGGCGGTCTTGTGCTGCTCTACGTTCTGTTTTCGGTGCCGCATGTTTACGTGGTGGCGGCGGCGGCCTTCGGCTCGCTCGATCCCTCGCTTGAAGAAGCCGCGCGCATTTTCGGCAAGGGTCGTCTGAAATGCTTCTGGAGCATTTCGGTTCCGGCGATCCGTCATGCGGTCGGCTCTAGCGCCCTGCTGACAATCATTTCGTCCTTCGGGCTTTACTCAATCCCCGCCCTGCTGGGCACGGCGGCGCGCATCGACGTTTTGTCCGTCTATATCTATCGCCTGCTCAACGCCTCCTATCCGCCGAAAATCGGACAAGCGGTCGTGCTCGGCGTCGTGCTGATCGTCGTCATCGGGCTGCTGTGGCTGACGCAGCGGCGCATCGCCTCCAGCACCGGCCATGCGCAGATCGGCGGCATGGGCGTGCGGCCCAACCTGATCGGGCTGGGCGCATGGCGCTGGCCGGCGCGCATCCTGCTCCTGCTCTATGTGACGCTGACATCGATCCTGCCTTTGCTGGCCCTTTTCGTTGTGTCGCTACAGCCTTTCTGGCGCTCTACCATCGTGTTCGACCAGCTTTCGTTCGCCAATTTCTTCGAATTCTGGTCCGACCGGCAATCGCGCACGGCCATCATCAACAGCGCCTGGCTGGCCGTGCTGACGACGACCGCAGTCGTGCTGATCGCCGGCATTCTCTCCATCGTCGGCAAGAATATCGGCGGCGCAAAAGAGAAATGGCTCGGCGTTCTCACCAAAGTGCCTTCGGCCATCCCGCACATCGTCTTCGCCGTGGGCGTATTGGTGACATTCGGGTTTGCGCCGTTCTTCCTCAACGGCACATGGCTGATCATTTTCATCTGCTATCTGGCCGTTTACATCCCGCAGGCATCCATCGCGGCGGAGTCCGCCGTCCAGCAGGTCGGCAACCAGCTCGTTGAAGCCTCGCGCATCTTCGGCGCAAGGCCGGGCCGCACTTTCCGCACCGTGCAATTGCCGCTGATCCTGCCGGGTCTGGCGGCGGGCTGGGCGCTGATCTTCACCCTTGTGGTGGGCGAACTGAACGCCGCCGCCATTCTGGCGGGACCGCGCAATCCGGTGATCGGCTATCTGATTTTGGCCCTGTTCGACAACGGCACCTATTCGCAGCTGGCGGCGCTCGGCAGCATCATCGGCATCGTGTCGGGAATTACGGTCTCGGCTGCCCTTCTGTTCGCCAGACCGCGCTTCAGCGGCAAGGCCGGAAGCTCCGGCGATTGATGCGGAAGTTTGCCCATGTCGCCGTCAAGCCTGTTGGCGCGGCGCGCAATTCGGGCCATGATGGCCCGGACGAATTTCAACGAGGGAGTGGAAATGCCCGATCTTCGCTATGAGGCGCCGGGAAGTCTGGCGGACGCCGTGAAGGCGCTCGCAGCCGCCGGCGGCCTGACACGCATTCTGGCCGGCGGCACTGACGTCATCGTTCAGATGGAAACCGATCTGATCGAGCCGGAACTGCTGGTCGATATCAAGAAAATTCCGGCCCTGCGCAACATCACTGCCGAGAACGGTGGCTTCCGCATCGGCGCGGCCGTCAGCGCCATGCAGATGATGGATCACGCAGCGCTCTGCGCCACCTTTCCGGGCGTCATCGAGGGCGTGAAGCTCATCGGCTCCATTCAGGTGAAGGGCCGCGCAACTGTCGCCGGCAATCTCTGCAACGCCTCTCCGGGCGCGGACAGCGTTCCGCCCATGGTCACCGCTGGCGCGATTGCCCATGTGGTTGGCCCCAATGGCGCGCGCGATGTCCCCGTCGAGCAGATCCCCGTCAGTCCCGGCAAGACTTCGCTCGCCAAGGGCGAGATCATCGAATCCTTCTTCCTGCCCGCCCCGGCGCGCAATTCGGGCGGCGCCTATCAGCGCTTCACGCCCCGCACCGAGATGGACATTGCGGTTGTCGGAATCGCTGTGAACCTGACGCTCGACGCCGGCGGCGTTTGCACGGCTGCGCGCGTATCGCTCGGCGCCGTCGCCCCGACGGTTCTGCTTAGCAAGGAATGTGCGGACGCGCTCATCGGCACAAAGGTCGATGAAGCTGCGCTCGACAAACTTGCCGCAGCCGCCAGCGCCGCCTGCCGTCCCATCGACGACAAGCGCGGCACCAAGGAATTCCGCATCAAGGTCGCCGGCGTGCTGGCGAAACGTGTCGCCCAGAAGGCGCTCGAACGCGCGAGGCATATCGCATGAGCAGAAAGCATCACGTCACCGCCACCGTTAACGGCGACGAATACGAGTTCCTGTGCGAAACGCAGCAGACCCTTCTCGACGTTCTGCGCGACGAACTCATGCTGACCGGCACCAAGGAAGGCTGCGCCACCGGAGATTGCGGCGCATGCAGCGTTATGGTCGACGGAACGCTCGTCTGCTCCTGCCTCATTCTCGCGGTCGAGACAGAAGGCAAGACGATCGACACCATCGAGGGCATGGCGTCGAACGACGAACTGCACCCGCTCCAGCGCAAGTTTCTGGAACTCAACGGTCTGCAATGCGGCATCTGTACGCCCGGCATTCTTGTCGCTGCGCGCGCGCTGCTCGAACGCAATCCCGATCCCACCGAGACTGAAGTTCGCTACTGGCTTGCTGGCAATCTCTGCCGTTGCACTGGCTACGACAAGGTGATCCGCTCTGTGCTCGCGGCAGCGGAAGAGATGAGGGGAGCCTGATCATGACAACCATTCTCGAAAAGCCCGGCTACAACCCGGACAAGAAATACAAGATCATCGGCACCTCGCCCGTGAAGCACGACGGTTTCGACAAGGTGACCGGCCGAGCCAAGTTTGCCGCCGACGCCTTTCTGCCCGGCATGTTGGTCGGCAAGTACCTGCGCAGCCCGCACGCCCATGCAATCATCAAACGGATCGACATCTCGAAGGCCGAGAAAGTTCCCGGCGTGAAGGCTGTCGTCACCCGCGACGACTTCCCCGAGATCAAGGCCGGCACCGGCGGCGGCGACATGACCCGCATCGCCATGGCGCGCGAGAAGGTTTACTGGGAGGGCCATCCGGTCGCCGCCGTTGCGGCCACGACAGAATCCGCCGCCAAGAAAGCCCTGAAGCTGATCGAGGTCGAGTATGAAGTGCTGCCGCACGTCATCGATCCCGTTCAGGCCATGCGCGACGATGCGCCGATCCTGCACGATTATCTGCGCACCAAGGGCGTGAAGGGTCCGGCGGCCGAGAAGAAGACCAATGTGGTCGAGCGCCTCGAACTCTCGAAGGGCGACGCCGCAAAGGGCTTCGAGAAGGCCGATCTGATCGTCGAAGGCTCCTACGACACCAAACCCATGCATCAGGGCTATATCGAGCCGCAATCCTGCATCGCCAGCGTCTCCGACGACGGACAGGTCGATCTGTGGTGCTGCACGCAGGCACCGTGGGTCTATCGCGACCGTCTGACCGAAATCCTCAAGCTGGATTCATCGAAAATCCGCATCCAGCAGTCGGAACTCGGCGGCGGCTTCGGCGGAAAAACGACCTTCTACACGGAGCCTGTAGCGATTGTGCTGGCCCAGAAGGCCAAGGCGCCGGTCAAGATGACCCTGACGCGCGTCGAAGTCTTGCGCGGCACAGGCCCGGTGTCCGGAACCGCCTCGAAGATCAAGATGGGCTGCAAGAAGGACGGCACGATTGTCGCCGTCGACGCCGAACTGATCTTCCAGACCGGTCCCTACACAGGCTCGGCCTTCACCAATGCGCCGCAGGCCATGCTGACGCGCTACGAGATCGAGAACGTCAAGACCGTCTCGTATGAAGTCGTTTCCAATCGCCCCAAGGTCAGCTCGTTCCGCGCGCCCTGCGTGCCGCAGGTAGTGTTCGGCGTCGAAGGCCTCGTGAGCGAAATGGCAAAGAAGCTGGGCATGGACCAGATCGACTTCCGCATGAAGAACGCGATCGTCGAGGGCCACAAGACCATCTATGGCGAGACCTTCACCAAGATCGGCTTTGTCGAAACCCTGCAGGCCGCCAAGACCTGCGATCATTATCGCTCGCCGGTTCCAGCCGGTCAGGGTCGCGGCATCGCCTGCGGCTTCTGGTTCAATCGCGGCGGCGAAACCACCGGCTCGATGGCGCTGGCGCCCGACGGCACCCTCAACATCATCCTCGGCACTGCGGATGTCGCTGGCTCGCGCATGTCCATGTCGATGATGGCCGCTGAGGAATTCGGCATTCCGGTTGATCGCATCCGCTCGCAACTGGCCGACACGAATTCGCTCGGCTACAACCGCGTCACCGCCGGCAGCCGTACGACATTCTCCAGCGGCATGATCGTGGTCGACTCCGCCCGCAAGATCATCGCGGAGCTTTGCCGCCGCGCGGCGAAGATGTGGAACGTACCCGAAGAAGGCGTGGTGTTCGAGGACGGACATTGCCGTCCCGCCAGCTCCAACGTCGGCGATTTCCCGCCCCTGTCCATGAAGGACATTGCGTCGAAGACCACCTACACGATGGGCGCAATCTGCGGTCATTCGGAAATGAACGTCACCGGCGCGGGCCCGGGTTTCGCGGTTCACATCGTGGACGTGGACGTCGACAAGGAAACCGGCCTCGTGGGCGTGAAGCGCTACACGATTGTCGAGGACGCCGGCAAGGCGATCAGCCCTCTGCAGGTCGAGGGTCAGTTCCAGGGCGCAGCCGTTCAGGGCATCGGCTGGGCGCTGAACGAGGAATATGTGTTCGGTGAAGACGGCAAACTGCAGAACGCCGGCTTCCTCGACTATCGCATGCCGGTCGCATCCGACGTGCCGATGATCGACACCGTGATCGTCGAGGTCGCCAACCCGAAACATCCTTACGGATTGCGCGGCGTCGGTGAAGTGCCATTGACGCCAGCGATGGCGGCAATCGCCAACGCTGTCGGCGAAGCCATCGGCATTCGTCCGACATCGCTGCCGATGTCGCCGCCGAAACTGCTCAAGTTGATTGAACAAGCGAAGGCGCAAGGCCTGAACTGAACGCAGAAGAGATTTGACTGACGTCAAACCCGCATCGGCGATGTCGATGCGGGTTTTTTTGTTGCGAAACGTCGATCCGGTTCGAAGACGATGGGATCTAAGGCTTCTTGAAATTAGCCCGCAACTCGGCGGACGTATTCACCAGCGCATGAATGCTACGCGCATAGTTGACCGCTTTGTCGACATCAATCGCCTGCGCGCTCTGCGCATATTCCTTGACGCCCAGCACGGCGACGCGGGAAGCCTTCAGTAGGCTTGCACAAAGGGCGTCCACAAGCCCCTCGACATCGCCGGCTGCAGCTACATCGTTCACGAGTCCCAACGTCATGGCGCGCTCGACACCGATCGTCTTCGACGTGTAGACGAGATACATCAGCGCCTTCAGCGACAGCCTGTCGATCATCGACGACATCACCATAGTGGGCATGATGTTGTGGGCAAACTCAGGGATCTGGAATTTGGCCGCATCGCTTGCAATCGTCATGTCGGCGACCGCCGCCAGCGCGCATCCAAAGCCCAGCGCCCTGCCCTGCACGACCGCCAGAACCGGCGCCTGCGTGCGCCGCACGGCCGCATAGCAGCGAAACACGATGTCGTGCATCTTGCGCAACTGGTGGGCGTCGGGCGGATCTTTCGGCGGCGCGCCGGGCGCACGTCCAGCGCAGAAATCGTCGCCCGCGCCGCGCAGAATGATCAGCCGCGCCTCGCGCTCCGTCTCAAAAATATCCCCAAGCTGAACGATCATCTCGTCCGAAGCCGCATTGCCGCGCTCGGGGCGATTCAGGGTGATTTCGAGAATTTCGCCGCGACGCGCCGTCAGTATGTCACTCGTCATCTTTCCCCCGATCTGCCCGGCGCATGTGAATGGCCGATGATCAATTCGTCAGCGCACCAGCGCCGCAATCCTGTCTTCCCAGTCTCGCACCCACTGGATGTTATTTCCAAGAGGAGACCTTCGGATATTCTGCCGCAGGTTCTTGCGCAGATCGCGCAGCCGCGCAATATCTTTCGACAAGTCGGTCGCGATGGACACGAAGTCTGTATCAGAATGCGCGCAGAGATCGCCCAGCCCTGCATTGGAAAGATTACTGAAGCTGATCCGCTCGAAAAAGGCTTCGCCCACGCGAGTCACGACCGGCACCCCCATCCAGAGGCTTTCGCAAGTGGAGGTCCCGCCGGTGTGAGGGGCGCAGTCGAGCGAAATGTCCATCGCTGCATAATGCGGAAGATGAGCGCCCCGAACCGGCCGAAATTCAATCCGGGACTTCTCGATTCCGGACGCCTCAAATTCCTGCAGGATATTCTTGCGAAAGGCTTCGACAGCGCCTTCCGGTCTCACGAAAAGAAAGCGAGAACCCGGCACAGCGTGCATCGCTTTCGCCCACAGGGCCAAAAGGGCTTGCGAATATTTCATCGGATTGTTGGCGGTTCCGAAAGTAATGTAGCCATTTCTCACAACCGGCGGATCGTCGGCAATCTGCGCAGAGTCGGAAAAGCCCAACCGGCTTAAACTGATCCAGCTTGCTGGCATCTCGAAGGGGCGTTCCAACATCAGATCCGGCGACGGCTTCAAAAAAGGATCGACCAGAAGATAGTCGATGGTCGGCAGGCCCAACGAATGTGGATAGCCCAGCCAGCTGGCCTGCACCGGCGCGACACGGCGCGCGAGCACGGATGGTTTGTTCAGATGCGTCGATCCGCCAAGCTCGAAAATAATGTCGAGTTCGTCGGCCGCCATCTGCTTTGCAATGGACAGATCGGTTCCGCCAATAATCGTGCGAAACGATGTGGCGCGTTGGGTGAGGAATTGTTGCACGCGATCCGGCTCGCCGGGATTAAACGAATAGGCGTAAAGCTCGAAACGCTCCCGGTCGAAATGCTCGAAGATCGGCAGAGCAAAATAAGCCACCGGATGATCGCGCAGATCCGACGACATCAGACCGATTCGAATGCGCGGCTTCCGCGTCGGAATTGGCGGAGGAATCGGTGTCATCGCGGTGCGCTTGACGATGATTTCGCCCCAACGCCGGTGCTGCGCCAGCAAATCGAGCCTATCCGCGCGCGTTCGCACATGCGACAGCAGGCTATGTAGGCCTCCAGGCACATCGTTCGTCGCCCAATACTCGGCGCAGACTTTCAGATCGAATTTCGCCAGATGGGCAAAGTCGCAGGTGCGCTCGAACACCGACGAAAACGACTTCGCCGTTTGCGGATCGAAGCCATTCCGGTCAATACAGAGCGCCGCCAAAACTTGCGCCTCCTCGATACAGGCCGCCTCTTCAGGGCCGCGCGTATTGATCAGGCTGAAGCAAAGGTTTGTGGCCGTGCGCATATCGAAATGCGACGCCAGCGATTTTCGATAGAATTCGTTGGCGGCGTGGCGATCCCCTCGCTGAAAGAAGTGAAAATCGCCGAAGAAGCGCAAGGCGGCCGCATGATCCGGATTGCGTGCAATCATTTCGGCTGCGACCGCCAGAGCATCTTCCGGACGGTTCAGCCGCATCAAGACAGATGCGCGTTCGAGCTTCAGTCCGTCGTCGTCGGTTGCGACTTCAATTGCGGCTTCCAGTGCTCGAAGTGAGTCCTCCGGCCGTCCAAGCGCAAGCAAAAGACGACCCTTCATTACTTGCGCATCCACCGATCGCGGTGCCGCCGCCAGCACCCGGTCGACGACGGCGAGCGAGGCGGCATGTTCGCCCATGCGATCGCGCGCACGCGCCACAAACAATGCCGCTTCGATATTGGTCGGGTCGATTTTGAGGCCCTGAACGGCAACCTGAATGCAACGCTCGAGCTGCCCGAGTGCGAGCAGGCTTTTGGCCATATTGACGTGCGGAGCCGCAGAGTTTGGCAGAAGCCGCACCGACTCCTCCAGCACTCCCAAAGCTTCGCGAGGACGATTGAGATTGTTGAGCAGAACGCCCTTCAAGTTCCACGCAGCGCCGTATTGCCGGTCGTTCGCGATTGCTGCGCTGGCGAAGCCCAGCGCGGACTCGAACTGCGACGACTTGTAAGCCTCGATCGCGCGATCATAGAGCGCTTTCGCCTGCTGCCCGACAATGCGGGCCGGCGGGCGCGGCTGCCCTGCTTTTGCCATGCTTCCCCCGCCAACTGGCGTCAATCTCGAGCATTCTAGCAAGATTGTAGCGATTTCGCGCGGTCGTATTTCAACGCGTCCCGAACTACCCACCATACTGTCCACAGGCTGCTTTGACCGCCCCCCGTCGCCGACCCTAGAAGGCTGATCCCGGTATGCCCATGAGTCGGATGACATGAAATCCATCAACCAGCGCATTGCAGAAGAACTGGACGTCGCGGAACGGCAGGTTGAGGCGGCAGTTTCGCTGCTCGACGGCGGCTCGACCGTTCCGTTCATTGCCCGCTACCGCAAGGAAGCGACGGGCGCGCTGGACGATACACAATTGCGCAATCTCGAAGAGCGCCTGCGCTATTTGCGCGAGCTGGAAGACCGCCGGAAAGCGATTCTCGACTCCATCCGCGAGCAGGGCAAACTCGACGCCGATGTCGAAAAGCGCGTGATGGAAGCCGACACCAAGTCTCGCCTTGAAGACATCTACCTGCCTTTCAAGCCCAAACGCCGCACCAAGGCCCAGATTGCGCGTGAAAACGGCCTGGAGCCGCTGGCCGAAGCGCTACTGGCGCATCCGGAGCTTGAGCCGAAGGCGCAGGCTGCCGCCTATGTGAAACCTGACCTTGTCGCCACGCCCGAAGACGCCCTTGATGGCGCGCGCGCCATTCTGGTCGAGCGTTTCGCCGAAGACGCGGAGCTCATAGGCCGTCTGCGCGAGGATTTCTGGTCGCGCGGCCAACTCGTGTCAAAGGTGCGCGACGGCAAGCAAACAACGGGCGCGAAATTCGCGGACTATTTCGATTTCTCCGAACCGCTCGTCAAGCTGCCCTCCCACCGCATCCTGGCCCTATGGCGCGGCGAGCGGGAAGACACGCTCGATCTGAAACTCGTACCCGATCCCGCAGCCGATCCCCTGTCGCGCGCACCCGGCCCTTACGAACTCGCTATTGCGCACAAGTTCATGGTTGCAGATCGAGGCCGGCCCGGCGACAAATGGCTGCTGGAGACGGTGCGCTGGGCTTGGCGCACGAAGATCGAAGTGCATCTCGGCATCGACCTGCGCATGCGTCTGTGGTCTGCAGCGGAAGACGAGGCAGTGCGAATCTTCGCCACCAACCTCCGCGATCTCCTGCTCGCTGCTCCCGCCGGAACGCGCGCCGCCATGGGACTCGATCCCGGCTTCCGGACTGGCGTAAAAGTCGCCGTCGTGGACGCAACCGGCAAGGTCGTCGACACGACGGCGATCTTCCCGCACGAGCCGCAAAAGCGCTGGGACGACAGCATTTCGATGCTGGCGGCGCTTGCGCTCAAGCACAAGGTGGAACTGATCGCCATCGGCAACGGCACAGCGTCACGCGAGACCGACAAGCTCGCCAGCGATCTGATGGCTCGGTTCCCGCAACTGAAGCTGACGAAAGTCATGGTGTCCGAAGCCGGCGCATCGGTCTATTCGGCGTCCGCCTATGCCTCGCAGGAATTGCCCGAACTCGACGTCACCTTGCGCGGCGCCGTGTCGATTGCGCGCCGCCTGCAGGATCCTCTTGCGGAACTCGTGAAGGTCGATCCGAAGTCCATCGGCGTCGGTCAGTACCAGCACGACATTGCGGAGCAGAAGCTTGGCCGCTCGCTCGAAGCCGTGGTGGAAGATTGCGTGAACGCAGTCGGCGTTGATGTGAACACCGCCTCCGCTAAACTGCTGGCGCGCGTCTCCGGCGTGGGAGAATCCCTTGCCCAGTCCATCGTCACCCATCGCGACGCCAATGGACCTTTCCCGTCGCGCGAGGCGCTCAAGCGGGTGCCGCGACTGGGCGCAAAGGCTTTCGAGCTTGCAGCAGGCTTCCTGCGCGTCAACGGTGGCGACCAGCCTCTGGATCGTTCAGGCGTCCATCCGGAAGCCTATCCGGTCGTTCGACGCATTCTGGAGCGCACGAAGTCAGACATTACGACCATCATCGGCAACGGTCGCCTCTTGTCCGGTCTAAAGCCGAGCGAATTCACCGACGAAAAGTTCGGTGTGCCCACCGTCAGCGACATTTTGAAAGAGCTTGAAAAGCCGGGCCGCGATCCCCGCCCTGCTTTCAAAACGGCCACGTTCAAGGACGGCGTCGAGAAACTGTCCGACCTTCAGCCCGGTATGATTCTCGAAGGCGTGGTGACGAATGTCGCCGCTTTTGGGGCCTTCGTGGACATCGGAGTCCATCAGGACGGGTTGGTGCATGTTTCGGCGCTCTCGACAAATTTCGTCAAGGATCCACGCAGCGTCGTCAAGCCAGGCGATGTCGTGAAGGTGAAGGTTCAGGAAGTCGATCAGGCGCGCAAACGCATTGCACTCACGATGCGGCTGGACGATCCCAACGGAGCTCGTACGTCGCCGCCGGATCGCCGCCCTCAGCCCGTCTTCAACAAAGTCAGTGCACAAAGCCCGAAGGCTGCGCCTTCATCAAGCGGCGGCGCTTTTGCGGAAGCCCTGCGCCGCGCCGCAGAACGACCCGGACCAAAAAACAGATAGGTCTGCTGAGCCACGTGCGACTGACGCTTACAATGAGATGTAATCGTCAGAACGCCCGCGATGGCGCGCGAACTAACACGCCCGTATTCATCGGATCGGGACCTATGTCCTGCACACCGCTGAGACCGAGTAGCTCCGCCAGTTTTGCGCGAGCGCGGTTCAATCGGCTTTTCACAGTACCGGTTGGAACGCCGCAGATTTCGGCGGCTTCCTCATAAGACATTTCAGCAATACCGATCATCACCAGCACTTCACGATGTTCCGGCGAAAGCTTTTCAAGCGCCTTTCGAAACTCATTCAACTGGAGGCGGCTGCCCTGTTCGGCGCCAACAGACAGCGTCTTCGCGTAAAGACCATCCGGGTCGGGTACTTCGCGCTTCAATTTACGATAGTTCGAATAAAAGCTGTTACGAAGAATTGTGACAAGCCAGCCGCGCAGATTGGTGCCCTGTTGAAAGGAGCTGAAGTTGGCCCATGCCTTGACAAGCGTCTCCTGCACGAGATCGTCGGCCGACGTCACAGAGCTTGTCAGCGACACAGCATAGGCGCGGAGAAACGGGATTTCCGCCACGAGCAAGTCCGAAGCTGAAGATTTTGTCATTTGTCATTCCGTTTGTTGCGCTCTTCCGCTTCCAGCCGCGCCAGAAGCGCGACGAATTTCTGCGGAACAGGCTCTTGAATGATGTCGTTGCAATAATCTCTCAGCGCAGCGCCGATGACCTGCTGCACAGCATAGTCAAGCTGCACAACGTCCTGGCTTGTGTCCTTGCCATTATGGCTATCGTCGACAGGCGCGCGGGCCTCACCCATTTCAATTTCCACGGTCTCGCCCCCACAAAAGAAAATCCGGCTGAGCCCCGATTTCCACGATTGTCAGGCGCCGGGACACGGTCGACAGACAGGAAACGCGCGAATATCAAACTTGTTCCGCAGGAATAAATATATTTATTCACGCTTGACCGCCGCGAAGGCGCGCGCGCAATGTGACCTGATAAGCAGCAGCAATTGCTGCCTGAACGGAAGCTATTCATGTCAATTGCTCAAGAAATTGCACCGCATTTGCCCTATCTGCGTCGGTTCGCCCGCACATTGACCGGCTCCCAGCAGAGCGGCGATTCCTATGTCATCTCCACTCTAGAGGTTCTTGTGGCTGACCCGTCGGCCTTTCCGAAAGACAGTCCTTCGCGGATTGGATTGTATCGAACCTTTCTCGATCTCTGGTCGTCCATTCCGATCAACGGCGCAGTCGACACTGCCGAGGCGGCTCCAGCTGCACAACGCAATCTGAATCTGTTGACGCCGCGATCGCGTCAGGCGTTTCTGCTCAGAACCGTCGAGGGATTTTCCGGCGCCGAGGTCGCGGCTATTCTGCAGGTTGAACCCGCACAGGTGGATAGCCTCATCGATCTTGCCGGTCGCGAGATCGCCCTGCAGGTCGCCACGGACGTTTTGATTATCGAAGATGAGCCGGTGATTGCGCTCGATATTGAATCTCTCGTGCAGGATTTGGGACATCAGGTTATCGGCATTGCCCGCACACACAAGGAAGCCGTGAAGCTGGCCGAGGCCAAGCGCCCCGGCCTTGTGCTTGCAGACATACAATTGGCCGATGGAAGCTCTGGTCTTGATGCGGTCAACGAGATTTTGACGAACTACGAAGTACCTGTGATCTTCATCACCGCGTTTCCAGAGCGCCTTTTGACAGGTGAACGTCCGGAGCCGGCCTTCCTGATCACCAAGCCTCTGGCGACTGAAGTTGTTAAAGCGGCCATCAGTCAGGCGCTCTTTTTCGACAAGCGCTCGTCAAGGCGCGCGGCCTAAACAGAGAAGCCATAGCTGCGATCATGAAGTGTCGCAGCTACGGCCTCGAAAAACTAGCTGGCGTGGGAGGATCCGGACACAACAGTTCCGCTGCGCAGCAATGAAAGATCGACTGAACTCCAGGCGGCAAACAATGCAAGTCGCGCCAACGCCGGCAGTGACTTTGATCCTGTTCTCTTCATGATTGCGGCGCGATGCTTTTCCACCGTGCGCTGGCTGATGCCAAGATCGACAGCAATGTTCTTGCTGGGATGCCCGTCAAGAACGAGATTCATGATTTCAAGCTGTCGCGGCGTCAACGCAGCAACATTATTTGCCGCAATGTCCCGCCAAACAGTGAGCTGGGACAAGTCCCATTGTATCTGGTTTTCAGGCCGTCCCATGAGTCTTTCTCCTGTCCGGGCCCCGTCAAAGTCCCGTTTGGGATCGAACGCGGCGTCCAAGAAACAACGTCCGCAAAGCGTCAGTGTTCCGGCTCCTCGCAACTTTGTTTGTTCTCATCAGATCAATCGATTTCTCAAGGATTTTCGGTCAATGAAGAACTCTCCGAAATCCTCAATGAGAACCGAACACGCGAGCGACTATCGATAGAAAATGTAGAGAAGAATGATAATTGGAATCGGGATGCCCAGAAGCCACAACAAGATTCCACGAAACATTTCAATCTCCTGTTTCAGCATCGTCAAAGTGTTCATATGAACGCCACAGGAGACATTCTGTTCCATAGAAATCCCTCGATGATCGCCAGAATTTTTGAAGCTGCGCCTTTGAGAGTGTCGCATTTTGGATTTCAATTTCTTGAGACAGGTTTAATATGACTCATTGTTAGCCCAACTCAACGGGTGCCGATCACAGCATCAGCCGTAGCGAAATGGACCAGGGCCGCCAGCAAGATGGCAAATGACGTCGACAACCCAAATGAGATGACAGGAGCTTCGCCTGGCCTCGCTAATCATGCTGATAGCGAAGGCGAGTTGAAGAAACGTCTGCGCCAGCAAACCGCGATCGCACGCTTTGGATCCTATGCACTTGGCGAACCCGAAATTGATCGCGTTGTTCGGAGATCTGTGGAAATCGCCGCCGAGATTCTCGATATTCCTTTGGCTAAAGTTCTGCAATTGAGCAACGGAGGTCGATCGCTTCACTTCAAGGCGGGCATCGGATGGCGCGACGGTCTGGTGGGAGAAACCCGTTTTGAAATCGCCCTGACGTCTCAAGCCGGCTTTACCCTTCTCAATGACGGTCCTGTCATCGTTCAGGATCTTCGCACAGAGTCGCGATTTGCAAGCCCTGCCATGTTGCATGAACACGATGTGCGAAGCGGCATGAGCGCAATTATTTCCGGCAATGGCGGCAAACCTTTTGGCGTGATTGGCGTTTTTTCACGCGAGCTTCGGAGATTTGATGAAGCGGATGTCGACTTCCTCGTCGCACTCGCCAACATCATCGCCAATAGCGTTCGTCACAATGCCTTGACGATGCAGCAGGCTATTCTGATCCGGGAGCTTGTGCATCGCGCCGGAAACATGCTGCAGGTCGTGAGTTCGATCGCCAACCAGACGATTACCCGCGCAACGGACTCGAATTACGCGCGACGTAAATTCTCCGAACGATTGTCTGTCCTCGGCCGCGCCAATCATATTGTGGCGGATGGAGGCTGGACTTCCACGCGGTTTTCAACCGTGTTGCATGAGGTGCTGCGCCCCCATCTGCCGAAGCTGATTTTGCATGGAGACGATATTTTACTTCCTGCAGACCTCTGTTTTGATCTCGGACTTGTCCTGCATGAGATTGCTTCAAACTCCAACACATACGGGGTTCTGGCAAGCGATGCTGGCGAGGTGAAGATTGACTGGACGCTTCTTGCCGGCCCCAATGCGACTGATCTCTTCAGCTTTGTGTGGAACGATACGATTCCGTCGCGTCACACGCGAGAACGCGGCTTTGGATCACGCCTTTTTCAGGCCGTCATTGAACGCAAATGGGGCGGGACGATCAAGGTCGAAAAACAGAATGCTTTCAGCTTTGCCTTCGATATTCCTGACGTGAACACTGCCGGCGCCGGACGCGCCTGGGTCCTGCCAGACTTTTGACGAATATCGCTCCAGAGCAAATCGGGGTGACTGATATCGCGATATTCCAAAAAAAAGGGGCGCACAAATGTGCGCCCCAAGACTTCGGAAGCAGAAGAACTACAGTCGGCCCATCAACAAGAGCACGACCACGATCACCAGAACGATGCCGAGACCACCGCTCGGATAGTAGCCCCAGCTTGCGCTGTGCGGCCACGTCGGCAGAGCGCCGACAAGAAACAAGATGAGTATGATGAGCAGAATTGTACCCAGGCTCATTGGCGTACCCCGATCTGGCCTTGGCCATTAACGTTCAAAAGGAAAACAGCAATTACCGGCAGAGCGTCCGGCCTGCGCGACGGCTGTAATAGCAACGCGAACGAGGGCGCGTAGCGTCGGCGATCACAGCGCCCCCAACGGCTCCGATCGCGCCGCCGGCAAGCGCTCCGCCAGCCGTGCCGGTGGCCACGCCGCCGACAACTGCGCCCGCGACGCCGCCAAGTGCTGCGCCGCCCAACATGCGATCCTCACGAGCGGTCGCACAGGCGCCGAGACTGAGGGCAAGAGCGGAAACGACGAGAATTTTATGCATGAGGGTCTCCTTGATTGGTCGTTTGCATCAGCTCGGTGACCACGCGCAAAACCGCGCCAGCCCGGACAGGCAAACTGAAAATATCTACGGAAACCCCGAACCGAACAGGGTCGGAATCTACCTCTGCGTCTGATGGCGGCGTTTGGAGTTTGACGCATCCATGCAACAGGCAGTTGCGTCAGGCCACTGCATTCTTCTCAAGACTTATGGCCCACGAGCCAAAATCAATTGCTCGCCGCTGCCTCGTACGTCCATAAAGATAGATGGCGCACCCGCCCGGCCGCTGGTTTAGGCAGACTTGGGTGGCCTGTCACGTCCGGCGGCAGCGCACCTTCATTGGTGTCGTAGCCCAGGGCATCAGATTCGAGGGAGAGACAATGATCATCGACTGCCACGGGCATTTTACCACCGCCCCCCGCGCCCTGCACGAATGGCGCGCGAAACAGCTTTCCTTTGCAAATGACCTGCCCAACGCGCCGAAAAAGGGCGAACTCCAGATTTCCGATGATCAGATCCGCGAAGCGATCATCGGCGGCCAGTTGAAGCTGCAGAAAGAACGCGGCGGCGACATGACCATCTTTTCGCCGATTGCCGGCCAGATGGCGCACCATCTCGGCAACGAAGGCACCAGCCTCGAATGGACGGAAGTCTGCAACGACCTGATCTACCGGGTCTGCAATCTGTTCCCGGAAAACTTCGTCGCCGTCTGCCAGCTCCCGCAATCGCCGGGCGCGCCGCCCGCCAATTCCATTCCGGAGCTTCGCCGCTGCGTCGAGGAACTGGGCTTCATCGGCTGTAACCTGAGTCCCGACCCGTCGGGCGGCTACTGGAAGGATCCGCCGCTGACCGACAAGTGGTGGTATCCGCTCTACGAGGAAATCGTCCGCCTCGACGTGCCTGTGATGATCCACGTCTCCTCGTCCTGCAATCCCTGCTTCCACGGAACGGGCGCCCATTACATCAATGGCGACACGACGGCCTTCATGCAGTTCCTGCAGGCGGACATCTTCAAGGACTTCCCGACGCTGCGGTTCATCATTCCACATGGCGGCGGCGCGGTGCCGTATCACTGGGGCCGCTATCGCGGACTGGCGCTCGACATGAAGCGTCCGACCGTCGAGTCGATGATGAAGAACGTGTTCTTCGACACCTGCGTCTATCACTTCCTCGGCGTCGAGATGCTCACGAAGGTCGTGCCGGTCGACAACATCCTGTTCGGTTCGGAAATGATCGGCGCAGTTCGTGGTCGTGATCCGAACACCGGCGAATATTTCGACGACACCAAGAAATACGTCGACGCCTGCAAGAACCTCAGCGAGCAAGACCGCCACAAGGTTTTCGAAGGCAACGCCCGTCGCGTTTATCCGCGGCTCGACGCCCTGCTGAAGAAGCGCGGTCACTGAGGCAACCGGAGGAGAGATGGCCGGAACTGGGGAGACGCGTCCGACAGCTAAAGGACTCGCCGCCCTGTCCGGCCAGAATGGCGACATGCCTGCGCCGCCGCCGAACGTCTCTTTGCTCCAAATCTTCCAGGTCTTCTTCGCCATCGGGGCCTTCAGCTTCGGTGGCGGCCTTCTGGGCTGGATTCATCGCGAAATCGTCGTCGCCCGAAATTGGCTGACGGACGAACAGTTTCTGCCCGGCGTGGTCATCAGCCGCGTGCTGCCGGGCTCGAACGTCGCCAATCTGGCGATCTATATCGGCGACGCCTTGCGCGGCCCGATCGGCGGCCTCGTCGCCATGCTGGCTGTGATCTGCGGACCATTTTTTCTCTGTATCGGCCTGTCGGTCGTCTACGAACATCTCAGCGGCTCGATTCTGTTTCATGCTGCCCTTGCGGGCGCTTCCGCCGCCGCGATCGGCATGGGGCTTCGCGTGGCCTGGACGGGAGCCTGGAAGACATGCCGTTCGGTCGCCCCGGCGCTCGTGGTGGTGCTTGTAGTCGTCGCCACCGTCATTCTGCACTGGCCTCTCACGGTCGTGGTTCTGGTGTTTGCGCCGGTCGGCGTCGTGTTGCAGTGGCGGAAGGCGACCGCCAATGCGGAATGACCCGCTCCTTGCGCTGGTGTTGCTGCTCGCCCCCTTTTCGCTTGTGTCGTTCGGCGGCGGGCCCAGCCTTTACGCCTCGCTCCAGCACGAGGTCGTCGACAATCTGCACTGGCTGACGCCGAACGAATTCATCGACCTGTTCGCGATTTCGCGCGCTGCCCCCGGCCCGGGCATCATGCTGTCCACGCTGATCGGGTGGAAAGTAGCCGGCTGGTCAGGCGCGCTGGTTGCGACGCTGGCGATCTTCCTGCCTGCGTCCGTGATGTGCTTCGCATTCACAAAGTTCTATTCGAAACACAAGGGCAAACGCTGGACCAGTATTCTCGAATCCGGCCTCGCGCCTGTGGCGGTAGGCCTGATCATATCGGGCGCAATCAGCCTGATGACGATTGAAGGAGCTGGGCCGCTCTCATGGGCCGTTGCGCTTGGCGTTGCGGCGCTTGTGGCGACGCGCCCCAAAATACACCCCATGCTGTTGCTGGCAGGTGGATCGGCCCTGTTCATGACCGTCGCAACCTTCGGCTATTGAAAAAAGGCAATCGCCCTTGCCGGCGACTGCCTTTGACGTCGAAGCAAAGATGTAAGGCAACTATCCCTTGAGACTCGGATAAAGCTTTTCTGCCGTGCCGCTGAAAATCCAGGCACGATCCGAAGCGCTGAACCGCGACAAAAGATTCTGGCACTTGTCGACGATCTCCTTCAGCGAGCCCGGGCTGGAGGGGAAGTTCGAACCCCATGCCACATGGTCTGCGCCGAATTCTCCGACGAGCTTGTCGAAAAAAGTTTCGAGCGTAGCCTTGCCCTTCTGGGCTGCGCCGAAGCCTGACGGCGTCAGCTTTAGATAGAAGTTCGGGAACTTCGCCAGATCCCAGAATTCCTTTGCGTCATTGTAAGGAGGGCCGTCTTCGATCGACGGACGGCCCAGATGATCGAGCAGCAACGGAACGGTCGGGTAGCGTGTCAGAATATTGCGCATCTGCGAAAGGCCGATGCCACGCGCATTGACGTTGATGCAGACCGAAATGCCCATGTCGGCGGCGCATTCCCAGGCCGGAGCGGCGGCTGGATCGTCGATGGCCATCCAGGCTTCCTTGATGGTCGAGCCACGCAGGTAAATTCGCATCCCGTCCATGCCGCGCGAATGCCAGTAGCGCATTTTCTCGGGCGCATCCGGCTCAAGGACATTGACGGAAAAAACACCTGTAAACCGGTCGCGATGCCCCTCGATCGCATCGGACACATAGGCGTTGTTGAACGCATAGGTGGTCGACGAATGGACAATCGCGGCTTTCGTCACGCCCGCTTCGTCCATCGCGCTGACGAGTTCGTCGAACTCGACCGACCGTTCCTTCGACCAGTCGGACTGCGTGCCGCCAATAGGCGTGATCGGATAACGATCCGTGTCTGTCGAAACGATATGGGGATGGATGTCGATAATGCGTTCGGACATGCGTAAACAGAACTCCGGTCCAGATGAATTCGACTGACGGACGATCAGCCGAGAAGTTTGAGGGCGTCGCGCGCCAGCGACATATCGGCGACCTGTTCGGTCGTCATGATCTTTGTTTGAATTTTGAACGAGAGATTCAACTTCTGCATGTAGGCCAGCCGTTCGTCGGAAATAATCAGGCCGGACGCGAACGGCTTGTACTTCTGGTAGAAGGTCCACTGCTGCAATGCAGTTTCAGTATCGGCCTTGCCCATGCCTGCCTCGTAGGCCTTGAGAAAGGCGTCGCGGGAATCCCCGTCCTGAATGAAGCGGTAGATTTTCGCATAGGCCGCCAGCGCGCGCACCAGCGCCTCGCGCTTGGCGGCGATGGCGGCGTCCGACGCAAAGCCCGCCTGATAGGTATATTCGGGCAGATCGATCCAGAAGCGTGCGTTCTCGATCACCCGCACGCCATTCTTGCCGTCCTGAAAAACATCGGTAGATCCAGCGTCCACACGCCCGCTGGCGACAGCGCGGAAAATGTCGGGAGCGCTGCCGATATTGGCAAAGGTCACCTTCGAATCGTCGACGCCGAACTTGCGCATCGTGGCGACCGTCAGCTGGTGCGACAATGCGCCCAGAGATCCGGTGGCGACGGTCTTGCCCTCAAGATCCTTGAGCGTCTTGATTTCCGGCTTGGCTGTCAAAAGTCCCTGCAGCGGCAGCATCGTACCGCCAGCGATGATCTTCATTTTCGCGCCACGCTCGATGGCCGGGAACACCTGCCCGAAACCCGACAGCGGACAAATATCCATCTCGCCTGAAAGGATGCCGCCCATCAGTTTCGCGCCGTCAGAAACATTTGTGATAGTCACATCGAGGCCGACCTGCTCGAACGAGCCTTGCTGGCGCATCAGAGCCGCAAGAACCAGATTGGTGCCTCCGGATGTGTTGACAATATTGAGTTTCAGCTTCGAGCCTTGCGCTCGCGCCGACCGGCGTGATCCGATGACAAGCCCGAGGCCGCCCAAAGCCCCCATCTGCAGGACATTTCGCCGCCCGGGCATTTTTGATCGCCTCATAGCTATATCCTCCCGATGAACTTCCATCGTGGTGCAGCCTGCTTCGGGCGTCATATTGGATCAAGGCAAGGATCGATCACTTTTCCGCGCTGCCGCTGACGTGAAACTGTTGTTACGCTAGTACGGTTTCAATCCATTTGCCGTCGAAATATTAGAGGCCAGACATGAGACGGGATGGGATGAATGGGTCGCCGCCCGCGATCCGCCGCGCATTCGTCGGTCATTCGAACAGGCCATGGTGATTCCGGTTTGATCGAGTAACCGTCAGGATTCACAGCATGCGACGACCCGACGCTATCGGGTCCCGGGGACGTTGCGGTGACGCAACATCCGATCAACAAAGGGTGGAAGTCTTGGCTGCAAAAGTAAAACTCGACATTTCGGTTGCTTCGTCTCCGCATACCGACGCTGTTCTGAATGGCCAGATCCCGATTGAGGGCGTCGAGGCGAATTTCATCAAGGTCGTGCCGCAGATCGGCGCGTTTCGCCGCATGGTTCGGCAGGTCGAGTTCGACGTCTGCGAAATCGCGCCGACGACCTATGTGATTGCGCGTGCTTATGGCGCGCCCTTCGTGGCTCTCCCGATTTTCGTTACACGCAGCTTCCATCACGGCGGACTGCTGGTCCGCCCCGATGCGAATATCAAGCATCCCAAGGATCTCGAAGGCCGCAAGGTCGGCGTGCGCGCCTATTCGGTCACGACCGGCGCATGGACGCGTGGCATCCTGATCGACGAATACGGCCTCGACTGCTCGAAGGTGACTTGGGTCGTCGATGACGAGGAGCACGTCACGCAGCTCAAGCTGCCGTCCAACGTGATCCATGCCCCGCCCGGCCGCTCGCTGGCCGACATGATGGCCGATGGCGAACTGGCCGCCGGCTTCGCCGCCAACGCCGGCATCGGTCGTTCGGGCGATCCCACCAGCGGAGGCTGGAAGGAACTGGAAACCAACTATCCCGACCTGTTCCCGAATGCTGCGGAGCTGGAAGCAGCCTGGTTCAAGAAGACCGGCATCTACCCGATGCACGGAACCATCGTGGTGAAGGACGCGGTGCTGAAGGAACACCCCTGGGTGGCGCGCTCGCTGTTCGACGCCTTTTCGCAGGCGAAGAACGAATGGCTCAAGAAGCTGCACTCTGGCGAAGCGAACACCGCCAAGGACAAGAAATATCTCAAGCAGGCGAAGATTGTCGGCCCGGACCCGATGCCCTACGGCATGGAGCCCAATATGCCGACCATCAAGGCGCTTGAAGATACTGCCTTCAAGCAGGAACTGACGCCGCGTCGCATGTCGCTTGCGGAACTCTTCGTCGACCCCGAAAAGATCTGATTCGACGCAGTTTCATGAAATGTCCTGCGGGCGGCAGATTTGCCGCCCGTTTTTTTCAAGCAAACCCGAAGCACAAAAAAACCGCCGGACATATCCGGCGGCTTGCTTCGTCAGATCAAGGCTGCGGCAGAACGCTTACTGCTGAATGGACTTCAGCAGCGCTCGTGCACGCACCAGAGTAGGTTCGGGCGTCTCGAACAGCCTGTTCACCAGCGCCTGCGTCTCGTCGCCTTTCAACAACTCGATGGAGCCGCCGCGCGCGTTGATGTCGGCGACAAACTCCTTGTCGGTTGCGAGATCCACAAAGGCCTTCCGCATGGCGACCACGACCGCAGCCGGCGTCTCCGGCGGCATCGCGAAGGGGCGACCCGCTTCCAGCGGCGAGAACATGAAATCGAACAGAGCTTTGTCATCCGGGTTGGTGACGAACTCCGTCGCATTCGGAATATCGCCGACATCCGGGTTACGACCGAGACCCAACTGGGCGATGATGTTGATCTTCTTTTCCTTGATCCAGTTCGAATGTTCGCCGACCAGCGTGGTCCAGGTCACCGCGCGCCCCTGCACCTCGCCGCGCTCGATCGCCAGCGCAACATCGTGGCTGCCCGGGTAGCCGCGAACCAGACGGAAGCGCGTGCCCAGTGTCTTGTTCATCATTTCCGGGAAGGTGACATTCTCATTGCCGCCGCCCGTATTCCCGAGAAGCAGTTCATTCTTTTTGGCGTCTTCAAGGTTCTTCACCGGCGACGTATGCCAGGCGATGATCACATAGGTGTCCTTGTTGAGACTGCCGAGCCATTGCAGCTTGCGCGGATCAAAACCGCTGCGGCGCTCAGAAACCAGCGGCTCGACGAGATTGTTTCGCTGCAGGAGGGCGAAAACGCTGCCGTCCTTTGCGGTATTGTTCATCAATTGCGAAGCGGCCGTCATCCCGCCGGCGCCCGGAACGTTCTGAACGACCACCGATGGATTGCCCGGAATATGCCGGCCAAAATATTTGGACACTAGACGCGCATACAAATCCGCGCCGCCGCCGGGCGCAGCGGCCACGACGAACTTCAGGGTCTTGCCCTTGTAGAGTTCCTCGACGGTCTGACCACTGGCCCCCTGTGCAAATATCAGGGATGCGGCGAGCGCCAGAAAGCCACCAAGCTTTTTTCCATGTCTCAGCATTGTCGTCTCCCGTAATCTAAGCATGAGCCTGCGCGATGATGCTCATCACGCTGGCGAAAGGCGTATCGAGATCGCCGTCGACGAGCGAGGCGATGAGTTGGTCCGACTGGACATTGGAAAGATAGCCAGCCGCACAGGTGCGGAACTTCGCTTCGACCACATCGCGGTTGAGGCCCGTGTCGGGAAACGAATGCCCCGGCGGATACAGGCACTCGGACTCGACC
>CANJWR010000029.1 GCA_947478455.1 Beijerinckiaceae bacterium | reverse complement strand
GGGAGCGGCATACGGTTGCCGGGACCAATCTGCTCGTATTGCATGAACACGAGGTTCCAGAATTCGAGGAACCTGTCGCCGTCCTCGTCCGGGCTACCGGGAGGGCCACCTTGCAGCGCCGGGCCTTGATCGTAGAAAATTTCCGAACACGGTCCACAGGGGCCTGTGTCGCCCATAGCCCAGAAATTGTCCGACGTGGCGATGCGGATGATCTTGCGATCCGAGAAGCCGGCGATCTTTTTCCACAAGTCATAGGCCTCGTCGTCGTCGTGATAGACGGTGACGAGCAAGCGATCCTTCGAAAGCGCAAATTCCTTCGTGATCAGCGTCCAGGCATGCTCGATGGCCTGCGCCTTGAAATAGTCGCCGAACGAGAAATTGCCGAGCATCTCGAAGAAGGTGTGATGGCGGGCGGTGTAGCCGACGTTGTCGAGATCGTTGTGCTTGCCGCCGGCACGGACGCATTTCTGCGAGGAAGCGGCCCGGTTGTAGGAGCGTTTCTCGACGCCGGTAAAGACGTTCTTGAACTGCACCATACCGGCATTGGTGAACATCAAGGTCGGATCATTGCGCGGGACGAGCGGCGAGGACGGCACAACTTCGTGGCCATTCTTGCGGAAGAAATCGAGGAAGGTCGATCTGATTTCGTTGACGCCGCTCATTCGCTCTTACTCAGTTCATTGGCTACCCGCGCTCCGCGTCGTCCCGAAAGATGCGCACGGGCGCATCCGTTTGCGGAGAGCAGATAGCAAGATGCTGGCCAGACTGCTGAAATGCAACAGCCCGGATCGATTGATCCGGGCTGTATCTAGCGGCGGGACAGGAGACTGTCGAGGACGTTAGCGAGTCCGTCCCCGCCCCGCCGTACGGGAGGAGTTCGGGAACGCCGGGATGGACGGGGACCTTGCCCATTGACCGGCCTGACGAAGAACCCCGGCAGGGTCGCCTTCGTCAGTTCCCGAACCGCTCTCGCGATCTGCGAAACGGCGGCGGAACTCAGGATTCGTCGGAATCTTCCGAAGGATCGGCATTTTCGAGAATACGTTCGGCGATAAGGCCGGAATTCTCGCGGATCGAATGTTCGATCTTGTTGGCCAGATCGGGATTTTCCTTGAGGAAGGTCTTGGCGTTTTCGCGGCCCTGACCGAGGCGCTGGCTGTCGTAGGAGAACCAGGCGCCGGATTTCTCGACCACGCCGGCCTTCACGCCAAGATCGACCAGTTCGCCCATCTTGGAGATACCTTCGCCATACATGATGTCGAATTCGACCTGCTTGAACGGTGGAGCCACCTTGTTCTTGACGACCTTGACGCGGGTCTGGTTGCCGATCACTTCCTCGCGGTCCTTGATGGCGCCGATGCGGCGAATATCGAGACGGACAGAAGCGTAGAATTTCAAGGCGTTGCCGCCAGTCGTGGTCTCCGGGCTACCGTACATGACGCCGATCTTCATACGAATCTGGTTGATGAAGATAACCATCGTGTTTGACCGCGAGATCGAGGCGGTGAGCTTGCGCAGGGCCTGGCTCATCAGGCGGGCCTGAAGACCCGGCTGGACTTCGCCCATTTCGCCCTCGATTTCGGCGCGGGGCGTCAGGGCCGCCACGGAATCGACCACCAGAACATCGACCGCGCCGGAACGAACCAGCGTATCGGTAATTTCGAGCGCCTGTTCGCCGGTGTCGGGCTGGGAAATCAGCAGGTCTTCCAGATTGACGCCAAGCTTGCGGGCGTAAACCGGGTCGAGGGCATGTTCGGCGTCCACGAAGGCGCAGATGCCGCCGCGCTTCTGGGCTTCGGCGATCACATGAAGTGTCAGGGTCGTCTTGCCGGAGGATTCCGGTCCGTAAATCTCGATGATGCGCCCGCGCGGCAGGCCGCCGACGCCGAGCGCGATATCGAGCCCGAGCGAACCGGTCGATACGGTCTCGATCTCGACGGCTTTCTGGTTCTTGCCCAGACGCATGATCGAGCCCTTGCCGAAGGCGCGTTCAATTTGCGACAGGGCGGCGTCGAGCGCCTTGGTCTTATCCACGGACGTTCCTTCCACGAGGCGGAGATTCGCTTGGGTCACAGGTCCATTCCTTCTGGCACGGGCTTAATAAGAAGCGCAACGACTGTCTGATGAATTCAACGTACCTGATTTGTTCCTGTTCGCAAGTTCTTTTTTTGTTCTCGTGCAAATTATGGTTAATTACTGGAAAGAGCTTTTTCGCCAAAACGTCGATTTTCGCCCTGAAATCAAAGAACCATGCTAGAAACCGTGACGGTTCGCTCGATCTTCCCCTTGGAGGCTCGGCTTGTTCGCTTGCGGATGCTCGCTTTTGTGGCCGCGATCCGGAGGACGACATCATGGCCTACAAGCAAGCCGAACGGGTACAGCCGACGCAGTCGGAGACCCACAGATACAAGCTCGGACAGGCTGTGAACGTCGAATCGCCGCTGTTTCCGCGTCCGCCCGGCACGTGTCGAATCACCGCCTGCCTGCCGCCGCTCGGCACGCATCTGCAGTACCGGATCAAGAGCGACGGAGAAGTGTTCGAGCGGGTGGTTGCCGAACATCAGATCACCCCGATCGAAGCCGCCTGAGCGGCTTCGATACACCAACGCCAACAACTCGCGTGTAACCCGCCCTTCAGGCCGGCACCGTTGCGGTGCGTTGAACCGGCTTCTCGACGATCGGCAGGTTGATGAGCGCCGAGGCGACGCCGAGCGCGATCGAGGCCCACCACATGGCCGTGTAGGAACCGGTCGACTCGCGTACTGCGCCGCTCAGCACCAGCCCGATAAAGCCGCCGACCTGGTGGGAGAAGAAGGCGAAGCCGTAAAGCGTCGCCATATAGCGCGTGCCGAACATCAACCCGATGAGCGACGAGGTGGGCGGAACTGTCGAAAGCCAGAGCAGCCCTGACAGGGCCCCGAATGCATAGGCCGACATTGGTGTCGCGGGCAGCGAAATGAAGGCCAGCGTCACCAGCGAGCGCGACAGATAGATGAAAGACAGCACCCAGCGGCGCGGCACGCGGTTGCCGATCCAGCCGGCACTGAAAGACCCTATCATGTTAAAAATACCGACGAGCGCGAAGGCCCAGTAGCCGACGGAGGGCTCGAGCCCGGCCTCGACCACGTATTTCTGGAAATGGATCGTCACGAATGCGAGCTGGAAGCCGCAGGTGAAGAAGCCGATCACCAGAAGCACATAAGAGCGATGGCCGAAGGCCTCGCTCAGCGCCTGTCTGAATGTCTGCGGCGGCGGGCCGGCGAGAGCGGCGTTCTGGTTCATGGGTGGGCTGGCGACAGCCGCCGTCAGCGGAATCACGACCATCATTACGGCGGCGAAAATCAACGCCGTGGTCTGCCAGCCAAGACTGCCGACCATCGCGCCCGCGAAGGGCGAGAAAATGAACTGCCCGAAAGAGCCGGCGGCCGTTCCCAATCCGTAGGCGGTCGAGCGCCGCTCTTCGGGCAACAGCTTGCTGAAGGCCCCGATGACGAGATTGAACGAACAGCCAGACAGGCCAAAGCCCATCAGAACGCCGGCTGTGAGATCGAAGGCCAGAGGCGTCGTCGAGATCGACATGAGCGCAAGCCCGGCGGCGTAAAGCAGCGTGCCGCCGACAAGCACAATGCGCGAACCGTAGCGGTCCGCGATGGCCCCGGCGAAAGGCTGGCCTGCGCCCCAGAGCAGATATTGAATCGCCATGGCGAAGGAGAAAGTGTCGCTGCCCCAGCCGAAATCCTTCAGCACCGGCATCTGGAAGACGCCCAGAGCCGAGCGCGGGCCAAACGTCAAAACCGCGATCATGCAGCCCGCCACAATGATCAATTCTGGCGACAGGCGACGGGCGCGCGCGGAGGCGGCGGAAGCTTGCGGGTTTAGGCTCATGGGCAGGATTCCGGGCAGGCCGGCGCGAAACAGCCCGGTCTGAATTTGCGCCGCAGCATAAAGCGGCCGGGTCATCGCGCAATTCGAAATTTGGCAAGGCGGATGCGCACAAGACGCGCAACTTAATACGACTATCTTGACTTGTTTGGTGGGAAACAGTTCATGTGGACTTCCTTTGCTCGCGGAAATCCCGTTGCGCCAGAAACCTGTCCTTCTCGCCGCCCTCGGGCTCGCCTGCTTCCTGCTCCTGTGGGAGGCCGCACCGCGCTTCGGGCTCATTGCGCCGATGTTCCTGCCGCCGCCGTCGAGCCTGCCGGCGGCGTTCATGAAGGAATTCCGCTCAGGCATCTGGTTCGAAATGGTGGGGCTCAGCCTCGGCCATTATCTGCTGGGATTCGGGGTGGGGGCCGGACTGGGCGCGGTGCTTGGCGTCTTCACCGGCATGTCGAGGTTTCTGGAGGATTTTCTGGCCTGGGTGGTGCGGCTGCTGCGGCCGATCCCCAATCTGGCCTGGGCGCCGTTTGCGATCATCTGGTTCGGGGTGGATCAGGCGGCGGCGGTGTTCATCATCTCCATCGGGGTGTTCTGGATCACGTTTTTCGCCGCCCACGGGGCGATCCGCACCGTGGACCGCGATCTGGTGGAAGTGGCTGAAGCCTTCGGGTTTCGCAACGGCTGGGAAAAGCTCATCAAGGTTCTGCTGCCGGCTGCGACGCCTGGCATGCTGATCGGCCTGCGCACGGCACTCGGTCAGGCGTGGATGGCGGTGGTGGCGGCCGAACTGAACGGCGTCAGCGGCCTCGGCAGCCGGATGATGCAGGCGTCGAGCCTGCTGGCGACCGATATTGTGATTGTCTACATGCTCACCATGGCGGCGCTTTACGGAATTATGGATGCGGCTTTCATGTTCGCGCAGGGGAGGCTGCTGAAATGGAAGCCGTGACGAAAGCCCCCTCTGCCGCCCCGGTCATCGAGATCGAGGATCTGTCGCTGTCCTTCATGCAGGATGGCCGGCGCACCGATGTTCTGCGCGGCCTCGACCTGACGGTGGCGCGCGGCGAGTTCGTGGCCATCGTGGGCGCTTCGGGCGTCGGCAAATCGACGCTGCTGCGCGTGCTGATGGATCTGGCGAAGCCGACGACCGGGCGGGTGAAACTGTCGCCCGATCCGGAGGCCGAGAGGCCTCTGTCGCTGGTGTTTCAGGATGCGCGCCTGCTGCCGTGGCGGCGGGTCATTTCCAATGTGGCGTTCGGGCTGGAAAAGTCGGCGCTGCCGAAGGCAGAGCGGCTGCATCGCGCCATGCAGGCTCTGGGTCTGGTTGGGCTGGCCGATCTGGCGCAACGCTGGCCGCATCAATTGTCGGGCGGCCAGAGGCAGCGTGTGGCGCTGGCCCGCGCGCTGGCGGTGCGACCGGCGATTCTGCTGATGGACGAGCCTTTCAGCGCGCTCGACATTGCGACGCGCGAGAATTTGCAGGACGAGTTGATCCGCATCCGGCGCGAGACACACAAGACGATCATCTTCGTCACCCACGACATCGACGAGGCAGTCTATCTCGCCGACCGGATCGTGGCGCTGGGCGGCAAGCCCGGCGTGGTGCGTTCGGTGCGGACTATCGAGCAACCGCATCCCAGACGACGCGGGGCGATTGCGCTCCAGGAAATCGCCATGGCGGTGAAGGCCGACATCACAGCCGACGCCGCGCCCGTGCGGGACGACTGGGTGATTTGAGCGAAAGCTCAGAGATCCCGGCGATAGACGATAAAGCCCGAGCGCTCGGCTATCGCGTCATACAGCTTCCGGGCGGTCTCGTTGGTCTCGTGGGTTTGCCAGTAAACCCGCGTCGAACCCGCCGCCCGGGCGCGCTCGTAAACGCCCTCGATCAGAGCGCGCCCGACGCCCCTGCCCCTTGCTGCCTCGCCGGTGAAGAGATCCTGCAAATAGCAGGTCGGCCCCAGCATCACGGTGTTGCGGTGGTAGATATAATGCGCGAGCCCTATTAGCGCGCCGCCGGCCTCCGCCACCAGACAATGAACCGGCTCATACGAATCGAAGAAGCGCGCCCATGTGGTTTGGGTGACCTCCGGCGACACGGCGGTCGGGCCGACGCGCCTGTAGAAGGTGTTGTAGCCCTCCCAGAGCGGCAGCCACTGGTCGAAATCAGCGCGGGCGACGTCGCGGATGACGAATCTTCCGGTCAATTTTGTTCCTCGGATCTGCGCCTCGAAGCCAAGGCTCATCGTCTTTATAGAAGTAAATTAAAAGCGCGGCGCTCCCGACCGGCGAAATTCGGCGGTTTGCGCGTGGAATCGCCGCCTCTTCCCGAATCCTTTTTGGCGACATGACGGCAGGCCGCCTGCGACGTTTGGGCAGGCGGCCGAAATTTGGAGAAATATCCCTTCAATTTCAATACTATAAATCCTTTCCGGCTCGCCTTGACACATTTAGGCCTCGAACATATGGTCGCGCCGCTTGCAAGGTCGGTCCGGCATCTGTCGGATCGCCGTGCGAATGTTTGTTCGCATGGCTGGTTTCTTCTCGGGACTTTCTGGTCACTGAGCTGCCCGCGCCCTATAAGCGGCCTTTGCCGCGACGCGGAGTAGTTCTATGACCAAACCCGATAGCGAATCCGAAGACCGCGAAATGGCGGCGCGACTCGAGAAGCTCTCCGGAGCGCTCGAAAACGCCCGTCAGACGGCAGGTGCGGACAAGGCGCGTCGTGATGGCGCGCAGGCGTCCGCAGAAGGCACCGGACGTGCGATGAGCCTGGCTTTTCGCGTCATGTCCGAATTCGTCGCGGGGGTCGTGGTCGGTTGCCTTCTGGGATGGCAGCTCGACGAGTGGCTCTCGACAACGCCGCTTTTTCTCATCGTCTTCCTGGCTCTCGGGACGGCGGCGGGGTTCTGGAACGTCTACCGTCTGGCCATGGGGTCGACGGGAGCCAAGGTTTCGGGTTCGCAAAACGCCGGCTCGCAAGGGCCGGATTCGAAAGACAAATAGGTTTCCGGCGCCAGCGCCATCAGACGGGGTTCAGAACGTGGCCGCAGAGAACGCGATCGATCCGATCCATCAGTTCCAAATCAATCCGTTGTTTTCGGACCATGTGGGCGCCGTCACATTCACCAACGCGTCGCTGTTCATGGTGATCGTGGTCGGGTTGATCTCGCTCCTGATGATCGTCGGCACATCATCGAAATCGCTGGTCCCTGGCCGCCTGCAATCGGCAGCCGAAATGGCTTACGAGTTTGTCGCATCGACGGTGCGAAGCTCCGCCGGTCACGAAGGCATGCGGTTCTTCCCGTTCGTGTTCTCGCTGTTCATGTTCGTGCTGTTCTCGAACCTCGTCGGCCTGATCCCCTACACATTCACCGTCACCAGCCAGATCATCGTGACCTTCGCGTTCGCGGCGCTCGTCATCGGCACAGTGATTGTGTACGGCGTGATGCGTCACGGCTCGCACTTCCTGCATCTGTTTGTGCCGTCGGGCGTGTCGCCGGTGCTGATGCCGTTCATCGTGCTGATCGAGGTGATTTCGTTCATCTCCCGCCCGATCTCGCTCTCGGTTCGTCTGTTCGCCAACATGCTGGCGGGCCACATCACCCTCAAGGTATTCGGCGGCTTCGTGACGCTGATGCTCGGCGCCGGCGCTCTTACGGGCATCGCGTCGATCCTGCCGCTCGCGGCGATCGTCCTGCTGACTGCGTTCGAACTTCTCGTCGCGTTCCTGCAGGCCTACGTCTTCGCGATCCTCACCTGCGTCTATCTCAACGACGCAATCCACCCGGGCCACTAATAAATATTTGAACAACAGCTAGTCGGACCCAAACACACCACCTGAAGGAGTTTAAAATGGATCCTGTTGCAGCCAAGTACATCGGCGCCGGTCTCGCCGCCATCGGCATGGGCGCCGCCGCCATCGGCGTGGGCACGATTTTCGGTAACTTCCTCTCCGGCGCTCTGCGCAACCCGTCGGCCGCTGACGGCCAGTTCGGTCGCGCGTTCATCGGCGCGGCGCTCGCCGAAGGTCTTGGCATTTTCGCCTTCCTCGTGGCGATCATCCTGCTCTTCGTGAAGTAATCTTCTCGCGCGTCCTGCCCGGCAGGACGCGCGTTCTTCTCTTTCTGTATTCCACTTCAGTCTGGATTCGATCATGGCGGACGAAAAGGGCCAAACGGCAGGAACCCAGGTTCCCGGCGGCGCAGCGCATGAAGGCGGCGCATTTCCGCCGTTCGACTCGACCACCTTCTCGTCGCAGCTTGTCTGGCTGGCGATCACATTCGGCGCGCTCTACTACCTGATGTCGAAGGTCGCGCTGCCGCGCGTCGCGAACATCCTGGAGACGCGTCAGGCGCGCATTTCCGGAGATCTCGACGCTGCAACCGCCATGCAGGGCAAGGCGACCGAAGCCGGCGCAGCCTACGAAAAGACCCTCGCCGACGCCAAGGCGCGCGCGCAGGCCACCGCCCAGCAGACGCGCGACAAGCTCGCCGCTGACGCGGACGCCAAGCGCAAAGCGCTTGAGGCCGAACTGAACACAAAGCTCGAAGCCGCAGAGGCTCAGGTTTCCGCCATGAAGGCGCAGGCCATGACCAATGTGGGCTCGATTGCAGCCGAGGCCGCCTCGGCCATCGTGGCGCAGATCACCGGCAAGACCCCGGACGCAGCGCAGATCAGCGCCGCCGTCGCCGCCACCAAGAACGGCTGAGGAGACTCCCATGGACGCCGAATTTTTCGTCGCTCTCGGCTTTGTGCTGTTTGTCTGCCTGCTCGGCTATCTGGGCGTACATCGCCAACTGACCGCCGCACTCGACGGCCGCGCCGCGCAGATCGCCAAGGAACTTGCCGACGCCAAGCGTCTTCGGGACGAAGCCGCTGCGGTGCTGGCCTCGTTCGAGAAGAAGCGTTCCGAGGCCGAGGCAGAAGCTCAGGCGATCATCGCTCAGGCCAAGACCGAAGCCGAAGCTCTCGCCCGCGAAGCCGCCGAGCGCATGGCCGATTTCGTCGCCCGCCGCACCAAGCAGGCCGAATCGAAGATCGCTCTTGCAGAAGCTCAAGCCACCTCGGAAGTGCGCGCCGCCGCCGCCGACGCCGCCGTCAAGGCCGCCGAGACCGTGCTGCGCAGCCAGACCACCGGCGCTGCCGCCGCCGACCTTGTGTCGAAGGAAATCGGCGCGCTGAAAAGCCGTCTGAACTAGACACCCGACATTGCGGGACGAATTTTACGGGAGCCTTCGGGCTCCCGTTTTCGTTTCGGCCATTCTGCGTCAGACGCTGCCAATCCTGTACTGTGCTGTCAGCGTCGCAGCGCCGTCCGAACTGGTCACCGCCCCGCGCGCCACCAGATCCTCGAGATGCGCCAGCACCGACAGGCCCGCCCCGCCCTTCAGACGTGGATCGAGCCCCACGTAGATGCGCTCGACAATCGCCACGATGGTTTCGTCACCGGCGGCGATCCGCTGGAGAATGGACGTCTCACGCTGGCGGCGATGGGTGGCTAGCCCGCGCACAAACCGCTCCGGCTCACGCACCGGGTTGCCGTGTCCGGGCCAGTAGATCGCCTCGCTGCGCGCCCGCAACTTGTCCAGCGACGCCATATAGGCCGCCATATTGCCATCAGGCGGCGATACGACCGACGTCGACCAGCCCATGACGTGATCGCCGGAGAAAAGGGCATTCTCCTCCGGCAGCGCGAAGCACAGATGGTTCGATGCATGGCCGGGCGTCGCCACCGCTTCCAGACTGAAGCCATCGCCGGACATCACATCGCCGTCGCGCATCTCCACGTCGGGCGCGTGATCGAGATCGTGGCTGGCGTCGAGCCGCCCGGACGGCGCGTCCTGAACCGGCACATGGCGCGCGCAGCCGACAATCCTTGCGCCGGTCGCGGCGCGAATCGCCCGCGCGGCCGGAGAATGATCGCGATGGGTATGGGTCACCACGACATGCGTGATCGTTTCGCCCGACAGGGTCGCCAGCAAGGCTGCGACATGTTGCTCGCTGTCAGGGCCGGGATCGATTAACGCGACGCGGCCATTGCCGACCACATATGTGCAGGTTCCGGTGAACGTGAACGGTCCGGGATTCGGCGCTATCATCCGTCGCACCAGCGGCGAAACGCGAATCAACTCACCTACGGGCGCCGCCACCGAGCGGTCGAACTTCAAATCGTCGGCAGCGTCAGCCATCGCAACTCACAGGGCAGTCGAAAGACGGAACGGCCGCGTCTTGCGGGCCGGCATGGCGGAAACTATACACGGAGATGACAGGCGGACCGCAAGCCGGTTAATCTGCAGCATCGCTCAGGAGAGGATTACATGCGCCCCAATCAGCCTTCGACCTTTGTGTCGGCCATCTGGCCGGCGGCGACTGCAACTTCGGCCCGTTTCGCGCGACTTTCTGTTCTGGCTATCGCCGGAACGCTGGCTCTGGCGGTCTCGGCCAAGGCGCAAATCCCGTTCTATCCGGTTCCGCTGACCTTGCAGACGCTGGTTGTTCTTTTGCTGGGCGCAGCCTACGGCGGCCGCCTCGCGGCCGCGACGGTGGCGCTCTATCTGGTTGAAGGCGCGCTCGGCCTGCCGGTCTTCGCCGGTACCCCCGAGAAGGGTCTGGGCCTCGCCTACATGATGGGACCGACGGGCGGCTTCCTGCTGGGTTTCCTCGTCGCCGCCGCCTTCGTGGGCTTCTGCGCAGAGCGTGGCCAGGATCGCTCGATCGGCAGGCTGCTCGTCGTCATGGCGGCGGGCCATGCGATCATCTTCGCCTTCGGCCTGTCCTGGTTGGCGGCCATCATCGGTTGGGACAAGGCCTGGATGGGCGGCGCCGAGCCCTTCATCCTCGCCACGCTGGTAAAGACCCTTCTGGCTGCCGCCGTCATGCCAATGTTGTGGAAAATCCTGCCGCGCCGCGACGCCTGATTAGTTTTTGAATTCTGCCGGTTCAAGGCGCGCCCGAAAGGCGCGCCTTTTTATTTGACCCTTTGTTTGCATTGCGACGCCTTGCCTCCATTCGAGCGCAGCCCTAGAAATCATTGCGCCGGTTGCGGGGCAAAGCCGCCGGCTCAGGAGAGACGCTATGATTCAGGTGCGACGCCTCGGCCATGCGACCTTTTCAACACCGGATCTCGACCGCCAGATCGACTACTGGAACAATGTCGTCGGCCTGACGCTCGTCGAGCGCGGCAAGGATCATGCGCTGTTCGCTACGAAACTTGGGCAGGAAGCGATAGGGCTCGAACGCGGAACGGACGCGCAATTGCGTCGCCTGTCATTTCAGGTGAAGCCCGGAACGGATCTCGGCGAACTCGTCAGCAAGTTGCAGAAATCGGGCGTAAAAAGCGAACGGCGCAGCGGCATTTCACCGGGAGTGAAGGAAGCCGTGGTGTTCACAGACCCCAAGGGCACGCTGATCGAGGTCTATTCCGATTACCAGTTTCACAAGCAGGACAAGATCGAGCGCGGAATAAGTCCGCTCAAGTTCGGCCATGTGGCGTATCGCGTCGAGGACGTGCAGAAATTGGTGAAGTTTTACACCGACGTACTGGGCTTCCGTGTCTCCGACTGGGTCGGCGACCATTTTGCGTTTTTGCGCTGCTCGCCGGATCATCACACGATCAATTTCGTCCGTTTTGATCAGCCTGCCCTGCACCACATTGCGTTTGAAGTGCGCGACTGGAGCGACATGCACCGCACATGCGAAACGCTGACGCGCCACAATATCCCACTGCTGTGGGGACCGATCCGCCATATCGTCGGCCATAACGTCGCCGCCTACCACCGCAATCATGACCAGTTGCGTGTTGAAATGTTTTGCGAAATGGACCTGATGAAGGACGAAGAACTCGGCTATTGGGAGCCGCGTCCGTGGCATGAGGAAATGCCGTTGCGCCCAAAGGTCTGGCCGAAAGATACGCTGCGGGCGCAATGGGTTTTCGGCTCGCATCACAATTATTACTGAGAAGGCGTCAGATATGGAAATCGCTATCGCGGGTGGCGGCATTGCGGGTCTCGCGCTCGCACTCAACCTGCACAATCGCGGCATCTCGTGCCGGGTCTATGAGCGCTCGCCCGAGGTGAAGGAAATCGGCGTCGGCATTACTCTGCTTCCCCACGCGATGAAAGAATTCGCGGCGCTCGGCCTCGACAAGCAGCTTGAAGCGCAGGGCATCGAGAATCTCGAAAGCTGTTTCTTCAACCGCTTCGGGCAGTTGATTTACAAGGAGCCGCGCGGCCGACATGCGGGCTACAGCCTGCCGGAAGTCGGCATTCATCGCGGTCGCCTGCATCTGACCCTGTTCAACGCAGCGCGCGAGCGGCTCGGCGCCGACCGGGTGATCACCGACCGCAAGTGCATCGGCTTCGATCAGGACGCCAATGGCGTCACGGCTCATTTCGAAACGTCGACCGGCGGCAAGCTGTCTTCCGTGCGTGCTGACGCGCTGATCGCCTGCGACGGCGTCAATTCCGTCATCCGCAAACAGCTTTACCCCAATGACGCAATCGCGTTTGGCGGCATCAACACCTGGCGCGGCATCACGAAGCGTAAGCCGATCCTGTCGGGCCGCAGCTATATGCGCGTCGGCTCCATCAAGACCGGCAAGATCGTCATCTATCCGATCATCAATGACGTGGATGGTCAGGGCAACCAGCTCATCAACTGGATGGCGGAAATCGAAGGCTCGAACCTCCACAAGAACGACTGGAATGAGGCCGGCAAGCTCGAAGACTTCCATCACATCTACAAGGACTGGAAGTTCGATTGGCTGGACGTTTCGGCGCTGATCCGCGATTCCGAAATGATCCTCGAATATCCGATGGTGGACAAAGATCCTGTGGATCAATGGACCTTCGGGCGCGTAACGCTCGCCGGGGACGCTGCCCATCCCATGTATCCGCGCGGCTCTAACGGCGCTGCGCAGGGCTCCATCGACGCCCGCACTCTGGCCGATTGTCTGGCGCGCGAGGCGGGTGTTCTGTCGGCGCTGAAGGCCTATGATGCAGCACGCGTCGGCCCTGCCAACAAGGTGGTGATGACCAACCGGTCGAACCCGCCCGACTTCATCAACATCAAGGTCGAGGAACTCGTGGGCGACAAGCCGTTCGACAATCTCGACAAATACATTACGCAGGATGAATTGCGGACACTGTCAGACAATTACAAGAAGATTGCCGGCTTTGCGCTGACGCCCTCGCCCTGACCGGCGCATGGGCTGAATTCTCAAATGTGTGGAAGCCCGAAAGGCTTTCACGATAGGTTTACGACAGGCGAATGCCCGGGAGGCGCATGTGATCAACAGAACGTGGACGACTATCGACGGACGCGATGCGTTCAACATCAGCGTCGCCGGCGACGGCAAGGAATCTGTCGAGGCAGAAGCAAAGCTGGCTCTGGCGCGCGCCGTTTCGGAAGTCGAGAAGGCTGGCTTTGCCAAGGCGCATATTGTGCGCAGCCGCCTGTTTGCGCTCGACAGCGCTACACGGCAGGCGGCCAGTGACGTGAGGCGCGCCACTCTGGTCGGCGATCTGCGCGGCGGCAGTTCGAGTTTTGTAGACGCTGAGCGTATGCCGCGCGGTTCACGCGTCATCATGGAATTGACTGCCGTAAGCCCACTCGCTGCCGAAGCGAAAAAGACCGTGCGGGAATATGAGCCGGTCATTGCGCCGCCGATGTTCGTGACGCTGGACGGACTGGTTTTTCTCTCCGGCAATACGGATGAATCTGCGACCTTCGAGACGCAACTCGACGCCATTCGTCACAAGATCGACGCATCGCTGGCTGTCGCCGGCACGCACATTTCGAAGGCTGTCGTGATTTCGGCCTTTATGTCGAAGAAGGTGAATGTCGTTGATGGTCGCAAGGCCATCGCGGCGCGTTTTGCCGCGGCCGGTTGCCCGATCAATCTGACGACGGTGGAAGGTTATTCGGCGGCGACAAAGCGCATCGAAATCGAAGTGACGGCGCGGGCCTGACGGCGACCGCCCGGAAAAGACCGTCATTGCGAGCGTAGCGAAGCAATCCATTCATCGTGTGCTGGATTGCTTCGTCGCTGCGCTCCTCGCAATGACGGTTCGGGGTCCTCGTTCTTGCTCAGTAAGCCTTCAACACATGGCGGGCGATGACCATCTTCATCACCTCGCTTGCGCCTTCGGTGATGCGGTAGCTGCGCTGCTGACGCCAGAATTTTTCGATCGGCAGATCGGTGGTGAGGCCGATGCCGCCGTGGATCTGCATGCACGTATCGGCGGCCCGGAAGGCCATTTCGTCCGCATAGTATTTGCACAGATAGGCGTCGGTGCGCGCATCGACTCCGGACTCGATCTGGCAGGCGGCGCGATAGACCAGCAGCTTTGCGGCTTCCAGTTCGATGAACATGTCGGCCAGCATCCACTGGATGCCCTGACGCTCGGATAGCGGACGCCCGAATGTAGAACGCTGCTTCGCATAAGACGTGGCCATTTCGAGGCAGCGTTCGGCGACGCCGAGCGCACGCGCGCCGTGATGAACGCGACCGACTCCGAGCCACTTCTGGCCGAGACGGAAACCGCCGCCTTCCTCGCCAACCATCTGGGTCGCCGGCACCCGCACGTTATCGAGAATGATCTCCCACGGCTGGTCGCCCATCATGGTGTTGTAGCGAGCGCCGAGCTTCACGCCCGGCGTGCCAAAGTCCACGAGGAAACATGAGATGCCGCCGCGCGAACCTTTGGAGCGATCCGTCGCCGCCATGAGCTGCATGAAGTCGGCCTTACCGGCGCCGCTGATGAAGCGCTTCGTGCCGTTGATGACGTAGTGATCGCCATCGCGCACCGCGGTCGTGCGCATCCCGCCCGGATCGGACCCGGCATCCGGCTCCGTCTGGGCGAAGCAGGCGCGCTTCTCGCCGCGCAACACCGGCATCAGATATTTTTCCTTCAGCTCCCCTTCCAGCGAATAAAGGATCGCCCGGACATTCGGGCCCAGAATGCCGCTGCCGCGCGACGGCAGCGCAACCGTGCGGGACAGTTCCTGCCAGACGATGACGGAGGCCAGAATGCCGAAGCCGCCGCCGCCGAATTCCTCCGGAATGTCCATCTTCCAGAGGCCTAGTTTCTTGACGCCGTCTTCGAACTTTTTCCGGAACTCCGGCTTCAGTTCCTGCCCGTCGCAGGATTCGCGTTCGACCGGAATCATCTCCGTATCGACGAACCGCCGCACCTGATCCTTCATCATGCGCAGTTCTTCGGGCAGTGAAAAGTCCATCTGGGTTTCCTCGCTGGCTGGTTGGTCGGCGTCGACGCCTGATTACTTCTTCTTCGGCAGGTCTTCGGTCACGTCTTTCGATTCAAGCGCTTTCTTGACCGCCGCAAGCACCGGAGCCGGAGCGCCGATGAGTTCGCCGATGATGCGCGCCAGTTCCTCGCCGCTCATTGCGTTAATTTCAGCGCGGCTGGTCTCGGCTTCCTTGATGAATTCGGGATCCTTGATGGTGGCGTCGAAAGCCTTGCGCAGCGCCGCCACGCGGTCTGGCGGCGTGCCGGGCGTGGTGGCGATCGGGCGACCAACCGCCGCCGCCTTGGACATGAAGTCCAGGACAGGCTGATCCTCCGGGCGGCGGGCGAGTTCGTTCAGCATCGGAACATTCGGCAGATCGCGCACAAGGCCCATCTGCACAAGCGGGATGATCAGCTTGTCGGTGATGAAGCGCGGCGATTGCGACTGGTAGCTCACCCACGGGTTTGCGCCGCGGCCCTCGACCTCGCCACGCTCCATGGCGATATCGACGTCCTTGCCGTCCGAGTAGCCGGCGATGATCTTGAATTTCGTGCCGAGCATATTGTTGAAAATAACCGGCAACTGGGTCGAAATGGAGCCTGCGCCCGTCGAGCCGATCAAAGTTTCGCGCTTTCTGGCGTCGTCGAGCGTCTTCGTCGGCGAGGTATGCCAGACGGCCAGGGTCTGGCTCGAATTGCTCATGTTGCCGATCCAGTTGAACTCGCGCAGATCGGCCTGAAAAGACGGGTTGAGCCCGAGCGCCTGATCGACCGAGAGCCCCTGGCTGACCATGGTGAGAATCGTGCCGTCGCGCGGCGCAATCTTGGCGACATAGTTGGCCGCGACGATGCCGCCTCCACCCGGCATGTTGATCGGCACGACGGTCGGGTTGCCCGGAATATGCTTGCCGATATGGCGCGCCATCATGCGCGAATATTGATCGTAGCCGCCACCAACGCCGGAGCGGATGATCATCTTCATCTGTTTGCCGGGGCCGGAATAGAAATCCGAGACCGCGTCCGCCAGAGCCGGACCGGAGATTGCGGCAAAACCCAGCAGCCCGATTACGATTGCACGATTGCGCATGGTCTGTTCCTCCCGGTTCCCTGCCAGCCTCACTCAACGGGCCGACGCCTGACAGTTATCCGGATTTGCGGGTGCGGATCAAGCGAAGCATGCAAAGCTGTATGGCGGCTGAACGGCGCTGGTTCAGGAAAAATATAGGCAATTCGCCCATATTTAAACCAATGCCGTTTGCGTTTTGCCCCCCTCACTCCTATTTTGAGATAGAAATGTCATATCGGCATTGGGGGCGAAAACAGGTACAGGAATTTCAGCGTCATGCGTTGGCAATGGCCCGTTTTTTCCGCCGGTACTTCGTCCGACGGCGCATCCGCGCCGCGCCGGTGGTTGACGCCCGGCAATCTGGCCATGGCGGCGATGGTCGGCGGCTGGGTCTGGTTCTTCCTGACGGTTGAAACTCATATGCCGTTTACGCTGCCTGCGGCGGGCGTGTTCCTGGGTTTCTCGGCCCTGCTGTTCGCCCTCATCAGGCGCTGGCGGCTGGCCTTCGTGCTGGCGATGGTCGTCTTCGGCTCGATCTTCGTTTCGTCCGTCTTTAAATATTCCATCGTGGCGATGAACCTGCACATCTACGATGTGTCGTTTTATCTGCGCTCCTTGAGCCAGATCACGTTTTTCTATGACACCTTCAAGGAACAGGCTTTCGTCAGCACCCTGGCAGGGATGGCGATCATTGGCGGCCTGACGCTGTTCTGGCGCAAGGAGCGCCCGTGGCGCGGCGGCGCACTGGCGCGGGCCGGCGTTGCGGTTCTGGCCATTGCCAGCATGGCGGGCTCCATCACGCCGCTTCTGAACAACAATGTCGATTTCTTCTCCGACCGCCGTTCGGTTTTTTCGGCCTTCCTGTCGTCGTTCCGTGATCTGCCGCAGCTTGTGCGGCTGAACAATGTGTTCGACGCTCCCGCGCAGGCGAATGCAACGCCTATCCCGGTCGACGCCATTTCCTGCTCGCCCCAAGGAACGCCACCCGACATCGTTTTCTTCCTGAATGAATCCGCCATGCCGCCGGGCGTCTATCCGGGCCTGAAATATCCGGAAGAAATCGATCCCTTCTTCAAGTCCTTCGACGGGCGACTGCATTCCATGCGGGTCGAAACGTTCGGGGGCGGAACCTGGCTGTCGGACTTTTCCGCTTTGACGGGCCTCTCGACGAATACGTTCGGCAGCATGCGCAATTTCGCCACCCAGATCATGACCGGGCGGCTGCGCCACTCGCTGCCGCAATACCTCAAGGCATGCGGCTACGAAACGACGATCATCTATCCATCGTCGGCCGATTTCGCCGGTTCCAAACGCTTCTATCAGGCCATAGGGTTCGATCAGGTGATCGACCGCAAGGTCCACAAGGCTCCTGACGAGCGGCAGCGTGATCTATTCTACTACGATCAGGCGCTGCAGGTGCTGGAGCGCGCCCGCGCCGACGGCAAGCGCCGTCCGCAGTTCATCGCGGCCTCCAGCATGTCGACACACATGCCGTGGGATTTCCGCTATGCGGCCGAACAGGTCCATCCAGGCGAAAATCTGCGCTGGAACAACGACAAGGAATTCGACGAATATCTGTGGCGTCTCGTGCTCGCCAAGCGCGACCGCGATGTTTTCCGTAGCAGACTGGCGGATCGTTTCCCCAACGAGCCATTCCTGTTCGTCGGCTATGGCGATCATCAGCCGGCGCTGAAAAAGGTGCCGGTCGAAAACCCCATGGGGATTGCGGAAGGCGGGACCTCCTGGCAGCTCGAACCAACATCGACGGCTTTCCAGACCTATTACTCCGTCGATGGACTGAACTTCACGCCGCGCACGGCTCTGCCGGAGGTTCCGATTCTGGAAATTCCGCATCTTGCGACAGTCACGGTTCAGGCTGCCGGTCTGCCGCTCGACACAGTGTTTCGCCAGCGCGCGCAATTGCTGAAGACCTGCAATGGGCTTTTTGGCTCCTGCGCGGATCGCGGCGCGCTGCTGACATTCCAGCACTGGCTTGCGGAAGCCGGCTGGGTGACGGCGCAAAAGTAACGACGCGATGGTGCGCCGCACCAAAATCGCCTGCATAAATATTTCCCCGAGGGCGGCCTGCGACCCTCTGGCGCAGGTCCATTCTGTCGCATAGTGTCCGTCGTCGCCTGCGTCGACTGGCGCGCGCGCAACGAGCATATGGCTCTCAAGAAATTTGATGGAGGAACCCGTGGCCACACGCATCGAGCTGAATGTCGATGGCAAGGCGCATACGATTGAAGCAGATCCGGATATGCCGCTGCTCTATGCGTTGCGCGACGATCTCGGACTGAAAAATCCGCGCTTCGGATGCGGCCTCGCCCAGTGCGGCGCCTGCACGGTTTGGATCAACGGCGAGCCGGTTCGCTCCTGCATCACGACGGTTGATTCCGTCGGCGCCAGCAAGGTTACGACGCTTGCCGGTATCGGCAAGGACGGCAAGCCGCACAAGCTGCAGGAAGCCTATATCGCCGAACAGGTTCCGCAATGCGGCTATTGCCTCAACGGCTGGCTGATGACCGGAGCGGCGCTGCTTGAACATACACCTAAGCCGACCGACGCGCAGATCCGCGACGCCATGGCGGGCATCAAGTGCCGCTGCGGCACGCATGTTTCCATTCTGCGCGCCGTCAAGCGCGCTTCGCAGGCCTGAGGGAGGACGAGATGACAATCAACATCAATCGCCGTTCACTGCTCACCGGCGCCGGCGCGCTGACGATCTCTGTTGTGCTGCCGGGCGCATCCGCCCGCGCGGCTGTTTTCGGCGCGGCTACTCGCCCCGAACTGAAGCCCGAAAATCTGTCGACCTATATCACCCTGAACGCCGATGGCTCCTGCACCGCCTACTGGGGCAAGATGGACATGGGTCAGGGCACCGATGTCGGCGTTTCGCAGATGATCGCCGAGGAGCTCGATCTGCCGATCGAGAAGGTGACGCTCATGCAGGGCGACACAGCCACCAGCGTTAACATGGGCGGCGCCTCGGGCTCGACCGGCGTGCAGTCGGGCGGCAAGGCCATGAAATCGGCGGCTGCGGAAGCGCGTTACCAGCTCGTCGAACTCGCCTCGAAACACCTGGGCGTTCCGGCTGACCAGCTCACCGTCTCGAACGGCGTCGTCAGCTCGAAGACCGATGCGTCAAAGAAGGTCTCCTACGGAGATCTGATCGGCGGGCGTTATTTCGACACGCAGCTCACCTGGAACAAGCAGATCGGCAACGCCCTGTTCGTCGAGGGCAAGGGCAAGCCGAAGGCGGTTTCCGAATACAAGGTCGTCGGCACCTCGCCGCCGCGGCGCGACGTCGCCGAGAAGGTTCTCGGCACCGCTGATTTCATCAGCGACATCAAGGTTCCCGGCATGGTCCATGCCCGCATGGTGATGCCGCCGGTCGTCGGCGCAGAGCCGGTGAATGTGGACGAAGCTTCCGTGAAGGATATTCCGGGCGTGCAGATTGTGCGTATCAAGGAATTCCTCGCAGTCGCCGCGCCGAAGGAATGGGACGCCATCAAGGCCTCGCGTCAACTCAAGGTGACGTGGAGCGACGTAAAACCGCCCTTCCCGGAACAGAAGAAACTCTACGAGCACATCCGCAACGCCAAGGCGATCAAGCGCGATGACGGCAAGGATGTCGGCAATGTGGACGAGGCGTTCAAGAACGCCGCGCGCATCGTCGAAGCCACTTACGAATGGCCGTTCCAGTCCCATGCCGGAATGGGCCCGGCCTGCGCGGTCGTCGACTACAAGCCCGATGGTCTGTCGACCGTCTGGACGCCGACCCAAAAGCCGCATTTCGGCCGCGACGGCGTCGCCAACGCGCTCGGACTGCCGCAGGAAAAAGTGCGCGGCATCTACGCGCACGGTTCTGGTTCGTATGGCCGCAACGATTCCGGTGATGCGGCGGCGGCTGCGGCGCTGGTCGCCAAGGCGCTCGGCAAGCCGGTTCGCATGCAGTTCATGCGCGCGGAAGGCACGGGCTGGGATCCGAAAGGTCCGGCTTCGGTCCACACGTCGCGCGCCGCTATCGACAAGGACGGCAATGTCACCGCCTGGCACTTCGAGTCGAAGGGCTTCTCGCGGCTCGATGTGAACAGCAACGAGAGCGAGCCGGCTCATACGCTTGCTGGCCAGCAGGCGGGCGTTCCGCTGAAGTTCGAGGCCGCCTTCGGGGCGCCGGAAGAATCCTACGGGTTCCCGGCCAAGCGCAAGGCGTGGGAAGTCGTGGCTCCGCTGGTCGAGCGTTCGTCGCCGGTGCGCACGTCGCATCTGCGCGATCCGGTCGGTCCGCAGATCCACTTCGCCAGTGAATCCTTCATCGACGAACTGGCTTTCTCGCTGAACATGGATCCTGTCGAGTTCCGGCTGAAGAACCTTAAAGACCCGCGCGACCTCGCGGTCGTGAAAGCGGCGGCCGAGAAGGCCGGCTGGAAGCCCCGCACTGCGGCGCGCAAGGAAGTGCGCGGCGATGTGCTGGTCGGACAGGGCATCTCGTTCTCGCAGCGCAGCGGTTCTCGTTGCGCCATCGTGGCTGAAGTCGAGATCAATCGCTCGACCGGCAAGGTCTGGGGACGCAAGTTCACGGTCGGCCATGAATGCGGGATCATCATCAACCCGCAACTGCTGACCCAGACGATTGAAGGCAACATCGTGCAGGGAACCAGCCGCTCCCTGTGGGAAGAGGCGAAGTTCAGCCAGAGCACTGTCACCAGCGTCGACTGGCTGAGCTACCCGATCCTCGACATGACGGAAGCGCCGGAGATGATCGACGTCGTGTTGATCGACCGCAAGGATCTGCCGCCGAACGGCGCAGGCGAATGCTCCATGCGTCCGATTGCGGCGGCCATCGCCAATGCGATCTACGACGCAACGGGCGTGCGCCAGCGCCAGGCGCCGTTCACCCCGGAGCGCATCAAGGCCGGCTTCGTTTAGGCCCGGATTTGAGCCATGAATCGGAAACGCCGGCCTTCGGGCCGGCGTTTTTTATTGCGGCTGCGACGCTCACCACGGCGGCCACTTGATCGGATAGACCCACGTCAGCGCCATTGCCAGCAATCCGCAAAGGGGCGGCAGCGGCAGGACCGAGATCAGCCGCGTGAGGCTGAACTGCCAGCCCATCAGGGGGATTTCATAGATCAGCACGCGATGCAGCGCGAGCACAGACCAGCCAGTGATGAATGCGCAGGTCTGCGGAAAGCCTGCGCCGGACTGCACAAGAACGACGACGACAGGAAATGACACCATAGGCCCTGAAGGAATGAAGCCGCCCACCATGCCGGCGAGCAGAATGCCGACGAACCCGCTTTCGGGACCGATCATCCGGGCCACCGGATCGCTGGGCACCAGACGCCCGATAAAGCCAGCCAGCAGGAGTGCAATCGCCGTGCGCGGCAGAACCTCGAACAAACGTTCGAACGAAAGATGCAGCCCCTGTTCGTAAGTGCCGTCGCGACGCCGCCATGCGAGCCACGTGACAAGACCTGCGAGAGCGTAAACGAAAATCGTGGCCGCCATCAGGTCGGCTTCTTCTGCTTGAACGCGATGGGCAGCAGGCTGGACACAAAGGCTGCAACGAATGGAAGCGGCAACGACGCCAATTCCCGCAGGATGGCGAATTCCATGCCGAGCAGCGGTAATTCCCAGGTCAGAATGCGGTTGAAGCCGATGGTCGACCAGGCGGTAAGATAGGCCACGAGCGGCGCGCGCCCCGTACCGGCATGATAGAGCGCCGCCACGACAGGGAAAGATGTGGACGGGCCGCCCGGCGTGCCGAAGCCCAGACCCGTGGCTAGCGAGACGCCGCGCAGGCCGCTCTGGTCACCCAGATAGCGGGCCACCATATCGCGTGGCACCAGCAATTGAATATAGGCCGAGAGCAGAAGCGCGCCGGCCATTTTCGGCGCAATGTCGAGGAAATTCTGGAAGTCGGAGTTGAAACTGTCGAAGAAGGCGTCGCGTCCTTCCAGCCAATAACAGGCAGCGCCGGCGGCAGCTGTGATGGCCGCCATTCCCACCAGAGAGCTATCGATATAGCGCCGCACCGGGCGGGCTTTCTTCATCAAGACAGTCCCGACATTTGATTACGAAAAAGGCGGCGCTGACGCCGCCTTCAATTTCTGCGCCGTCAGCCTGCGACGCTCATGCGCGCAAAGCCGTCAGCATGACTTCAATGTAGTCGATGCCATGCGCGACAACCAGCATGCGCGTATGGGGACGCAAATGGCCGAGCGAATGATCGATATCGGCCTCGCTCGTATTGTCCTGCGGAATCACCAGACCCAGCAACGATTTGTGGAACATCGCGCAGGCGTCGGAGATCACCGAAACCGCGCGCGCATCTTCTCCCGCTGCTGTGATGACGACGACGAAGTCGGACTTTTCGACTTCGGCGACGAGATTGAGCGCGCGTCCGGCGAGATCGTTGAGCCATGCTTTCATGGCCTGCGACTCGCCTTCCGCCGGCGACTTGTCGGTCGAGAAAGAGAGCGACGTGAAGAAATGTGCTCCGTGCCATTTCTCTTTCGAGATCTGGTCGACAATGGCGGCGCTCGCCTTGTCGATGGCGATGACGGCGACCGCACGCGGTTTGGAATTCGGATCCTTGATCCGGAAACCAGCCTCGTGGGCTGTGGTCATACGTTCGGATTCGCTCAGCATTTCGCTCGCTCCATCGATGAACGCCGCCTGCTAGACGGACGTTTGTCTGACACCCTTCTTGGCGATCAGCGCTTCCTTTGCGCCGTCCTTGTACTGCACGTCGCGTTTCAGCAGCAGAGCCGCCTGACGCACCTTCTGATGCTCAACGTCGACGCCGGGAGGCTGCGTGCCCTTATCGGCCAACGCTTTCGCGGCGCGCATCAGGCGATGACGGGCCATGATGATGCCGTTGTCGGTGCCGACGAGGTTTTCACGGGTACGATCGCAGACCGGGCCCATGCTCTCCTGAAGCGAGGCGTCCTGCATGCCGATGCCCTCGACGCCGCTGAAGGTGCGGCCGGCCTTCTGGGCGGCGCGATCCATCAGATAGTCGTTGGTCTTGTTGGCGAGCGGGATGTAGGTGCCGGGCACATACTTGACGTGAACGCCCTTGCCGTCGCGCATGGCGGCGACTTCGGAATCGGTCAGCGCGCGGGTCGGGTGATAGTCGTAGCTCCAGGCCCAGCAGTTTTCGTCGTCGATCGGAACCCAGAAATGGCCGTGCAGCGGATGGTCGCCGCGCGGCGGCACGCCCGTGTAGCAAGGCATGACCCAGGGGGTGATGCGCCAGTAATACTGGTCGTCCTCGGCATTGCGACGCGCGCCGATCAGCAGTCCGCCCGACGATTCAACGACTTCGAATACCGGCGCCATGTCGCCCAGATTGTACTTGTTGCCGGCAGCGCCCTTGAACAGCGGATCGTTGTTCAGGTCTCCGCGATGCAGGAACGAGACGTGGCTCGAATCGATGCCGCCTTCCATGGCCTGCAGCCAGTTGCATTCCTGCAAACGCTTGCTGGAGAAGGTCTGGTTGAGCGGAACCGTGCAGAACTCGAATTCCGGCTCCGGCGGCTGCTTTTCGGGATCGCCCATGTAAGTCCAAAGAACGCCGCCCTTTTCGATCAGCGGGTAGGACTTGAGCTTGATCTTCTTGGCGTAACCGCTCTCGGCGGGTTCGGACGGAACGTCCACGCACTGGCCGGTCACGTCGAACTTCCAGCCGTGATAGGGGCAGCGCAGGCCGCATTCCTCGTTACGGCCGAACCACAGTGAGGGACCGCGATGGGCGCAGAACTCATCGATCAGGCCGAGACGGCCTTCTGTGTCGCGGAAGGCGATCAGGCGTTCAGACAGAAGCTTGACGCGAACGGGTGGGCAATCGGGTTCCGGCAGCTCTTCGGAGAGCAGGGCGGGCATCCAGTAGCAGCGGAACAGGTTCCCCATGGGGGTGCCTGGGCCGGTCTGGGTAATGTAGTCGTTCTGTTCTTTCTTGAGCATCATGAACTCCCAAGGTGTTTCCCGTGACGGCTGGTCGCAGCGGGTAACCCATCAAATGACCCGTCCGGCGTTGACCATCACGGGGACAATTGCTATTTAGCCGGCCAAGTTCCTGCATGCGGAACGCTGTTCCTCATCCGGCGCGGGACTGTTATAGTTGGAAATCGGGGAACGTCAACGAGGAGTGGGGCTGAATGAGCGGCCAGAAGATCGAACTGTGCAAGACTTCCGAAGTTGACGAAGGCACAGCCATCAAGGTCGAAAAGGGCGATCTGGTACTGGCCGTTTTCAATCTGAACGGCGCCTTTTACGTCATGGACGACATTTGCAGCCACGGCCCGGGATCCCTCTCGGAAGGCCCGATCCACGGCGATGTGGTGGAGTGCGATTTCCACAATGGATCGTTCAACATCAAGACCGGCGAAGTTGTGGATCCGCCCTGCATGATCCCGATGAAGACCTATCAGGCGATCATTGAGGGCGACACGCTCTTCATCGAAGCCTAGCCCATCGCGCTGCGGGGCCTTCGCCAACCGCCATTCACCGGACAGGACGATATGGAGAACGGAGCGCAGGGGAAGATCGACGCGGGCAAAAGCCCCGCTGGCCGGACCATTGCGTCCGGTTCTTCCGAGCAGGGCGGCAAGCGCCCCGCGCCGACGCGCCTTTCGTCCGTCGCCATGGCGGTAAGGCTGCTCAAGACCTTTTCGGAAGGCGAGGTTGAGATCGGCGTCACCAGCCTCGCCAAACGGCTGGGCGTCGCCAAGAGCACGGTTTACCGGCTCGCCTCAACTCTCGTTTCCGAAGGGATGCTGGAGCAGAACCGCGACAACGAGAAATACCGGCTCGGCATTGCGCTGTTCGGCCTCGGCGCGCTGGTTCGTCAGCGAATGAATGTCTCGACCGAAGCGCGCCAGATCATGTTCGACCTGCGCGAGGCGACCGGCGAGACGGTGCATCTGGCGATCCTAGACCGCGCCCAGATCATGTATGTGCTCAACCTCGAGAGCAATCACGCGATCCGCATGCGGGCCGACCTCGGATCGCGCAAGCCTGCCTTCTGCACGGCCGAGGGGCGCGCCATTCTGGCGTTCCAGTCGCCCGAGTTCATCGACGAGATTTTTGCGCAAGGGTTCCAGCCCCGGACCATCAAGACCGACACAAATCCGAAGCATATTCGCGCAGCGCTCGAACAGGTGCGGATCAACGGTTTTGCGCGCGAGGACGAGCAATGCGAACTCGGCATGCGCTCTGTGGCCGCGCCCATCCGCAACGACACCGGTGCGGTGGTGGCGGCGGTCGGGGTCGCGGGCCCATTGCAAAGGCTGCCGGACGAATTGCTGGCCGCCTTCGCTCCGCAAGTTGTGAACTCCGCAGCGATCATTTCTGCGCGCCTTGGCTACAAGTCCGTGGCAAATCTCTGAAACATTTCACGCCCTCACACGAAGCGAACCATGCCCCAGATTTTGATCCCCGCGACACAGACTGCTTTCGATTGCCCCGAGGACGACACGATCATGCGCGCCGCCGTGCGTCAGGGTCTTGGCTTCCCGTATGAATGCAACGTCGGCTCCTGCGGCAATTGCAAGTTCGAACTGCTGGAAGGCGAGATCGAACATCTGCGCAAGGATCCTCCGGGCTGGAGCGAGCGCGACCTGCAGCGCAAGCGCTATCTGGGATGTCAGGCGAAGCCGCTGACCGACTGCAAGATCAAGCTGAATCTGCGCGATCACTACAAGAGCCACTTCGCGCCGGCGAAAACGGTCGGAACTCTGACGGCGATCGAAGACATCACGCACGACATTCGTGAATTCCGTTTCAGGCTTGCAGCGCCGAAGCCGTTTCTGCCCGGCCAGTACGGGCTGATTGCGGCGGCAGGAGTCGAGGGCGCGCGCGCTTATTCGATGTGCAACGTCACGACGAGCGGCGAGGAATGGCATTTCCAGATTCGTCGCGTGCCGAACGGCGCCTGCACGGGCGCACTGTTCGACAATCTGAAAACCGGCGAGACAGTCGGACTCGATGGGCCCTACGGCATGGCCTATCTGCGCGAGGATGCGCCGCGCGACATCGTACTGCTGGGCGGTGGTTCCGGCCTGTCGCCGATGGTGTCGCTGGCGCGCGCCGCAACCGCGAGTCCGAAGCTGGCGGGACAGCAGATTCATTTCTTCTACGGCGGCCGCACGTCGCGCGACCTATTCAACGAAACATTGCTGAGCACCCTGCCCGGCTATGGAGCGCGCCTGCATTATCACCCGGCGATCTCGATGCCCGAGGCCGATCCGTCATGGACCGGCAAGGTTGGGTTCGTGCACGACTATGCAAAAGAACTTCTCGGCGAGAAGCTCCGCGACTGCGAAATCTATTTTGCTGGCCCGCCCATGATGGCGCAGGCCATTACCAAAATGATCGTCGAATATAAAACGCCGCCCGCGCAAGTGCATTTCGATCAGTTCTTCTGATACGAAGTCACCCGAAAGCAAAAGCGACCCCGAAGGGAGACAGAATGTCCAGGTTGAAACTGACGCTTGCGTGCTGGAACTACGACCGTACCCGCGCCCTGCAGGACGGCAGCGTCCAGCCCGACGGCATCGACCTCAACTATCTCGATCTGCCGGTGGAAGAGACATTCTTCCGCATGGTGCGCCATCGCGAATTCGATGTGGCCGAGATGTCGCTGTCGTCCTACACGGTGTCGCTATTCAAGGACACGCGCCCCTTCGTGGCGATTCCAGTGTTTCCATCACGCTTCTTCCGGCATTCCTGCATCTATCTCAGCGCGAAATCCGGCATTCGCGAGCCGAAGGACCTGATCGGCCGCAAGATCGGCGTGCCGGAATATCAGATGACCGCGCCTGTGTGGATTCGCGGCATTCTGTCGGATCATTACGGCGTGCCGGTGGACAGCGTGCAATATCTCACAGGCGGCGAGGAAGAGCCCGGCCGCCCCGAAAAGCAGAAGCTCGATCTACCGCCCAACATCAAGGTGTCGTCGATCCCCGAGGATCGCACGCTGGCGAAGATGCTGGTCGATGGCGAGGTGGACGCCTTCTACACGGCCCGCAAGCCTTCAACCTACGATGGCAAGAAGGTGACGCGCCTGTTCCCGAACTTCGTCGATATCGAGAAGGATTATTACAAGAAGACCGGCATGTTCCCGATCATGCACACGGTGGCGATCCGCCGCGAGGTTTACGAAGCCAACAAGTGGATCGCCCAGTCGCTGTTCAAGGCGTTTCAGGAAGCCCAGCGCCGCACCTATCACGATGTGTTGGAAACCGCTGCGCTAAAAGGCATGTTGCCGTGGTTCAACGCCCATGCGGAAGAAGCCGTCGATCTGATGGGCAAGGACTATTGGGCCTATGGCTACGAGCCGAACATCAAGACGCTCGAGACATTCCTGCGCTATCACTACGAGCAGGGCCTGTCGAAGCGCCTGCTGAAGCCGGAAGAATTGTTTGCGCCGGAGACGCTGGAAGCGTTCAAGATCTAGACGCGGCGTCTGGACCAGATGGCCGGGTCAAGCCCGGCCATGACGGCGGAGCTTGGCTTCCGGCGTCTTCAACTAATGCTGATGGCCGTAATGGCCGTGAGCGCCGTCGTGGTCATGATCGTGGCCGTGATCGTTCTCGATGCGCTCGGCCTCCGCATAGCCGTGCATGAGAGCTTCCATCACCTTGCGCATCGGGTCTTCCTGCAACGAGCAGTGGGCCGCCATGAAGCCCGCGAGCCGCGCGAAGACGAGCGGCTGCATGGCCATAATCTGATAGCGATCGTTTTCGTCGGCTTCTTCCGAATCGCGCGTGGCTCGCGACAGGGCGTCGGCGAAAAGCTTGTCGAGTTGATCGAACATCGGATCGCGATTGGCCGCCTGCGCGGTCTTCTGTTTCGCCAGAAGGCTCCGCGTATGAACCAAAAAACGATTGTAGAGCGCGTCCTCGAAAGAACTCGGCCCGCCTTCTTCCTCGATTTCGCCGCACATCGAATCATCTCCTGAAACGAAAACGCGCCCTGGCATGGCCGGGCGCGTTCAAACTTTGTGGCTGAAAGCCCGCGTGGATCAGAACCCTTCGGCGCGCTCGATCTGCTCGAACCAGTCAAAGCCCATGGGCTTCACGATCCGGCTGTTGATGACGATGATGCGCGCTTCGTTGTTCGGGTCCGAGTTGAAGTGCTTATGGGCGCAATAGGGCGGAATGTAGACGAAGTCGCCCTGCGTCCATTCGAACTTCTGTGGCTCGGTTTCCCATTCGAATTCCATCACGTCCTGACAGTCGAACTTCACGTCCCAGTGCAGGTCGTAGCCCGAGCCTTCAACGACGTAGAAGACTTCTTCCGACAGATGGCGATGCTTGCCGGAGGCGGCGCCGGGAGCCAGGAACTGCATGTAGATGTCGAGGCAGCACTCCTTGGTGTCCATCTTCTCGTGGATGATGTGCTTGATCAGGCCATTGGGCGAACGCTCCAGCGGCATGTCGGCAGACTTCACCACGTTCACGCGACCGTCGTATTCCTTGCGGAACTGCTCGGAAGCCTTGAGGGCCTCGGAATAGAAATCGACATATTGCGTTTGCGCATGTGCGCGCATCTGCTCGCGCGGATCGATAATTCCCATTGGTGTCTCACATCTGACTGGCGGATTTGGACGTTTGATAGCACAGGCGCAGCGCGCTTGCCTACTGATTCCGAACGGCTAGCGCGCCTTCGGGGCAAAGATATCCTTGTAGATTTTCACCCAGCGGTCGCCCTCGTCGAGCAGCTTTACCGGATCGGTCAGCACGAGGCCCGGCGGAGGCTCCTTGATTTTGCGATTGGTGGGCACATTGTCCTGCGAAATCAGAATATGCTGGGCGTCGGTGAGGAAAAATTCCCAGAAGAGCACAGCCGCATGGGGGTTGGGGGCCTTGCGGGCCACCGCCACGCCGGTCGGCAGCGCCACGAGCGGCTGCAGATAGACAGGCTTCAGAGGCGCGCCGGAGGCGGCCAGTTGCTCGGCCTTGTAATTGTAGAGCGTCAGGGCCAACGGCACTTCGCCCGAGGCCACCATATTGGCCAGAAGCGTGTGGCCCTTGCGGACTGAAACGCCGTTCGTGGCCACGATCTTCCTGAACAGGTCGATGGCCTTTTCCTCGCCCATCACGCCCGCGACGGCCATGAACCAGTTGGCGTCCTCAGCCTCGATGCCGAGCTTGCCCTTCCATTTCGGGTCAAGAAAATCCTCGTAGGATTTCGGCGCATCCTTCACCAGATTCGTGTTGTAGCCGATGGTGAAAATGCTCAGGCGGCCCGTCACCCATTCGCCGTGCGGGCGCAAGGCCTGCGGCATCATGTCGGCAAGCGTCGGCGAAACGATTTTCTGGAGCAGTTCCTCGCGGTGCATGGCCTCAATGTCGGGGCCGGCGGTCTCGATCACGTCAACGTCGAAGCGATTGGCCCGGCGTTCCGTGACGGCGCGCTGACGAATATCTTCTGAACTTCCGCGCCAGAGTTTGACCTTGAGGCCGTATTTCTTTTCAAAGCCGGCAATGATGCCGCCCATATCCTCAACTGTGCCGGAGGAATAGAGCGTCAGTCCGCCCTCTTTTTTCGCGCCCGCAACAATCCTGTCCATGCGGTCGGGGCCGGCCAGGACTGCAATATCGGCGGCTGTCTGCGCCTGCGCACCGAAAACCGACAGCGCCAGAGCGCCCGCTGCGGCAGAAACAAGCAACGCACGACGTGCGACATCACGCGACAGGAAATGCGCGACCATAGCCTTCTCCCTCTCTGACACCGTCGGTCTTGTGGCGACCGATCGGCCCCTGCGGGCATCCCGCAGGGTCAAACTCGTTTGCGCACGCCGGCTGGCGCGCGACTAAAAAAAATCAGACCTCTGCGCGCTTGGGCGGCAGGGTTTCGAGTTCTGACTTGTAGGCTTCGTCCATGCGCGGTGCGAGGCCGTGTTTGGCGAGCGCGTCGGCGAACATCTTGCGCTGCATATCGGTCTCATCAGCATAGTCGATCTGGTTGCCGCCGAGACGACGGCTGATCCACGAAAGCGGCACGCCCTGCGCGTTGCGCGGCGAGGAATGCTTGAACGCAAGATAGCGCGCCGGCGTCGGGCCAGTGTTGAAATGCTGGTGGAAGAAGGCGTTCGGCGGCACGATCAGCGTGCCGGGCTGCCAGTCGTAGCGCTTGGGCTCGTCGCCCTCCGGCCACATCAGCGAATAGCCTTCGCCACTTAGCAGGATCACGTGCGCGCCCGGGCCATGCATGTGACCCTTCTTGTAGGTGCCGACCGGGAACTGCGAAATATGGCTCGCCATCGAACCCTTGGCCATGTTGAAGCGGATGTGACCGCCGCCGGCGCCGCGCTCCTTGGCGGTGATCAGCGGCAGGTTCACTGCGTCCGGCACGAAGTTGGTGGTGAGCAGGAAGCCCTTCTGGTCGCCCTTGGCGGAGAAGTAGTCAGGCTCGCCGTTGAAGCGGTTCTTGAAATCATAAGCCGTGCCGAACACGAAGTCCGGGTCGTCATACAGGTTCAGCACCCACGGCAGGAAGGTGACGCCGACATAACGCGCCGGTTCCTGCCCTGAACCGTTGAAGTGCTGGTACCAGGTGTTCAGCGGAATCGCGAACATGGCGCCCGCCTTCCATTCGAACGTCATGCGCTGGCCGGCGTCGTTCCAGATCGTCGTCGAACCGCGACCGTCAAGAATGAGGACCATTTCCTCATACAGCTGGCGCTGCGGGGCGAGCTTGCCGCCGTTGGGGATTTCGCAAACGTAGCAATCGTTCGAAGTGCGCGAGGCGTCATGGTTGATGAACACGCCGCGACCGCCGCGACGGGCCCACGGCTTCAGTTCGACGGTGCGCAGGTTCGGAACATATTGCGCGCTGATGATGTCGAGGCCCTGCTCGGCGACCCAACGGCCATAGGGGGTGTTCTTTTCGGTCTCGAACTTCTTGGCAAGTTCGTCGGACACAATTGCGGTCTTGGCCATCAGGCTCTCCGGTTCAGGTTTAAGATCGGCAGACGTCAGGCGCGCTTGGGCGGCAGCGTCGGCAATTCGGCTTCGTAGAAGGAATCCATTTTCGGCTTCAGGCCGTGTTTGCCGAGCGCTTCGGCGAATGTCTTGCGAACCAGCTCGGTTTCGTCCGCGTAGTCGATCTGGTTGCCCCCGAGACGGCGGCTGATCCACGCCAGCGGAACGCCCTGCTCGTTGCGCACGCCCGGATGTTTGAACGCCAGATAGCGCGCCGGCGTCGGGCCGGTGTTGAAATGCTGATGGAAAACGCCATTGGGCGGCACGATGAGCGTCCCGAGTTCCCAATCGTAGCGCTTGGGCTCCTCGCCTTCGGCCCACATGAGCGAATAGCCCTCGCCCGACAGGATGATGACATGCGCGCCAGGATCGTGCGCATGGGCCTTTTTGTAGGTGCCGACCGGAAATTGCGAAATGTGGCTGGCGATGGAGCCCTTGGCCATGTTGAAGCGAATGTGCCCACCGCCCGCGCCACGCTCCTTCGCCTCGATGAGCGGAAGATTGACCGCGTCCGGCACGAAGTTCGTGGTGAGCATGAAGCCCTTCTGCTCGCCCTTGGCGGAGAAGAAATCCGGCTCGCCGGTGAAGCGGCGCTTGAAGTCGAAATCGAGGCCGAACAGGAAGTCGAGATCGTCGTACAGATTGAGCACGGAAGGGCAGTTCGTCACAGACACGAAACGCGCCGGTTCCTGCCCCGAACCGTTGAAATGCTGGTGCATGCAGTTCAGCGGAATGGCGAAAATCGCGCCCGCCTTCCACTCGAACGTAATGCTCTTGCCGGCCTTGTTCCAGACCGTCGTCGACCCGCGCCCGGTGAGAACGAGCACCATTTCCTCGAACATCTGACGCTGCGGATTGAGCGCCTTGCCCGGCGGAATTTCGCAAACGTAGCAATCGTTGGTGACCTGCGAGGCCTCGTGATTGATGAAGACGCCCGCGCCGCCGCGACGCGCCCACGGCTTCAGATCTACCGTCTTCAGGTTGCGCACATAATGCGCGCTGATGATGTCGAGCCCTTCGTCGGCCACATAGCGCATATATGGCGTGATCTTCTCGACAGCGAACTTCTTCGCGAGGTCTTCAGAAGCGAGCGGGCCCTTTGCCATCAATATTCCTCCAGTCGATCGTTTTTGATTTGGTTCAGCGGGCGCGAGCGGCGAAAATATCGCGGTAGATTTTCGACCACTTGTCCTTTTCGTCGAGCAGCTTCGGCAGATCGCTGAAGGTGACGCGCAGCTCCTTGGGCAATTCCTCGACCTTACGGTTGGTCGGGGTAAACTCGCGCTTTTGCAGGATCGACTGGCCTTCCTGACCGAGAACGAAATCGTAAAACAGAATGGCCGCATGCGGATGCGCCGGCTTGGCGGCGACCCCAATGCCGTTGACGCGCGCGACTGCCGGCTGAAGGCCAAGCAACGCAATGGGGGCTCCGCCAGTGATCAGCTGCGAGGCCTTGTATGTGTAAACTGTGAGCGCCATCGGGACTTCGCCGGAGGCCACGAGATTGACCAGCAGTGTGTGGCCCTTGCGGATCGACATGCCGTTCTTGGCGACAATATCGCGGAAGAGTTTCAGGCCTTTTTCCTCGCCCATCTCGGTGACGATGGCGGCGAGCCAGTCCTCGTCCTCGGCCTCGATTCCAAGCTTGCCCTTGTACTTGGGATCAAGCAGATCCTCATAAGTCTTGGGCACATCTTCTTTCTTGATAAGATTGGTGTTGTAGGCGCCGGTGATGACATTGAGGCGCGTGCCGGTCCATTCGCCATGGGGCGAAAGCGCTTGCGGAACCAGATCGGCAAAAACCGGAGACTTGATCGCCGAGAGAAGCTTCTCGCGATGCAACGATTCCATTTCGCGTCCGCCGAGTTCGAAAATATCGACCTCGTTGCGATTGGCGCGGGTCTCGACAATGGCGCGCTGGCGCACATCCTCGGCGCTGCCGCGCCAGACGTTGAGCTTCACGCCGTATTTCTGCTGGAAGACGGAGCTGAGCGCATTCACGTCCTCGATCTGCAGCGACGTATAAAGCATGACCGAGCCTTCTTTCTTGGCTCCGGCAATCAGCTTTTCGGTTCGATCCGCGCCGGCATAATTGGCGAGTTCCTGGATCGTCTGCGCGTGAACTGCAGGCGTGGCGAGCGAGAGTCCCAGCGCAAAAGCGGCGCCCAGCGCAATGCGCCCAAATCCAAGGGCGGCGAGATGATTGGAGGTTCGTCCGGTCATGTGCGTCTCCCCGAAAAGCGATTGTTTAAACGACAGGGGAACAGCGCCCGATGCGCTGTTCCCCCGGTAGTCATAGGACCAGATCAGGCGACGGCCTTGGGCGGCAGCGTCTCGAGTTCGGTCGCATAGGCATCGTCCATCCTCGGCGTCAGGCCATGTTTGGACAGTTCCGACGAGAAGAGCGAACGCACCAACGGCTTTTCATCGGCGTAATCCACCTGATCGCCGCCGATGCGACGGCTGATCCAGGCCTTCGGCACGCCCTGAGCGTTACGGATCGACACGACCTCGTGCTTGAACGCCAGATAGCGCGCAGGCGTCGGGCCCGTGTTGAAGTGCTGGTGGAACCACATGTTCGGCGGAACGATGAGCGTGCCGACTTCCCAGTCGTAGCGCTTGGGCTCTTCGCCTTCCGGCCACATGAGCGAATAGCCTTCGCCCGACAGGATGATGACGTATGCGCCCGGACCATGAGCGTGGCCCTTCTTGTAGGTCCCGACCGGGAACTGCGAGATGTGGCTGTTCATCGAGCCCTTGGCCATGTTGAAGCGGATATGGCCACCGCCAGCGCCGCGCTCCTTGGCGCTGATCAGCGGCAGGTTCACCGCATCCGGCACGAAGTTGGTCTGCAGCAGGAAGCCCTTCTGCTCGGTCTTGGCGGCGAAGTAATCCGGCTCGCCCGAGAAGCGGCTCTTGAAATCGTGCTTCGTGTTGAAGACGAAGTCGAGATCTTCGTACAGGTTGACGACCGGGGGCGCGTTGGTGACGCCGATGTAGCGCGCCGGCTCGCGGCCCGAGCCATTGAAGTGCTGGTGCAGGGTGTTGATCGGTATCGCGAACAGCGAACCCGGACCCCATTCGAAGGTGATGCGCTTGCCTTCGTCGTTCCAGACCGTCGTCGAACCGCGACCGTCGAGAATGAGGATCATTTCCTCGTACAGCTGGCGATGCGGCTCGAGCTTCTTGCCCGGCGGAATTTCCATCACATAGCTGTCGTTGGACGTGCGCGATGCGTCGTGATTGACGAATACGGCATTGCCGCCACGGCGCGCCCAGGGCTTCAGTTCGACTGTGCGGAGGTTGCGCACATAAAGGGCTGGAATGATCTCCAGACCTTCGCTGGCCACCCAGCGCGTGTAGGGCGTTTCTTTTTCGGTCTCGAACTTCTTCGCCAATTCTGTCGATACAATCGCGTCTTTTGCCATTCATGGCTCCTTGAGTTGGTGGCGCGCCTTCGCGTGATGCGCGGCGCGCCGATGCAAATGCGAGGCCGGATCAGGCCGCCGAGCGAATGCCGCCATCGTCTTCGATCGCGACGCACTTCTCGGGGTTCATCCGGATGTTGATCTTGTCGCCGATCGGGGTCCGCAGCGACGGATGGGCCCGCGAACGCAGCAGGTAGTCGCCTACCTTGACCTCAAGGTCAACAAAGTCGCCCAGGAAGATGCGCTGGTCGACGACACCCGTGAAGTGATTGTCGGTCGCCGAATTGACCAGTGGGGCTTCCTGAAGCTCCACGTCTTC
>CANJWR010000028.1 GCA_947478455.1 Beijerinckiaceae bacterium | reverse complement strand
CTGATAAACCAAGGCGCGGAAAGCCCGAGCGCCGCCTGAAAAAGATCCGTGTCACGCATGCATCAGAAAATACGCGGAGCCAGCGGAAACCAAAATATTCAACTTGTGGTTGAAACCTCTACCCACACGATTCAGCGAAGAGCCATTTTCCCTCAACAGTCCGGTCACATGCAACCAAAGCCCGCTCCATTCGGCAAACGAGGCGCCCCGGTCAATCGACCGGCAGCGGGACGTTCGCTCGCGGCTGCGCGGCCTGCGACCGAACTATCCTCCACCGGCGTGCCCCTCTCGGAAATCGCCAAAACCCTGATGGCGAAGGGGCCGGACGAGAAGATCGAAACCCGGACCAGCGAGACCGGAATCGTCCCAACCTCCTGGCGCGCCGTCATTCTGGCCGGCGTTGCGGCCAGCTCGCTTCAGGCCGGCTGGGTGATCCTCAGCGCCACTTCGGGCGCAGACCAGACGACCGCCATGTTGCAGGCGGCCGGCGTCGATCAGACCAAGGCCCTTCCGATCCTGCTCGCCGGCAGCCTGCTGGCAGGTGGCGAGGCCACAGCCAGCACAATCCTGTTCGCCCATTCGCTGCAGAAAAAGTCCGGCCATAACAATGCCATCGCCTATGCGGTCGGCGGTGGTCTCGCGGCCGGCGTCCTGTCCTACGTGTCGGATGCGATCGGCATGTCGATCGGCGCCTCGAACCTTTCGGTCGATATCGCCACCGGGGTTGCGGCGGGCTTTTTCTACCGCATGTTCGCCGGTCTGCGCGGCTAGATCGGCTTTTGCGCCTAAACCGCTTGCCGTAACCCGTCGCGGACGCTACGCACCGGCTGGAAATCCTGAAACCAGCCGTGACCCATGCCCGAACTGTTGCTCGAACTCTTCTCCGAAGAAATCCCCGCCCGCATGCAGGCGCAAGCTGCGGAGGATTTGAAGAAGCTCGTCACCGGCGCTCTCGTCGAGCGCGGCATGACCTATGAGGGCGCAGCCGCCTTCGCGACCCCGCGTCGTCTCGCGCTGCACGTCGCCGGTCTTCCGGCCCGCCAGCCCGATACGCGCGAGGAAAAGAAGGGCCCACGCGTCGGCGCGCCTGACGCCGCCATTCAGGGCTTTCTGAAAAGCGCCGGCCTCGCGTCGCTCGATCAGGCGAAGATCGAGAAAGACCCCAAGGGCAAGGGCGAATTCTACGTCGCCATCATTGAGCGCGCCGGTCGCGACACGGCCGCCGTTCTGGCCGAAATCCTGCCGGGCATCATCCGCTCATTCCCATGGCCGAAGTCCATGCGCTGGGGCGCTGCCTCCACGCGGCCCGATGCGCTGCGCTGGGTGCGTCCGCTTCACTCTATACTGTGCACGTTTGGCCCCGAGACTGAGGAACCCGAAATCGTCGATTTCGAGGTCGACGGCGTTCGGGCCGGCAACACGACTTTCGGCCACCGCTTCCTGTCGCCCGGCGCCATCAAGGTGCGGCGCTTCGACGATTATGTGCCGGCGCTCGAGAAGGAGAAAGTGATCCTCGATCCAGCCCGTCGCCGCGACATCATCCTCAACGACGCCAAAAACCTCGCCTTCGCGCAGGGGCTGGAACTGGTCGAGGACGAGGGCCTGCTGCACGAGGTCGCCGGTCTTGTCGAATGGCCTGTGCCGCTCATGGGCGAATTCGACGAGGCCTTTCTGGCGATCCCGCCGGAAGTGATCCGCGCCACGATCCGCGCCAACCAGAAGTGTTTTGTGCTTCGTCAGCGCGACGGCGGCCTGACCAACAAGTGCATTCTCGTCTCAAACATCACCGCCACCGACGACGGCAAGGCGATTGCTGCCGGCAATGGCCGAGTGGTGCGCGCCCGCCTGAGCGATGCGCTGTATTTCTGGGAGACCGATCAGGCCTCCCTGCCCGACTATGTCAACGACGACAATCGCCAGAAGCCGCTCGACCAACGACTGGCGAAGCTGCGCGCCCTCAACATCGTGTTCCACGAAAAGCTCGGCACGCAGGGCGAACGCATCGACCGCATCATGGCGCTTGCGCAGGAACTCGCCCCGCTGGTTGGAGCAGACCCGGCGCTGGCGCGCCGCGCGGCGGAACTCTGCAAGGCCGATCTCACAACGGAAGTCGTCGGCGAGTTTCCTGAAACGCAGGGCCTCATGGGCCGCCGCTATGCGGAACTGCAGGGCGAACACCCGGACGTCTGCGCGGCAATCGAGGAACATTACAAACCGCAAGGCCCGGGCGACCGCGTGCCTACCAATCCTGTGAGCATTGCGGTGGCGCTGGCCGACAAGCTCGACACGCTCGTGGGTTTCTGGGCGATTGATGAAAAGCCGACCGGCAGCAAGGATCCCTATGCGCTGCGGCGAGCCGCGCTTGGTGTGATCCGGCTTGTGCTGGAGAATGGGGTGAGACTGAGCCTGACTAAGATGTCCTCGATTGCTGCATCTAAACACCGCTATCAATCGATTCTTAGGGACATACGAACGGACAAAGGACAGCAGGCCGCATTCAACGTTTATGGGTTTTCTCTGCAAATCAATATGGATGGTGACTTCCATCAAGTCGGGCCAAAACCTGACTTTTTTGCTACAGATCAGAAGACAATCCTTGGCGAGTTCCAAAATCCAGATGGGCAGCAGTGGGCAAAAATTCAAAAATACCTCGCCGAGTGTTTAGACACATTAGACATTCGAAGTGAAGTTTTCCTGGTTCCCTACGCTGGTGGCGGGTACGGAAAGTCACTCTCATTAGACGTTGCAAAGCGATGCTCGATCTTCGCAGGGTTAGACGTGATGACGGAACTCTTCTCCTTCATCGCCGACCGCCTGAAAGTCTATCTCCGCGACAAGGGCGCGCGCCACGATCTCATCGACGCCGTTCTGGCGCTGGGCTCGGGCGCTCCCTCTCCCCGCAAGCGGGGAGAGGGGGCGCTGCCAACGACGATCTCCTGATGATCGTCCGCCGCGTCGAAGCTCTGGGCGCATTCCTCGACACCGAGGACGGCAAGTCCCTGCTGGCCGGGTACAAGCGCGCCGCCAACATTTTGCGCGCTGAGGAAAAGAAGGACGGCGCAGGCGCTTTCGACGGCAAGCACCATCCCAACCTGCGCTCGGCCCACGCCGAAAACCTTCTGGCCTCCGCCGTCGACACCGCAACCCGACACGCCGCCGAGCATGTGAAGAACGAGGATTTCGAAGCCGCCATGCGGGCGCTGTCGCGTCTGCGCGCGCCGGTCGACGCCTTCTTCACCGATGTGACGGTGAACGATTCCAATCCGCTGGTTCGCAAAAATCGCCTGCAATTGCTGAACGAATTGCGCAGCGCCATGCACACGGTCGCGGACTTTTCGAAAATCAGCGGCTGAGTGCGACCGTCATGCCCGGCCTAGAGCCGGGCATCCACGCCTGCGGCGCAGCACATTGTGGATCACCGGCTCAAGGCCGGTGATGACGGTGCTGATGGAACATTTGCAGGCAATTTGGTTCAGCAGGACGTATCAGTCCGGCAGCGTCCCGTTCGCGGCCAGCACTTCGCCTGCGAGATAGAGCGAACCCGCAATCAGAATGCGCGGCGGCACCGGCCATTTGCGTCTGGCGATTTCGCGCAGCGCGCTTTCCACATCCGTGCAGGGCTCGGCCTCAAGGCCTGCTGCACGAGCGGCGTCGGTCACATCCTGCGCGGTGCGGGCCGCATGTTCGCCCGCAATCGGCACAGCCAGAACCAGATTTGCGATGCCCTTGAACGGCCGCAGAAATCCCGCCGTATCCTTGGTGGCGAGCGTGCCGCAGATCATCGCAAGCGGACGCGGCGTGCGTTCCTCGAAATCGCCCATGGCGGCGGCCAGAACCAGACCGCCCGCTGCATTATGCCCGCCGTCGAGCCAGAGTTCCGCGCCCTCGGGGGCGAGATCGAACAGCCGGCCTCTGGCCAGACGCTGCAACCGCGCCGGCCACGAGGCGCGCGTCACGCCCTCTTCGTAAGCCTCTTGCGGAAGGCCCGGCGCAACGCGCCGCAGGGTCGCAATGGCGGCGGCGACATTCTGAATCTGATGGCGGCCCAGCAGTTTCGGCAAAGGCAGATCGAGGAGACCGTTTTCGTCCTCGTACACCAGACGGCCATGTTCCTCGCGGGTGGCGAAATCCTGCCCGGCGACCAGCATCGGGGCGCGCTGCTTTTCGGCCTCACGCTCGATGACGATGAGTGCTTCCTCGCTCTGGTAACCGACGATCACCGGACATTGCCGTTTGATAATGCCGGCCTTCTCGCCCGCAATTTTGTCGATGGTCGTACCGAGAAATTCCGGATGATCGAAAGACACCGGCGTGATGACGGCCGCGGCGGGCTTTTCGACCACATTGGTGGCGTCGTAGCGTCCGCCCAGACCAACTTCGAGCAGCAGAAAATCGGCGGGGTTCTCGCTGAACAGTTTCAGCGCAGCCGCGGTGGTGATTTCGAACACCGTGATCGGCGCACCCGCATTGGCGCGCTCACACTCGGCGAAGGCGGTCGCCAGCGCCTCCTCGCTCACAAACCTTCCGCCCCCCGGGCGCGCCAGCCGGATGCGCTCGTGAAAACGCACCAGGTGCGGCGACGTGTAAACGTGCACGCCCTTGCCGGCTGCTTCCAGAATGCCGCGCATGAACGCGATCGTCGAGCCCTTGCCGTTGGTGCCCGCCACGTGGATCACCGGCGGCAATTTCAGTTCGGGATGGCCGAGCTTCGCCAGCAGATCCTGAATGCGCCCCAGCGACAGGTCGATCTTCTTGGGATGAAGCGCCAGAAACCGCGACAGGATCGCGGCCGATTCGTCGTGGTGTCCCATGCGCGACTCGTCAGGCGGCCGCGTTGCGCGGCTTGTTCATCAGGATCGAGCAGATGTTCGCCAGCGTGCTGCGCATTTCGGTGCGCGGCACCACCATGTCCACCATGCCATGCGCCTTTAGATATTCGGCGCGCTGGAAACCTTCCGGCAAGCGCTCGCGGATCGTCTGTTCAATCACGCGCGCCCCGGCGAAGCCGATGACCGCGCCGGGCTCGGCGATGTGAATGTCGCCCAGCATCGCATAGGAGGCGGTGACGCCGCCGGTCGTCGGATTGGTCAGCACCACAATGTACGGGAGCTTGGCCTCGCGCAGCTTGCGCACCGCGACGGTCGTGCGCGGCATCTGCATCAACGAGAACATGCCTTCCTGCATGCGCGCGCCGCCAGAAGCGGTGAAAATCACAAAAGGCGTGTGGTTGGCGATGGCCTGCTGGATGCCGGTGATGATCGCCTCGCCTGCCGCCATGCCGAGCGTGCCGCCCTGAAAGGCGAAATCCTGCACGGCCGCCGTCACGGGCAGGCCCTCGATCGATCCGCGACCGAGCAGAATGGCGTCCTGCAGCCCGGTCTTGGCGCGATATTCCTTCAGGCGGTCCGAATAACGCTTCACATCGCGGAATTTCAGCGGATCGATCGGCACTTCCGGGGTGGCGATGTCCTCGAAGGCGCCATCGTCAAACAAGGCCGTCAGGCGGGCCCGCGCGCCGATCGCCATGTGGAAGCCGGAACCCGGCACCACCATCAGATTGGCCTCGAGATCCTTGTGGAACACGAGTTCGCCGCTGTCGGGGCACTTCACCCACAGGTTTTCGGGAGTCTCTCGCTTCAGGAAAGACCTGATCTTCGGCGGAACGACGTTGGAAATCCAGTTCATATCAATGTCCTGTCCAAAACTCAGGAACGCGCGCCGCGCACGCCGACGGCAATCTCGAAGACGAGACGCGCCACAGCCTCGACGGTTCCAGGACCAGCCTTGTCATCCGGCCCGAGTGAGCCCTTCAGGGCGTCGACCAGAGCCGTTCCGACCACCACACCATCCGCATGAGCCGCAATCGCCGCCGCGCTCTGGGCGTTCTTCACCCCGAACCCGACCGCTACCGGCAAATGGGTATGGCGCTTGATCCGCGCAACAGCCGCCTCGACCTTCGAATAGTCAGGAACCGCCGCGCCGGTGATGCCGGTGATCGACACGTAGTAAACAAACCCGGACGTATTGGCCAAAACCGCCGGCAGGCGGGCGTCGTCGGTCGTGGGCGTCGCCAGACGAATGAAGTTCAGGCCTGCCTTGAGCGTGGGCAGGCAAAGCTCGGAATCCTCTTCCGGCGGCAGATCGACCACGATCAGGCCATCAACGCCGGCGGCGGTGGCGTCGATCAGGAACTTGTCGACCCCGAAAACGTAGATCGGATTGTAGTAACCCATGAGAATGACTGGAGTATCGGCGTCCGTCTTGCGGAACTCCGCCACCACCCCAAGCGTCTTCTTCAGCGTCATGCCAGCTTGGAGCGCCCGCAGGCCGGCGGCCTGAATGGACGGTCCGTCCGCCATCGGGTCGGTAAACGGCATGCCGATTTCCAGCACATCCGCCCCGGCTCCCGGCAGGGCCTTGAGAATGTCCAGCGATGTGGCGAGATCGGGATCGCCGCACATGAGGAATGTCACCAGAGCCGCGCGTCCTTCCGAACGGGCTTTGGCGAAACGGCGGTCGATACGGGTCGAAGTCTGCGTCATGAGCCGCGCCATAGCACGGCGCGGCGGCGTTTGCGATTCCTGATCGACGCAGGGCTGGTGTCCGGCGTGGACAAAGCCCGGCGACGGCGCCCGTCAGGGCGGTCTCAGACCTTCTCGGCCTTGGCGGCGTCGAAATACTGGCCGGAGCCGACGTCGAACTTCTGGGCGCTCACATCCGTGCGCCCGCCATTGACCGCGCCGGGCACATTGGCGGCGACCTGCAGCAGTTCCAGTTCGCCGTCGCCGCAATTCTCGAACCAGTAGCGCGAGAAGCGCGGCGTGATCGTGCCCTCGTGCGGGCCGAATTCGCCGATCACCACGTCGTCGGGCCCATAGAAGCGGCAACGGCCCTTGAGAACCATCCAGAACGTGTCGACCGTGGTGTGATAATGCAGATTGTTCTCGCCGCCGTTCTTCTTGACGACCTGCACGACGCCCTTGATGAGCGGGCTTTTCGCCAGACGGATGAAACCCTTGCCGCGCTCCACGGATTCCGGCTTCTTGTAGGAAAAGACCGGTACGGCGGCTTCGGCTTCAAGGTGAAGCTTTTCGAGTTCGGCATTGGAGGTGGTCATCGGCGGCTCCCTTCATGACTGAATTTGGCGACGATGATCGATGCTTTGCGGTCCCTCGTCAATGCACACGCCATGAATTCCGCCCCGAAAGGAAATCCGGCAAAATCAACTTCAACATCCGCTTCAGCGCGGCTTTACGCGGACCGTCGTCCAGCTATGATGAAGTCTGAACAGGCAAGGGGATGCGGTTGAGCGCGAGCAGGCCAATAGGGCTCATCACCGGCGGGGGCGGCGCCATCGGGTCTGGCATCGCTGCGGCTCTGGTCCGCGACGGCTGGAGCGTTGTGCTCGCCGACCGCGATCTCGTGGCCGCAAAAGCGGCCGCCGAAAGGATCGGGCGCGCGCATGTCGCGGCCATTCTGGCCTGCGATGTCTGCGACGAGGCCTCGGTGCGCAGCGTCGTCGAGCAGACGACCTCGACATTCGGCCGCATCGATGGGCTGGCTACGGCGGCGGGCGGCGGCAAGGCCGTTGGACCGCGCACACTTTTCTGGGAAACCGGCAGACAGGACTGGACACTCAACCTCGAGACGCATCTGGTCTCGGTCATGACGACCTGTCAGGCGGTTCTGCCGCAGATGCTGAAGCAGAAATCGGGCGTCATCCTCAATGTGGCGTCAGGCGCAGGCCTCCGCGGTGGGCCGCCCATGTCCCGACAGAGGTTCGCCGAAGTCTATGCGCTCGCAAAGGCTGGCGTGATCGCCTTTACCCAGTCCATCGCGCTGGAATTCGCCCCGCTCGGCGTCAGGGCCAATTGCATCGCCCCGGGACGCGCCGAAAGCACTCGCCGGACAGCCGACGGACTTCTGGCTGTCGGCCACGAGGAGGAAGCCCGCGAGCCCGGCAGTAGCCGCCTCTCGCCGTTGGGTCGTTTCGGCCGCAGCGACGATCTCGGCAATGCAGCAGCCTTTTTGATGTCGGATCGTTCCACCTGGATCACCGGTACGTGCATGGACGTATCGGGCGGCATACGGCTGCATTGAGGGCTCCATGCGCAACGTCTTAATCACCGGAACTGCAGGCCAGATACGGGACGGCGTCGCCCGCTGTCTGGTCAATGACGGCTGGGGCGTCATCCTCGACGAACCGAACGCAGAAGCCGCAAAAGCAGTGGCGAACCAGATGGGATCATTGGTCTCCTGTCGCGGTCTGGAACTGCCGGAAGAACGCAATCCCGATGCGATGCTGGAATCCCTTTCGGGCGAAGGAGGCGTACTCGCTCTGGTCAATGTTGGCAGCTGCATGAAGGCGCTGGGCGTGGCCCCGAAACCTTTTCTGGACCAGAAGCCCGCGGACTGGCGCAAACTGATTGACGCCAACGTTTACGACATGCTCGACATGACGAGCGCCTTTTTGCGTCACCGCATCGCGCGCGGCGGAGGCGGGGCCGTTGTGTCGCTGACGTCGGCGGCCGGCCTGCGCGGCGCACCCAAAGCCAATGCATGGTCGGCGACGCGTGCCGGAATTCAGGTTTTCACCCAAAATATGGCTCAGGATTGCGCACAACACGGAGTGCGGATCAATTGCGTCAGCCATTGCGAAACCGATATTGCAATGGCAGATTCTGGCGGCGTTCCACACACCCCACCGCTGGGCATTGGCGAGACAGGAATTGACGCCGGCAATGCGGTCGCGTTTCTTTTGTCGAAGCGCGCCGAGCATATCACCGGCTCGTGCATAGACGTTTCGGGCGGCTGGTCGCTTTACTAGCGCGGCGTTTGCCGGGCCGTTATGATTGAACGACAAGACAAGAGGGAGCCGGGAACCACGTGGGCAAGGTTGAATTTACAAAGCTGTCGCAGCACACGGGCGCGGAAATCAAGGGCGTCGATCTCCGCAGGCCGATTGAGCCGGATATTGCGCGCGAGATTTACGATATTTTCGTCGAACATTGCGTGGTCCTGTTTCGCGATCAGGACCTGACACAGGACGATCTGGTGCGCGCCACGGCTAATTTCGGCGACCTCGCTGATCCTGGCCGCCCGCCGGAATTCCGGCCCGTCGGCATGGAGAAGATGAACCCGCAGATCATGCTGATCACCAACATCCGCGAGGACGGCAAACCCATCGGGGCGTTGCCGGACGGCGAGATGTGGTTTCATCACGACACGATCCACCGAGAACTGCCCACCAAGGCCACGATGCTTTATTCGGTAGCGGTGCCGACCTTCGGGGGCGAAACCGTATTCTCAAATCTCTTTGCGGCTTACAAAGAACTGCCGGACGACCTGCGCGCGAAAATCGACGGTCGCATGGCCCGCAACGCCTTCAGCTTCAATTCGACCTACAAGGACGATCCCAATGCGGTCGCGGCCCGCAACGAGGCGATCCATCCGGCTGTGCGGACCCATGAGGACAATGGACGCAAGGCGATCTACCTCAATCGCCTGATGAGCCAGCAATTGATCGGTCTGCCGGAAGACGAAAGCCAGGCCGTGCTCGACCGCATCTTCGACCATATCGAGCAGCCGAAATATTTGTACGAGCACCAGTGGCGCAAAGGCGACGCGCTTATGTGGGACAATCGCTCGTCGATCCACGCGCGCAAGGATTTTCCGGCGGACCAGATTCGCCTGATGTGGCGCACAGTGATCAAGGGCACGCAACGCCCGGTTTAATGCCGACCCATCGTTTCAGCAGCAGGTTTCCATGTCAGCTCACGAGTTTGCGCCAATCCTGCCACCGAAACTGCAAGCCCTGCTCAATGCGGAAGTTCCGCATTTCTCGAAAGCCGAACTCGACCGCAGGCGCGCGGCGCTGACACAGATCATGGAACAGGCGGGCGCGCGCCATGTGCTGGTATCGGGTGGCGACCGCAAGGGTTCCGCCACCCAATGGCTTACCGAATGGCCGACAACGAGCGGCCACTTCGTTGTCTTCACGCCGGGCGAACAGGATGCCCTGTTCGTCAAGAACCCCAACAACGCCGCACTGGCGCGGCTGATTTCTCCGCAGACGAACGTCGGCTGGGGCGCAGTCGGCAGTCAGGAGATGGCGATCGCCGAACTGCTGAGGCGCGGCGCGAAGGGCCAGAAGATCGGCATCCTCGGCTCGTACGGGCATTCGCTGCACGAAAAATTATCCGCCGCCGGTTTCATGCCGGTCGATCTCGGGCGCGCCTACACGAAACTGCGCCTCACCAAGAGCGCGGAAGAACTCGACTGGCTGCGCGTGGGCTGCGAACTCACCGATCTTGCTGTGATGGCTCTGGAGCGCGAAGTGCGCCCCGGCATGAGCGAGCACGAACTCGCCAACATTATCGAGCGCGCCTACGTGCCGTTCGGCGGTGCTACGCAAATACATTATACGGGCGTCACCTCAATGGCGAACCCGGACTGCTGCGTGCCCTCGCAACTGGCCCGCAACCGCAAGGTCGCCAGGGGCGACATTGTCTTCACCGAAATCGCAGCGTCTTTCTGGTCCTATCCGGGCCAGATCCAGCGTTCGATTGCGGTCCAGACTGAACCAACATCTGTCTATGCCGATTTGCATGCCGTCGCAGACGAAGCCTATGCGGCAATTTTCAAAATCCTCAAGCCAGGCGCGCGGCCGGACGATGTTTACGACGCAGCCGCCTGTATCGCCCAACGAGGCTTCACAATCTGCGACGATCTCGTGCACGGCTATGGCGGCGGCGGTTACCTGCCGCCGATCCTCGGAACACGCGAGCGCCCGTCCGGGCCCAAGCCCGACATGACCTTCGAAGAAAACATGACCGTGGTGATTCAACCCTCGGTGATGACGCTCGACGAAAAGGCAGGCGTCCAGACGGGCGAGCTTGTGCTGATTACAAAAAATGGCGCCGAGCGATTGCATCGCGCGCACATGGGGTTCCGGCGCTCAATCTAACAAGTTCAAAAAAGCCAGATACGGAGGGACGCGAATGAAAAACATCAAGGCAGGCCTTGTGGGCCTCGTGGCGGCGGCAGGTCTGACCGCGCCAGCACATGCGGAGTTCAATCTGCAGGGCAAGACCGTGCAGATCATCGTCGCTGGCGGCGTGGGCGGCGGCGTCGATCTTTTCACACGGTTGCTACTGACATTCCTGCCGAACCATCTGCCAGGCAAACCCACGATGGTGGTGGCGAACATGCCCGGCGGCGGCGGATTGCAGGGCGTGCAGAACCTCTACAATATTGGCAACAAGGATGGCACTTCGCTTGGAGTCACCCCCGCGGGCCCCATCAAGGAACCTCTGATGGGAAACAGCAAGGTGAATTACGATCTGCGCAAGTTCAACTGGGTCGGGAGCCTGACAGCGGAAGATACTGTCTGCCTCGTGTGGCATACGTCCACCGTCAAGACCATCGAAGACGCCATGAAGCGCGAAGTTCCGCTTTCGGCGACCGGCGCGGCGTCGAACTCAACGCTTGGCCCGTTGCTCCTCAACGATTTGCTGGGCACGAAGTTCAAGCCAATCTCCGGCTATGATGGCGGCACATCCATGCTGGCGGTCGAGCGCGGCGAGGTGGACGGCCGCTGCACGACGATGAGCACCGTGCGGACGGCGCATCCGAACTGGATTTCAGGCAAACTGATCAATGTTCTTTTCGCAGTATCGAACATCGACGACGATCCGGACTTCAAGTCCGTGCCGCAAGTGCGAAACCTGCTGAAGAACGACGCCGACAGGGCGGCTTTCGAATTCTTCGGCGCAGCCGATGAAATACAGGATCCCTTCATGTTGCCGCCGGGGACCGACCCGGAAGTGGTGGCGGGTTATCGCAAGGCTTTCGACGCCACGATGGCCGATCCTGCCTACCGGGCCGAGGCGGCGCGGCGCAGCCAGCGTCTGGTTCCGCTTTCAGGCGACAAGGTGGCCGCCATCATCGACCAGATGTATGCAACGCCTCCTGCCGTCATCGAACGGGTGAAGCGCGCGACAGCTCTGGCCGGGAAAAACTAGTTCCTTGCGGCGCAGCTTTTGCCGGCTGTCTGCGTCTGCGCGGGCGGCGTCGCCTGCAGCATCCTCGCAATGACCATCAGGGCCATTGCGAGGCTTTTGTCAGAACGGGGTCGCAGTTGCGCGACCGGATGAATCGACCCAAACGCGCTCGGATGTGAACGGTTTGCCGTTGATACGATCAACCAGCCAGTCCACCAGCAGCGTATTCTTGTCCTCTCCATTGTCGACGCTCGGCGCATCGCCGACGCCATGATTGGCGCCTTCGTAGATCACCAACCGTTTGGGCGCGGCAATGCGAGTAAAGAGGTCTTCTGTGAACTCAAGTGGAGAAAGCTGATCGTTCTCGCCCGCAATCGCCATGTACGGACAGGTGATTTTCGGCGCATAGGGGCGCAGATCGATCTTCTTGCAGAATTCGTCGAAGGCGACTTCGTCGTCGTAGCCCGACATGAACATGAAGCGAGCCTTGAAGGTCGGCGATGCGAGATTGAAGATCGTGTGGCAACCGGGTTCCTGACAAACGCCCGCCACCGCATAGCCCTTGATCTTGTCGCCGAGCGCCGCAGCCGCGACCGAGCCGAAATAGCTGCCGAAGCTCGACGACCGAATGGCCAGACGGCTCATATCGATGGCGCTGTGCTTGCCCAGCCAGTCGTGAATGGCGAGGCCTGCCTCGCCGAAATTGCTCTCGGTGAAGAAAATGCCGCGTGAAGCCGATTCCGCCTGTCCGGGCCCGTCCACCGCCAGCACCGCAAGACCACGCGACAAAAAGCGGTCGCCATAGATCGACACCATGTTTTCCTTGCTGCCGTCCATGCCGCCGATGGAAATGATGCAGGGAAATTTTTCGCCCGGCGCGGGCTTGCGCGGCAGATGCAGATAGGCCGACAGCGAGCGGCCCTGAAACGGCACTTCGACCTTTTCAATCGGATGCGGCGCGAGGCGTATGAAGCTCGCATAGCATTCATTCATCTGCTTTTCGTAGGCGTGCAGGGTCTCGCAAGCCTCGAACAGCGGCCAGCAGGCAGACGCCCACGCCAGCGCCGCAGCGATATAGCTTTCGCCCGCCGTCACCAGACGACCCTGCTCTTCATAGGCTTTTGCTTTGGCCTGACGCTTGCGGGCGGCTGCAGCAAATTCGCGGTGAATGTCGTCGAATTTCTTCACGCGCCGCTGGACGCCGCGGAAATCGCTTTCGGCTACGTCGCCGCCGGGCTTGCTCTTGGAGGCGATGCGTGCCTGATCCCATTCGATTCCCACAGTGCGGATAACCGCATCCAGAATCCAGCGCTGCTCCTGCCAGCGGCGGATACGTCTGTCGATTGTCACACTGGCCATCTGGTCCCTCCGAAGCCGCATATGCGGCGCGTTTGCTTTTATCGGACGCAATCGTAAAGTTCGAACTGACTACCATCAAGGGGCTTGCCGACGATGGCGTCGAACGGTCGCGATGGATCGCGACGTCTTTGGTGTAATCTTGCCCGGTTGCACCACCGCAGGAGATGAACTTGGATTTTTCCATTCCGTCCGAACATGAGGAATTGCGCCAGCGGACGGTGCAGTTCATTCGCCAGAAGGTGATCCCGCTGGAAAGCGACCCACGCCAATATGCGCATGGGGCATCGGATGAGTTACGCCGCGAACTCAACGCCATGGCTCGTGCGGAAGGCCTTCTGGCGCCCCATGTCGGGCCAGAATGGGGCGGGTTGGGGCTCGACCATCGCGGCAAGGCGATTGTATTCGAGGCCGCCGGCTATTCGGTTCTGGGCCCGCTGGCCATGCATATTTCTGCGCCCGACGAGGGCAATATGCACATGCTCGAACAGATCGCCCGCGAGGACCAGAAGGAGCGCTGGCTGCGCCGCATGGCGTCAGGCGAAATCCGTTCGTGCTTCGCGATGACCGAGCCGCATCCGGGCGCAGGTTCCGACCCCAGCATGCTGGCGACTTCGGCGCAGCGTGTCGGCGATCATTATGTCATCAACGGTCGGAAATGGCTGATCACCGGCGCGGAAGGCGCGGAAGTCTGCATCGTGATGGCGCGCGACGAGGAACATGGCGGCAAGGCCAGCATGTTTCTAATCCCGATGAACACGCCCGGCATTCGCATCGAGCGAATTCTCGATACGCTGGACGAAGGCTTTGCCGGTGGCCATGCGGTGCTGCTGTTCGAGAATGTGCGCGCCGAAGTGCGCGACCTGCTGGGCGAACCGGGCGAAGGTTTCCGCTATGCGCAGGTGCGACTCGCGCCCGCACGCCTCACCCATTGCATGCGCTGGCTGGGCGCAGCGCGGCGCGCCCACGACATTGCCGCCGACTATGCGCGCAAGCGCGAGGCTTTCGGCAAGAAGCTCGGTGAACACGAAGGCATCGGCTTCATGCTGGCCGACAATCTGCTCGATATGCATCAGGCGCGCCTGACCATCTGGCACACCGCATGGGCGCTCGATCAGGGCAAGCGCGGCGGCACCGAATCGTCGATGGCGAAGGTGATCTGTTCGGAGGCTATCTGGCGCGTGGTGGATCGAAGCCTGCAAATCCTCGGCGGGATGGGCATCACACGCGAAACGGTCGTGTCGCGCATCTTCCGCGAAGTACGGGCCTTCCGCATTTACGACGGCCCGTCGGAAGTGCATCGCTGGTCGCTGGCCCGCACCGCGCTGCGTCAGGAGGCTGCCGGATGAGCGACGATATAGCGCCCGAAGGGCTGGCGGTTTTTGGTTCCTCAATGTTCGATGTGCGCGGGAAGGTGGCGGTCATCACCGGGGCCGGACGCGGGTTGGGACGGGCCATCACGTATGGACTGGCCGCGCAGGGCGTGAAGGTTTTTCTCGCCGGACGCAGCCAGAAGACGCTGGAAGTCACGGCGAGCGAACTGGAAGACCTCGGCGCGGAAGTGGGCCTGCAGCCCACGAACGTGGCCGACGAGGACGATGTGATTGCGTTGAAGGACGCCGCCATCGACCGGTTCGGGCGCATCGACATTCTGATCAACAACGCCGGTATCAATCCGTATTATCTGCCGGCGGACCGTACCGAGCTTTCCCAATGGCAGGAACTCATCGACGTCAATCTGACGGGCGTGTTTCTGTGCTGCCGCCACATCGGACCTACCATGTTCGGTGCAGGCGGTTCGATCATCAATGTGAGTTCAATCGCTGGTCAGGTCGGGCTCGGACGCGCAGCCGCCTATTGCGCCTCGAAAGGTGGCGTCGAAATGCTGACCCGCGATCTGGCGATCGACTGGGCGCGCCACAAGGTGCGGGTCAATTGTCTCGCGCCGGGCTTTTTCGAAACCGATCTGACCGAGGGCATCCAGAACAATCCGTCGCTGTCGGACAAGATCAACGCTCAGACGTTGCTCGGCCGAATGGGGCGTCTGGAAGAAATCGCTGGCGCAGCAGTGTTTCTGGCCTCGCCCGCGGCCTCCTACATGACCGGCCAGACGCTCTGTGTCGATGGCGGCTGGATGGCCAGATAGACTCAATTCACAACGACGTCGCCGCGCTCCCTCTCCCCGCGTGCGGGGAGAGAGAATAGGCTTGCGGCTTGTCCCCAGATTGTAACAAGTGCTCAAGCAAAGCGCGGGAACAGTCGCACCGCATTATCGCGTTCCATCGCCTTGAACCGGTCGCGCGTCAGCACCGGCATATCGACGAGCGCGCGCGACTGATCCTCCACATATTCGCGGTCGATATAGGGCCAGTCGCTGCCGAACATGATGCGCGACGGATCGGCGACTTCGTATAGAGCCGCCATGGCGGCACGCGAACCCGCAATCGCCGTGTCGAAATAGAACTGTCCGATATAGGGCCCTGTGCCTTCCGGGTGGCGCACGCTGAATTCCGGTTTGTGCTCGTCGGACTCTTCCATCAGACGCAGGCGCAGCGACAGATAGGGCAGACAGCCGCCCGCATGGGCCATGATCCAGCGGATGTTCGGGTACTTCTTCATGAAGCCGTTGTAGATGAGATTGGCACAGACACGCGTGGTCTCGAATGGATATTCGACCACAGAAGCCCATAGTTTCAGCTTCAGCGAATCCACAAAGCTCGGGCGCGCGGGATGGATGAAAACAGCAACCTTGCGGCGATCCATTTCGGCATAGAGCGCCTCGTAAGCCGGATCGCCCACATAGCAATCGTTCTGGTTCGATAGCAGGATCACACCATCTGCGCCGAGCTTGTCGAGCGCATGTTCCATCTGCCGCAAAGAGCCGTCCACATCCGGAAAAGGCAGCGGCGCGAAAAATCCCATGCGCTTGGGGTTATGCGACGCAAACCGCGCGAGCGCCTCGTTGACGGACTCGGTCAGATAATTCGCGTGCGCATCATTGCCGTGATGCACGCCGGCGACCGACAAAGGATTAAACACTGCGGCCTCGATGCCGAGCGATTCCATATTGTCCAGCGCCTGCTGCGGATCGCTGTTCTTGCGCAGGGGCCGCGACGGATCGGCCGCGCCGGAACGCACGAGGGCAAGCTGATATTCGGGCAGAACCGTATGGTGATGAACGTCGATGAACCGCAGTCCCGCAGGCGTTCCGTGTCCGGCCGTCATGTCTCGCTCCCCTGAAATTTGCGCGCACAATGCCTGCGTGAGGCCGTGCGCGCAAGTTTCTCAGGCGCGATAAACCGGCAGAATGACCCGCGACGGACGCGAGACGTCGTGATGGATCGTATTGTCAGCCACAATCGTATGGGTGTGACGCCCGATGTCCTCGCCGGTGTTGGGGTTCACGTCGAAGCGCGGGAAGGACGAACTGGAAATCAGCAATTGTATTTTGTGTCCGGCCTCGAAGCGGTTGCTGGTCGGATAGAGATCGAACTTCACCCGCACTGGCTCGTCGGGCTTCATCATGGTCGGCTTGTCCATACCGTCGCGATAGCGCACACGCATGACGGCGTCAGTGAGATTCATCCGGTAGCCGTTCGGCCATGTATCGCTCTGCGGATAGATGTCGAGCAGCATACAGAACAAGTCCGTATCGGGCGCGGACGACGACAGCCAGAGATCGACCGTCACATTGCCGATCACCTCAACCGCTTCCTTCAGTGGCTCAGTCTCGAAAACCAGCACATCTGGGCGCTCGGCAATCGGCCTGCCCTTCGTCCATGTGCAATGCATATCGTCTCGACCCACCTGATCGGCTGCGCCCTGAATGAACATCAGGCGACGAAACGTATTCGGGTCCGGCATTTTCACGCGCGGCGGCAGCGGAAGGTTCTCGGTGAGCGACGACACATTGCCGGCGATGCTCGGCAGCGGATCTTGCGGATCGAAACGATAATGGCTGCCGGAACCGGCTTCTGTCGGCTTGTCAACCGACAGCTTTCCACCCGTATGAAGGAAGAAGTCAGTCGGCTTCGATTGCGGCGGCGGCCAGTCGGCAGCCTCGCGCCAGTCGCCGCCATGGCGCAATTGGCCGGACGCGTTTTTCGCCCCGTCGCCGCCCATCACGAAGTAACGCACTTTCGGCGCATGATCGACGCCGTTGGGGACATTCTTCAGCCAGCAGTCGAACCATTCGAGCATCATGTGAAGGCGCGTCTTGGCGAAGACACCGGCGAGCTTCGCACGTGCGCCCATGTCGACTTCGCCCGCGATCGGGTTGTCGAAATTCGGGCCGCCGTGAATGCCCGCGCCCATCAACAGATATTGATGCTGTTTCGTATTCTTGAACCAGTCGAACTTGTCGATCGTTGCAAGCGAATATGAATCGTACCACGAACCCGCATACATGGTGGGCACATCTGCGGACTTTTCGAAATAGGGCTCGAAATTGCGGCTGGGATTCAGCCAGAAGTCGCTCATGTCGCCATGCGTGTAGAGATCGAGCGCCCATTTTTCCCACGCCGGGAGCGATGACAGCGGCGAGTTTCCCGGCGTCCACGGCAGCTTGCCAAACCAGTCGTAAAGCCTTTCGCCTTCCTTCACGAGGCTTCGCAGCACCGCAGGATCTTTCGCGGCCTCGTGCGCCAGCGGCGCATAGGTGACGGCCCACGAAAGCCAGCGCAATTCCAGCGCGCCATTGTGGCGGAGCGCGGTCTTGTTGCCGTTAGAGCCACCCTGATTGACCCACATGCAGCGCAGATGCGGCGGGGAAAGCAATGCAGCCGCGTTCTGGTTCCAGGCCCGCAGCGATGTGCCCTGCGTGCCGACATTGCCGTCACAATAGGGCAGCTTCGCAAGCCATTCAATGACGTCATAACCGTCCTCGCCATCCAGATTGAGGAGGATGAAATCGCCTTCGGATTCGAAGCGGCCACGCGCATCCTGCACGGCATACAGAAAGCCATGTTTGGCGAAGAACTCGCCGTTGCGCTGTTGCGAAGACGGCCCCTTGCCCGAGCGCGTATCGTAGGGCGAACGTGTGACGATGCACGGGAACGGCCCCGGAAGCGCCTCACCATTGCGGGCCGGGCGGTAGATGTCGACGGAGAGTTTCACGCCGTCGCGGGCCGTAACTTTCAGGCTGCGCGCCATCACGACATCATAAATCGGCTCGGACGGCTTGGCTTCGGACATTGCGGCTCCATGTGTGTATCGGCCCACGGGCCATCACCAAAGCCGTAACTTTAAGCGGCGTTACGCCCCGATCCAACTGCCGATCTGTCGCAACCACGCATCTGTGAAGCCATACCCGAAATCAGGCGGCCTTCGGTTGCGCTTTCTCGGCCTCCGGCGTGAAGAACACGAACATGTTGGCAATCACAATGGTGGCGGCGAGGAAATAGAACACCGTGATGATGCCGTACTGGTCGGCCAGAACGCCGCTCGCAACCGGTCCGATAGCGCCCCCGATGGCCTGTGTGGCGAAAAGGAAGCCAATCGCCGAACCGGCCATGTTCTTGGGCGCGGCGTCCAGCACCCAAGCCTGAAGCACGGCGCGCACGGCGAACAGGAAGAAGCCCAGGAAGGCGATCAAGGCCACGAAAGCCACCGATTGTCCGGCGAAGGCCATGAACAGCAAAACCACAGCTGTCATTGCCATGGTGGACATCATGATGCTGCGGCGGCCCAACTTGTCGGACAGGTGGCCCGCCACAGGCGCAGCCGCAAAGCCCGCCGCCTGCAATGCGAACATGCAGGCGCCGACCCATATGGGCGAATAGCCCATCTGCTGCGCCAGATAGAGCGGCAGGAAGGCCAGCAGCGAGCCTTGCGTCATCGACCGGAAGGCGGAGCCGACCGAGAGCATCAGCAGCGTCTTGTTCTTTATCAGCGTCGCAAAGCCGGCCAGCGCCTTGCTCAGCGACTCGCCGACATTCGCGCTCTTCGCTTTGCCGTCGTCGATGTTCAGACGGCCGAGGTAGAACAGGATCATCGCCGACATGATAATGCCCGGGATGACGTTCATGATGACGACTTCGCGCCAGGTGAAGATGGCCAGCAGCGCGCCGGCCGCCAGCGGCGCAAAGGCGTCTCCCACATTGCCGCCCATGCCGTGCAGCGCCACCACTAAACCCTTGCGGTCCGGGAAGCGGCGGGCGAGCAGCGGAATGGCGGTCGGATGCCAGAGATTGTTGCCGATGCCGATCATGGTCGTGCAGAAGATCATCATCCAGTAGGCGCTGGAAAAGCCCATCACCAGATACGGAAAGCCGATCCAGAACAGCGACAGGGCCATCAGGAAGCCCTTGCGGCCGATGGAATCGACAATGATGCCGCCCGGAATGTTCGATAGCGCTCCGGCAATATACTGGAAGGTCAGGATGACGCCTATCTGGCTGTAGCTGAGGCCGAGTTCGGCGCCGATCAGCGGCAGCAGAAGATAGAAGGTCGCCGGGTACCAGTGGGTCAGCGCATGACCGATCGTGATCACCCAGACTTCGAGAAACGAGCGGCTTTCGGAGTCTTCGTTCGAGGTGGCGATCGCGGTCATGTAGCAGCAACTCCCGGCGCGGCCAAACGAGGGCGGCTTCGGTTCCGGTCGCGAGGCGGTTGTTGCTGTTTGGCCTGTCGCGAGGAGAGCGTCGAAAAATCACGCCGTCTGGCTGCCCGGCGCGCACCCGAGCAGCCTTTCTCACCTACGCGCGGAATCGCAAGCTGGCAAGAGGGCGCAGACGCTTCTCAATCCCCGGCATTCCGCAGCTTCGGATCAAGCATTTCGCGCATCCAGTCGCCCAGCATATTGAAGGCGAGGCAGACCAGCGCCACCGCGAGGCCTGGAAAGAACGGCACCCACCAGGCAGAGGTCACATATTGCCGGCCCGCCGCGATCATCGAGCCCCAGACCGGCTCCGGCCCCGGAATGCCCGCGCCCAGAAAGCTCAGCGAGGCCTCGATGATGATGACCCAGCCGACCTGCAGGGTCAGCATGACGATCAATGTGTTGGCCACATTCGGCAGCAAATGCAGGAACATGATGCGGGCATGGGACGCCCCCGCCACTCGCGCCAGAGCGATGAAATCCCGCTCGCGGAAGCTCAGCACTTCGCCACGCACCACGCGGGCGAAGCGCGCCCACAGCACCAGTCCCAGCGAAATCACCACATTCTGCAGGCTTGGCCCCAGCACGACCGACAGCAGCATGGCGAGCAGGATGATCGGAAACGCGATGGTGGCGTCGCCGGCCCGCATCAGAAATGCGTCAACCCGCCCGCCAAAATAGCCCGACGCCAGACCGATGATGGTTCCGGCCCCGCCGCCCAGCACCAGCGCGAAAACCGACACGATGAGCGAGGTGCGCGCGCCGACGATAATGCGGCTCAAGAGGTCGCGGCCCAGCATGTCGGTGCCCAGAATATTGGCCCACGAACCGCCTTCCTGCCAGACCGGCGGAATGAAGCGCGTGCGCAGGTTCATCTGGCCGTAGGAGCCGGGCGCGATATGTTCGCCCAAAATCGCCATCAGGATGAAGGCCAGCACCACAAAACCCGAGAACCACGGGAAGCGGCTGCGGCGCAGGCGGCGGAACAGGCTCGGCTTGCGCGGTGCGGATTGTGTGAAGGAGATGGCGGCGTCCGTCATGGCGTCACGCCTCCAGCCGGATGCGCGGGTCGAGCCACGCATAGATGAGATCGACCACGAGGCTCATCACCACCACAATCGCTCCGCCCGTCAGTACAACTCCTTGAATGACTGGAAAATCCTGATTGAGAATGGCCGACTGCGCCATGCGCCCGAAGCCGGGCCAGGCGAACACCGTCTCCACCAGAATGGCTCCTGTCAGCAGGATCGCGATATACATGCCGCCGAAGCTCAACACCGACAGCAGACTGTTGCGCAAGGCGTGCCGCCAGATCACCCGCCGCTCGGACAGGCCCTTGAGCCGCGCCAGCTTGACGAATTCGCTGTCGAGCACCTCCAGCATCGAAGAACGCAACAGGCGCACGATGCCGGCCATCATGAACAGGCCGAGCGTGAACGACGGCATGATGTAATGCTGCCACGTCTCCATGCCTGACGATGGGAGCCAGCCAAGCTGGATGACGAAAACATGGATCAGCACCAGCCCCACCCAGAAGGTCGGCACGGACTGGCCGAAGCCCGCCACATAGCGGGCCAAGGTATCGATCCAAGTGCCTTTTCGGGCGGCGGCCAGCACACCCAGCGGAATCGCCATCGCCAGCCCCAGAACCACGGACGCCAGAGCCAGTCGGGCCGTATTGGGCAAAGCTTCGGCGATCATATCCCGCACCGGGCGCTTGGAGCGGATCGACAGACCCAGATCGCCCTGCACGGCCCGGCTGATAAAGCGCCAGTATTGGACCACGACGGGCTGGTCGAGACCCAGATCGGCCCGGATCAATTCATAGTCGCGCGGCGTCGAGGACGGGTCGAGCATGAGGGCGGCGGGATCGCCCGCAGCCCGCACGAGCCCGAAGATCAGCACCGAGAGCGCGAGAAGCGTGATGACAAGCTGTGCAATGCGCACCGCGATATATCGTTGCATGACCTGCCGGTTTCCAGATTCGTTCCTACATCAGGGTCGGAGCCCCTTCCTGTCAACGCTTTCGCGACCGGAACCGTGCTTGTCGCGCGGCCCGGCCTTGGCTAGGAACCGGCAACGGACTTCAAGAATCGCCTTTTCGGAGAATCGCCCATGCAAGCGCGCCGCCCTGTGATGCTCGTTGTGCTCGATGGCTGGGGCTGGCGGGACGAATCCGCCAACAATGCGGTCGCGCTGGCCAATACGCCGAATTTTGACCGGCTGTGGAATGACAAGCCCCATTCCTTCCTGCACACGTCCGGCCTCGATGTGGGCCTGCCACCGGGCCAGATGGGCAATTCGGAGGTCGGCCACCTGAACATCGGCGCGGGCCGCGTCGTCATGCAGGAACTGCCGCGCATCTCCACCGCCATCGAGGACGGCAGCATCGCGCAGGCTCCGGCTGTGAAGGCAATCATCGACAAACTGCGCGCCAGCGGCGGGCGTTGTCATCTCTTGGGCCTCGTTTCGCCCGGCGGCGTCCATTCCCATCAGGACCATGCGGCGGGCCTCGCCAATATCATCGCCAGATCCGGGATTCCGGTCGTGGTTCATTGCCTCACCGATGGTCGCGATACGCCGCCCCGCTCGGGCGCAGAAGATCTGAAGCGTTTTCGCGAGCAGCTCGACCCGTCCGTACAGATCGGCACCGTCATCGGTCGTTACTGGGCGATGGACCGCGACAAGCGCTGGGAGCGCGTGGTCCGCGCCTATGACGCCATCGTGAGCGGCGAGGGCGAACGCTTCGACGACCCGCAGGCCGTTATGGCGTCTGCCTACGCGAAGGATGTGACGGACGAGTTCGTCGATCCGGCGATCATCGGCGACTATGCGGGCATTGACGACGGCGATGGGGTCGTGTGCTTCAATTTCCGCGCCGACCGTGCGCGCGAAATTCTCGGCGCGATGCTGGACCCGGAGTTCAAGGGCTTCGAGCGCAAGAAGATCGTCAAATTCGCTGGCGCCGTCGGCATGACCCAGTACAGCGAAGACCTGAACCCGTTTCTGGACACGATCTTCGCGCCGCAGAACCTCGACAATGTCATCGGCAAGGTGGTGGCCGACGCCGGCCGCACGCAATTGCGCATGGCCGAAACCGAGAAATATCCGCACGTCACATACTTTCTGAACGGCGGCGAGGAAACGCCCTACAAGGGCGAGGACCGCATCATGGTGCCTTCGCCCAAGGTCGCCACATACGATCTGCAGCCCGAAATGTCGGCCCCAGAACTAACCGACAAAGCCGTCGAGGCGATCGCTTCCGGCAAATACGACATGATCGTGCTGAACTACGCCAACCCCGACATGGTGGGGCACACGGGCGTTCTGTCTGCGGCCATCAAGGCGGTTGAAACCGTCGATACAGGTTTGGGCCGCATCGCGGACGCGATCGAGAAAGCCGGCGGCGCACTGCTGGTGACAGCCGATCACGGCAATTGCGAAACCATGATCGATCCCGAAACCGGCGGCCCGCACACGGCGCACACCACCAACCCGGTGCCGCTAATCATGCTCGGCGGCGGCAACGCCGGCGTCGGCCCGGGCAGGCTGGCCGACCTTGCGCCGACCATGCTCGACCTGATGGGCCTTGGAAAACCTGTCGAGATGAACGGCAAGTCACTACTGAACTGAGAGCCAACGGGCAGCTCGCACAGTCACGCGCGCAGAATGCGCGTGGCTTGTTCGTCGACGACACTGTCCGGCCCGATAACGACACGATAAACATCGCGCGCAGACTCTATGCTCACATAGCCGTCCAGCACATCGTCCAGAACATCCTGCGGATCGCGCGCCGCCGGATCGCCCAGCCCGCCGCCGCCCGGCATGCGAACAATCAGCCGGTCTCCCGCCGGAACGATCTGCGTGCCTTTCGACGAAAGCGGCTTGCCGGAGGCGAGTTCGAGTTCGCCCGATGCGCCATTGTATCCACCACCGCGACCGCGTGGCGGATTTTCGACACGGTCGAACTTTGCGTAGATCGCGAAAGGTGCATCCTCGCGACTGCCGACTTCCATGATTTGTCCAAGTCCGCCGCGACGCAATCCGGCGCCGCCTGAATCGGCGCGCAACTCCTTGCGCCACACGACGAGCGGCGCGAGCGCCTCGGTGATTTCAATCGCGATGGCTTTCACGCCCGACGGATAGGGCGTCGCCGACAGTCCGTCCTGCTTCGGATGCGCCCCCATGCCGCCGCTTTGATAGGATTGCGACATGAAAGATGTGACCTTGCCGTCGGCCTTTCCGGTAATTCCGGGACCGCCGCCCATGCGCAGGCTCCAGCTCGCCGCCGTGCCTTCCGCAGGCGCAAAGCCCGGCATGGCCATGTCGAAACACCCGAACGCAACATCCGGCAACATCTGGCCGATCAGCGAACGGCCCGTGACGGGCGCAGGGTAAAGCGCATTGACGATGGTGTTTTCCGGCGCGGTGACGCGAATGCGCGCAAGAATCGCTGCATTGTTGGCGAGGCGCGGCGCCACGAGGCACTTGATGCCGAAGCTCGTATAGGCCTCGGTGTAGCAGAGCGGACTGTTGACGCCGAATTTCGACACGCCGGATGTTCCGGCAAAATCGAGCCGGATCGTTTCATCGTCGATGGTCAGCGTGCCGACAAAATCGATAGGAGCATCGAATCCGTCGATACGCATGGAGTTTGTCCATGTGCCATTCGGCAGTTTGGCGATGACGTCCCGCATGGAGCGGTCACTCGTTTCCAGAATATGCGCGCTCAACGTGTCGAGCGTTGCGAGTCCATATTCGGTCATCATCTTCTGCAGCCGCGACGCGCCGGTCTCGTTGCAGGCGACAAGCGCATAGATGTCGCCTTCCAGCCGGTCGGGCTCGCGGCTGTTGTGGCGCACGAGATTCATCAACCACGGGTTGATTTCGCCGCGCACGCACAAGGGCATGATCGGAATGAAAAGACCTTCGGCCAGAACATCGCGCGAATCCATCGACGCGCCATTCCCGCCGATGTCCGCCACATGCGCCGTGCAGGCGAACAGCGCCACGAGCTTGCCGTCATGAAACGCCGGCGTCACCACCGTGAGATCGAAAAGATGCCCGGTGCCTTTCCACGGATCGTTGGTGATATAGGCGTCGCCTTCCTGCATCGTCGCCACGGGGATTTCCCGCAGGAAGTGCTTAACCGACAGCGCCATAGAGTTCACATGGCCGGGCGTGCCTGTGACGGCCTGCGCCAGCAGGTCGCCACCCGGATTGAACACGCCTGCTGACACGTCGCCAGCCTCGCGCACCACCGGAGAAAAGGCGACTCGCATCAGCGTGCGCGCCTGTTCCTCGACCAGTGCGATCAGCCTGTCCCACATCACCTGATAACGGATTTTCTGGAAATGCTCGTTCATGCCTCGCCCCTGCGCTGCAGCACCAGATGGCCTTGCGGACTGACGGACCCGTCGAACGCCGACGGCACGAAAGTGGTTGTCTGATCTTCCATCACCAGCGCCGGACCGTTGAAGGTCGAGCCCGGCAGCGCCTGTGCACGAAAGATGACATTCGCATCGACAAAACTGCCGACCGCTGCGTCGAACACCTTTCGGCGATACGCGACCGGCGCAGGGCCTGTGGACTGCGCCGTCCGAACGACAGCCGCCGCCTGCCCTGAGGGCTTGCGCGACAGAACCAGCATCCAGGTCAGCGCCTCGACGCGCAGATTGGGAATCGTCCGGTTGTAGTTGCGGCGATATTGCGTGTGAAACAGTTCCGCCAGATCTTCGCCGTCATGCGCCGCATAGTCGCGCACCGGCAGCTCGACGCTGAGTTCGTGGCCTTGGCCGCGATAACGCATGTCGGCGAAGCGACGCTCGATTGCTGGCTCGTAATTACTGGCGAGCGAAACAATCTTTTCAGCTTCCGCGCGCAGCTTCGCGAAGATGCTGTTCACCAGTTCAGCATCGAACCTGTCGAGCGCCACGATATGCGACGCCACAGCCTCGTAGGCTACAGGCGCGCGCAAAAATCCATGTGCAGAGCCAACGCCCGCGCCTGTCGGGATCACGACCGTCGCGATATCGAGCTTCTGGGCGATGCGCGCAGCATGTAAAGGCGCAGCGCCGCCTGTGGCGATCAGCACCCGAGATTCAATTTCGTCGCCATTGTCGGTGGCGTGAACGCGCGTGGCGTTGGCCATGTTCTCGTCGACGATCTCGATGGTTCCGGCGGCAGCGGAAGCCGTGTCGATGGCAAGCGGCTTCGCCACATGTTCGTCGATGGCTGCGCGCGCCTTTGCCTCATCCAGCGTCATGGAGCCGCCCGCAAACGAACTTCCATCCAGCTTGCCGAGCACGAAGTCGGAATCCGTCACGGTCGGTCGGTCGCCGCCCAGCCCGTAACAGGCGGGGCCAGGCGAGGAACCAGCGCTCTCGGGGCCGACCTTGATGCGCGAAAGATCATCCACATGTGCAATGGAGCCACCACCCGCGCCGATCTCGATCATGTCGATCACCGGAATGCGCAGCGGCAGACCGCTGCCCGGCAGGAAGCGATACATGCGGGCCACTTCCATCGTGCGGCTGTGGCGCGGCTCGTAATCGTTGAGCAGAATAATCTTTGCCGTTGTGCCGCCCATGTCGAGCGCGATGCTCTGGGCTGCGCCAAGTTCCCGCGCAATATGCTGGCCAAGAATGGCGCCGCCAGCCGGGCCGGATTCCACAAGCCGGATCGGAAAGCGCTGTGCGGTCTCGACGGAGGTGAGCGAACCGCTCGACATGATCATCAGCAGAGGGCATGTCGCACCCATCTGTTTCAGACGATCAACCAGACGGCCCAGATAGCTCGCCATCAGCGGCTGCACATAGGCGTTGCCGACTGTGGTGGATGTGCGCTCGTATTCGCGGATTTCCGGACACACCTGATGCGACAGGCTGATGCGCAGATCAGGCAATTCCTGCGAGATGATCTCCGCCGTGCGCAATTCGTGCGCCGGATTGCGATAGGAGTGCATGAACGCAATGGCGAGCGACTCGATCTTTTCGGCGCGCAGTTTTTTGGCCAATGCGGCGACAGCCGGCTCATCCAGCTTCAGCAGCACGCCGCCGTCGGCCGCCATACGCTCTGGCGCCTCGAACCGCAGCGGGCGCGGCACAAGCGGTGGCGGGCGCGTCATTTCCAGATCGTATTGATCGAACCGATGCCCGAAGGCGAATTCAAGCGTGTCGCGAAAGCCCTGCGTGGCGACGAGCGCCGTGCGCGCGCCGCGCCGCTCAATGATCGCGTTTGTAGCAAGCGTTGTGCCGTGAATGATGATCTCGACATCGCCGGGCGCAACGCCTGCCTTCGCCAGCACCTGCGCAATGCCCCGGATGACGCCCTCTTCGGGTGCATGGCCGGTTGTCAGCACCTTGCCGGAAGTGAAACCGGATTTCGTCTCAAGCACGACGTCGGTAAATGTCCCGCCGATGTCGACCGCGAGCCGGCAACCTAGCATGTGCGTCTTCCCCGAAGTTGGCCCGCAGGCAGGCTTCTCTTGCCCTATCGGGTCCGGTGAACGCAAGGGCGTCCACATGCGCCATTGATCGCAGGCCGATGTTTGCCTAGGGAAGCAGGGAGTGGTCCATCTGAATGACCCTTACGGAGGCGACATGAAAGCGGCGCGAATCCATCAAAACGGCGGTCCCGAGGTTCTGCGCTGGGAAGACATGGAACTGCCGCCGCCTGCGCCGGACGAAGTGCGGGTGCGCCATACGGCGATTTCGTTGAATTTTTCCGACATCAATGTGCGGCGCGGCGGATTTTACATCGCAAAGCCGCTTGTCTTTCCGGTGATCCTCGGCAACGAGGCGGCGGGCGTGGTGGCGAGCGTCGGCGCAGGCATCACGGACTGGAAGCCCGGCGACCGCGTCGGCTATGTGGGCGTCGGAGGCCCCTTTTACGAGAACACCGGCTCCTATGGCGAGGAACGCAATGTCCCGGCCTCCTGCCTCGTCCGACTGCCGGACGGCGTCAGCGACCAGCAGGCCGCAGCCGTGATGCTGAAAGGTCTGACGGCCGCCTGCATGATCAACCGCATCTGGCGCCCAAAGGCGGGCGACCCGATCCTGATCCACGCAGCAGCCAGCGGCGTCGGCGTCCTTCTCTCGCAATGGCTGAAACATCTGGGCGCAGTTGTGATCGGCACAGTCGGCTCGCAGGAAAAGGCCGACTTCGCCCGCGCCCACGGCTGCGATCATCCGATCCTGTATCGCGAGGTCGATTTCGTCACAGAGGTCAAACGCATTGCGCCGGGTGGCATGGCCTGCGTGTTCGACGGAGTCGGACAGGACACATTCATGAAATCGCTCGATTGCGTGCGGCCCTTCGGCATGCTGATCAATTACGGCAATGCGTCCGGCCATGTGCCGCCACTCGATCTACTGCTCCTCGCCAAGAAGGGCTCGCTCAGCGTGTCGCGTCCGGCGTTTTCCTCCTATATCGCCGACCCGAAAGCCATGCGGGAGAATTTCGCCGAACTGTTCGATCTCGTCACCCGTGGCGTGCTGAAGGTGGAGGTCCACAAGACCTACCGGCTGCAGGATGTGGCGGACGCGCATCGCGATCTCGAAGGCCGGGCTTTTGTTGGCTCGGCAGTGCTGGTTCCGTAAGAGACCACCAGGCCTCGCATCACGGCAACGGGATGAACTCGCGATCGCCCGGCACCACCTCGAATTTGCCGGCCTTCCAGTCGGCTTTCGCGGCGTCGATGCGATCCCGCCGCGACGACACGAAATTCCACCAGATGTGGCGCGGACCGTCCATTGTGGCCCCGCCGACCAGCATCAGGCGCGCATCCGAAAGCGCCTGGATGGAAATGCTGTCGCCCGGACGAAACACCAGCAGACGACCCTCGCCGAACCTGTCTCCAGCAATGTCGATCTCGCCCGAAACCAAATAGACGGCGCGTTCTTCCTGCTCCGGATCGAACGGCAAGACCGCGCCAGCGCTCAACAAGGCTTCGGCATAAATCGTTTCGCTGAAGACGGGCGTGGAGGAACGCTGTCCGTAGAGCGAACCCATGATAACCCGCACGCGCTTGCCCTCGCCGTCAATCGAAGGCAGTTCCGCGCGCGCATGATGCGAGAAGGCGGGAGCAATTTCTTCCTTGTCCTGCGGCAGCGCCAGCCATGTCTGAAGACCCGCCAGACGCGCGCCCTTCGCCCGCAGTTCCGGCGCGGTGCGTTCCGAATGCACGATGCCACGCCCGGCCGTCATCAGATTCACTTCGCCGGGCCTGATCGGCTGCACAACGCCCAACGAATCGCGATGCACAATCTCGCCGTCGAACAGATAGGTCACGGTCGCCAGCCCGATATGAGGATGCGGGCGAACGTCGATGCCCTCGCCGAGCCGAAACTCCGCCGGCCCCATGTGATCGAGAAAGATGAAAGGCCCAACCATCTGCCGTGTGGCGGCCGGCAGGGCGCGGCGCACGGAAAAGCCTCCGAGGTCGCGCGCACGCGGCACAATGACCTGTTCGATAGCATCGCAGGACCAGGAATGGCCGGGCTGCGGATCGTCGGTAACATTGGACATGAAGCGCCTCAAACGTCGATGAGGCCTTCAACTAGGGTGCTGTTCGGCGCAAATCTACAACCGCATGGGCTGTTTGCACGCACGCAAGCTCAATCGACGTCGAGCGGCTCAGTACCCTTGGGCTTGCCGTCGGCGCCGAGCGTGATTTTTTCGATACGGGCCTCGGCGCTTTTCAGAAGCTTTTCGCAATGCGCCTTGAGTTGTTCGCCACGCGCATACATGTCGATGGACTTCTCAAGCTCGACCGAACCCTTTTCGAGTTCGGAGACGATCTTTTCTAGTTCGCTCATCGCCTGCTCGAACGGCAGCTTTGCAATTTCGGCGGGGATCTCGCTCAACGCATAACCTTTCCGGGATTCGCAATTTCGAACTTTATAGCACAGACGGACCGCGCCGGCCGAAGACGAATTTCTGGTAGACCAGACCAATGCCGATCAGCACGAGGCCAAGCCCGATGAAAGACAGCGCCCGCACAATGCCCTCAAGCCCCGCCAGATCGAACAGGAAGACTTTCAGCACGCTGAGAACGACGAAAATAGCCGAAGCCAGCCGTGCCTCCTTAGAGCCGCGCCACAGCCCATAGGCCAGCAGCAGCAACCCGAAGCCGAGCCAGACTGCGGAATAGGCCCAGATTTCAGCCTCCGACATAGGCCGCACATCAAGGAAAAATCCGAAAAGCCGCAGATTGGGACCACGGAACAGGAACCGCGTTTCCAGCGTCAGCCAGGCGAAAATCAGCGCAATCGTCGCGACGCGCGCGCCCTGCAGATACCATTTCGGTCGCACGTTAACCGCCACGCGCGACAAGGCCAGCGCCAGCACGCCCGGCAGCAGATAGGCGATCATAAGCGAATTGAAGACGGCCCCGCCCTCGATATGGTCTCCGGTGAAAAGCGGATTGGCGAAGACGCCCAGCCCGAGGATCGTCAAAACAAACGACACGATGCCGAAGGCCAACGACGCAAAGCGAAACACCGGATTGGTCCGAGAACCGTCGAGCCGCGTCATCACAATCGCAAAGCCAAAGGCCGAGACTGCGAACAGCCCCTGCTCGATCAGCCGTGATGTCGGCGCATAGGGATCGCCAGCATTGATGAAATGGCGAATTTCGAAAAACACCAGAAAGGCCGAGAAGAGGATCGCCAGCGCCTGCCCGACCTTGACCGGAATATCCTCGATCCCGTTCGCGCGCCGCATCAATCGCGCCGCGTAACCGAACGCCAGCGCTGGTACGCCGTATCCGAACAGCAGCCAGTTGAAGACGGGCGTATCGCCAAGGCTTGCGCCCACGATGCGCGGCTCCCATGCAAGGCGCGCAGCCACCGCGACGCCCAGCCCCGCAACGCACCAGCGCAGTGCCGCAATATCGAGACGGATCGAAACCCAGGCAGCGCCGAGCGCCGCAATCGCGAGCGCAACCGTCAACGTGCCGCCGTCGAGCGCCATTACGCAACCCAGCGCCAGAGCCGCAATCGCCGCGCTCGCGAAGGCCCCGAGGCCCAGATCGAGCGCCGGCATCCGCTCGCCCGCCAGTCTCTCCCGGAACAGATGCGCCGCAACCGTGAAGGCGACAGCCAGCGCCGCCGCAAGCGAAGCGAACAGAAAATTCGAGGTGCCCTGCGCAAAGCGCATCCAGGCGACGATCAGCATCAGAAGCGGCGTCAATGCTGCTGCGCCTGCATAGATTGCAGCTGTCTGCATCGGCAGGCGTGGCCCGAAGAACAGCCGCCAGCCGTTGAACGCGCCGAGCCCGACGCCCCATACGATGCCGAACAGAGCGAATAGCGTCGGGCTCGCCGGTTCCCTCCACGCCCGCATGCCGGCCTCAAGCCAGAAAGGTCCGATGTCGGAGTCTGCGCCCGGCCATGCCCGCATGGCCAATATCCCCAGCAGCAGCGCAACGCCTGACAGAGCGGCTGCGGGCGTAACGAAAACCGCCGTCGCGCCCAGCAGGACCATCATGGCTGTCGCGCCGAACATCCACATGAAGCCGAACTGGGAAGACACAGCCCCGCCCAGCAGGCAAAGCCCCATCAGCACGCCGAACGCTCCCGGGGCTCCGACGGCCAAACGGTCGTGGAGCGTCGCCGCATCCGCCGTGCGGCGATAGATCGACCAGGCAAAAACGTAACAGGCAAACCCGCCCTGCACGAGCACATGAACCACCGCGGCTGGGGAGAACGCATTTTCGAACAAAGCAATCTGGGACATGAACGCGAGTCCCCAGAAAAATCCGCCCGCCGCCGCCGCCCGCGCCAGCCAGAGCCAGTTGCGTACACGCGCAAGTCCGTAGGCCGCAGCCGCCACAACGGCGACATAAAGACCCACCGGCCACGGATTGGGTTCGGACGATTGCACGATCAGCGGCGTGAGTAGAGAACCCACAAGCCCGAGCCCGGCCAACGCGGGTCCATGCAGGGCGGCAGCCAGCATGCAGGCGACGCCTGCAGCGCCCAGCAACAAAAACGCCGGCGCAGGGCCGATGAAACCGTAAAGCCCATGCGCGGCATAAATGGCCCCAAAGGCCGCGACGGTGCCGGCAGCGGTCAGGATGGCTGGAATCGAAAGTGCGCCGGAAGGAGCATTCCGCTCGCGACGGCGCATGAACTCGCCCGCTCCGACAAGTCCGACCGCAAGCGCTATCCCCATCAGCACGCGCGCGCCCGGTCCGAACAGACCTTCTTCGATGGAATAGCGCACCAGCAGCAGCGCCCCGAACGCCAGCGCAACGCCGCCTACCCAGACGCTCCAGCGGGTACCGAGCGCCTCTTCCAGACTGCGGCTTGATTCCGGCTTCGGCCCCGAACCCGCCTTGCTCCAGGCCGCCTCGCCTTGAACCGGCGCACTGTCGTTCGCCGCGATCGGCGCATCTGTCGGCGCGGCTTCGGCGGGCTGCGCATGCTCCTCGACAGCTTCGATCACAGGTTCCGGCGATAGGATCTCCCGCTGAAGCACCGGCGCAGCCCCCGGCAGCGACGTTTCTGATGTTTTCGCAGGCACCGCCTCCACGCCTTGCGCCTCGACTTCCTTTAACCGTGCTTCCGCACGCAGCAGACGCTTTTCGACATCGATCAATCGGGTGCGCGCCCCGATGGTGAGGAAGAAGCCGATCGGCCCAAGCAGAAGCGCCGCAAAAGCCGCCAGTCCAAGTATGATCAAGAAGCCGTCATCCATCGGAGAATCCCCTGCCTTAGCCTGACGGATTCGGCAGCGTGGAACAAGTCGGGCAGAGGCGTCAATCGTCATAGCCGCAGGCCCCTGCCCGCACTATATTCCCCTGAAGGGCTGAACTGGCCTGGGAGGGAATGACATGAATATCCGCATTTTCGCGGGCGCACTCGCGTTGACTTTCGCGGCTGCCCAGTTTGCAGGATCGGCGCGCGCCCAGACGGTCGAGGAGTTCTACAAGGGCAAGACGCTCGATCTCATCATCCCGACATCCCCCGGCGGCGATTACGACATTCGCGGACGCATGCTGGCGCGCCATCTGCCGCGCTTCATTCCCGGCAATCCAACCATCGTGGCGCGCAACATGCCCGGCGGCGTCGGCATTCAGGCCGCCAATCACATGATGAAAGTTGCTCCGAAAGACGGCACATCGCTGCACATGATTTTCCAGTCCATGCCGTCTTATCAGGCCATGGGCGGAGCACAGATCGACTTCGACGTGCGCAAGTTCGGCTGGATCGGAAATACGACCGAGAGCCCCAACGTGCTCAACTCATGGCACACAACCGGCATCAGGACCGTCCAGGACGCCACGCAGCGGGAACTCATCATCGGTTCGCCCGGCACCGCCACCACCTCGTACATTTATCCTTCGGTGATGAATGCGCTCGTCGGCACAAAGTTCAAGATTGTCGCCGGTTATCCGGGCGGCAACGATGTGAATCTTGCCATGGAGAAGGGCGAAGTCGGCGGACGCGGCTCGAATTCGTGGTCGTCGTGGAAGAGCGGACATCCGCACTGGCTCGCCGAAAAGAAGATCCACATCCTCGTGCAGGTCGCACTCCAGCGTCACCCGGATCTGCCAGATGTGCCTCTGTTGATGGAACTTGCGAAGAACGACGAGGATCGCGCCGTGCTACGCTTCATCTCCGCCGATATGGGCATCGCCCGTGCGCTCGTGACCACGCCGGACGTGCCAGCCGACAGGTTGGCAGCGCTGCGCAAGGCTTTCATGGATGTGATGAAAGACCCGCAGTTTATCGCCGAAGCCGAAAAGGCCAAGATGGACATCAGCCCGTCCGACGGCGAAACGACGCAAAAGCTCGCCGAGTCGATGATCAATACGCCCGCGCCGATACTGGCGCGCGCGAAGACGCTGATCGAAGCCAAATAGGCGGCCCTGCTTAACAATTGTGCGCGACCTGCCGAACCGGCAGCCCGGAAGTTCCGACCTTTGAAAGGTGAAATCCTTCCGGTCTTCTGGTATGATTTTGGGAAATGACAGGCGCTCTTGCGCCCGTCCCGGAGGTCGCACCCTTGCATATCATCGACTCACATTTTCACTGGTGGCCCCGGTCTGTCTTCGAGACCTTGTGCAAACGGCAGGATGTGCCGCTGGCGCGTCCCAACGAAAAGGGCTGCTACACCTGCGTATTACAGGAAGGCGCGGATTATACGCTGAACTCGTGGCCCGACTGGTTCGACCTCGACGACCAGTTCGCGCATATGGACAGACTCGGCCATCGCATCGACGCCATCGGATCGATCGGCCCTTTCTCGGTCTATTTTTCGGCGTTGCCGAAAGAAGAGGGACGCGAACTCGCCATTCAGTGGAACGAAGAAATGGCCTGGGCGCAGCGTCGATATCCGGGCCGCTTCTGGGGCAGCGCGGCCATTCCGTTTCAGGATACGCAGATCGCGATGGACGTGCTTGAAGACGCCGTCGGCCGTCTCGGACTGGTCGGCGTCAATCTGCCTGGCTCAATCGGCGCCGACGCCCGCATCGATCAGGAGCGCATGCAGCCTTTTTATGCGCGCTGCGCCGAGCTGAAACTGCCGATCTTCATGCACCCTACCGATGCGATCTTCAACGAGATTCTCGACGGGTACAATGGCGCACTCTTTCTCTCGCTCGGCCGCGTGGTCGAGGTGAGCGTCGCCGCAATGCGTCTTGTTCTTTCTGGCACGCTGGAGCGCCATCCCGACCTGAAGCTCATCATGTCCCACACGGGCGGCGCGCTGCCCTATCAGTCGGGCCGCATGGACAAGAACACAAAGGCTGCGAAACTGCCGCGGCCCGCCAGCGAATATTTGCACCGCATGTACACCGATACGGTGAGCCCGCATTCAGCCGGCATGAAATTCGCTATCGAATATTACGGCATCGACCGCGTGATGTACGGCACCGACTATCCTTGCTGGGATCCCGCCACCTGTCTGGCGATGATTGACGAACTCGGCCTGTCCGACGCCGACCGCCAGAAGCTTTTTTACGACAATGCCCGCCGCATCTTCAATTTACGGGACACCACGCCCGCCAGGACACCCGAACTGGCTGCGGCGAAATAATTCGCCAACTGAGCGTCACAGATTGATCAGGCGCGCCCCGATCCATCGCGCGCCTGCAATCTCCAGTTCGAGATTGAGCACGAAGGGCGTCGCTGGAACTTTCGCCTGCGGCGTG
>CANJWR010000027.1 GCA_947478455.1 Beijerinckiaceae bacterium | reverse complement strand
AGTCCCAAGCCGTTTACGCCCAACCGACGAACAATAGCTGCCGCGTCAGATAATCATTATATGTGTCAAAGGCTTGACTGAAATTTACCATTTTGCCGCACTTGCCTTGATTGGAGAATAAAAATAGAACATACATGGAACATACAGGAACATTCACAGCGTGGAGTGTGGATATGTTGCGTGGCGTTCTTTCCGGTTTGGCCGAACTCGCGTCCCTCGGGGCCTTCCTGACCATGATCGCCTGCTTGGCGAAGGCAGCGGGCGGCGTCTGATTCGTTTCTGTTGACCGGCCGCCGTTGAGCCTCGACGCGGGCGGCCGCATCCGCGATCATGCGCGCTCTCTCGGGAGCATTGCTGTGAGTCGGATCATCAAGGACGTCGGGTTCGTGCATCTGCACGTCCACACCGCCTTTTCGCTGCGCGAGGGGGCGCTGACCATCGCGAAGCTGAGCGGCTTTGCGAAGGCCGACAAGATGCCTGCGCTGGCAATCACGGACACGAACAATCTGTTCGGGGCGCTGGAATTCTCCGAGAAGATCGTCAAGGAGGGCATCCAGCCAATCGTGGGCATGCAGCTCACGGTCGATTTCGGCGACGCCGCCCTATTTGGCGCCCGCGTGGGCGATACCGGACCGGGGCGCGCCAATTTGGTGTTGCTGGGCCAGACCGAGCAGGGCTACGCCAATCTGATGAAGCTCACCTCGCGCGCCTGGCTCGATTCAGAAGCCGGCGACACGCCTCATGTGATGGTCGAGCTTCTGGAACAATACAGCGCCGGCATCATCGCCCTGACTGGCGGCCCCACCGGCCCGATTGACCACGCCACACGGGGTGGACGCCCGGAGACGGCGCTCGTCCGTCTCAACCATCTGCAGCGCGCCTTCGACAGCCGCCTCTATATTGAGTTGCAGCGCCACGGGCTTGAGGAAGAGCAGCGCATCGAACGCGATCTGATCGACATCGCCTACAAACGCAGTTTGCCGCTGGTGGCGACCAACGAACCCTTCTTCGCCGCGCAATCGGACTACGAGGCGCACGACGCCCTGCTTTGCATCGCCGACGGGCAGATCATCAGCGAGGGAAATCGCCGCCAGTTGAGCGCCGAGCATCGCTTCAAGACGCGCGCCGAAATGGTGGAACTGTTCAGCGACCTGCCCGAGGCGACCGACCATTCAGTCGAGATCGCCATGCGCTGTTCCTATCGACCGCGCACGCGTGGGCCGATCCTGCCGCGCTTCACCAGCCTCGACGGCGCGCCGCTCGACGAAATCGCCGAGCTGCGCCAGCAGGCCGAAGACGGCCTGACGCGTCGACTGGAAGCGCACGGCTGCGCGCCCGACATGACAGAGACCGACTACCGGGAACGGTTGGGGTTCGAACTCGACGTGATCGTGAATATGAAGTTTCCCGGCTACTTCCTCATCGTGTCGGACTTCATCAAATGGGCGAAGTCGCAAGGGATTCCTGTGGGACCGGGCCGCGGCTCGGGCGCGGGCTCGGTGGTAGCCTGGGCGTTGACGATCACCGATCTCGATCCGCTGCGCTTCGGTCTGCTGTTCGAGCGCTTTCTCAATCCCGAACGCGTGTCGATGCCCGACTTCGACATCGACTTCTGCCAGAATCGCCGCGACGAAGTGATCCGCTATGTGCGGATGCGCTACGGCGTGGACCGGGTGGCGCAGATCATCACCTTCGGCTCGTTTCTGGCGCGCGGCGTCATGCGCAATGTCGGGCGCGTGCTCGAAATGCCGCTCGGTCAGGTGGACAAGCTCGCCAAGCTGGTGCCGCAGAATCCTGCTGCGCCCGTCACGCTCAAACAGGCTATCGACACCGAAATCCGGCTGCGCGAGGCGATGGAATCTGACGAGCGCGTCGCAAAGATGCTCGATATCGCCGAGAAGCTGGAAGGCCTCTACTCCAACGCCTCGACCCACGCCGCCGGTATCGTGATCGGCGACCGCCCGCTCGACGAGTTGGTGCCGCTCTATCGCGACCCGAAGTCCGACATGCCGGCGACCCAGTTCAACATGAAATGGGTGGAGCCTGCGGGTCTAGTGAAGTTCGACTTCCTCGGCCTGAAAACGCTGACGACGCTTGCCACCACGGTCGATCTGATCCGCCTGCGCGGCATAGAAATCGATCTGTCGAAAATACCGCTCGATGATCGCAAGACCTACGAAATGCTGGGCCGGGCGGAATCTATCGGCGTGTTCCAGCTGGAAAGCGCCGGCATGCGCAAGGCGCTCGCCGAAATGCGCGCCGACCGTCTGGAAGACATTATCGCGCTCGTGGCTCTCTATCGCCCCGGCCCAATGGCCAACATCCCGACCTATTGCGCCGTGAAGCACGGCGAGCAGGAAGCCGACTACATCCACCCGCTCATCGAGACCATCCTGAAAGAGACGTTTGGGGTCATCATCTATCAGGAACAGGTGATGCAGATCGCCCAGATCCTGTCTGGATATTCGCTCGGCGAAGCCGACATGCTGCGCCGCGCGATGGGCAAGAAGATCAAGGCCGAGATGGACGCCCAGCGCGAACGCTTCGTGCGCGGCTCGATGGAACGCGGCATCACCAAGGCCAAAGCAGACGAAATCTTCGACCTGCTGGCAAAGTTCGCCGACTACGGCTTCAACAAGAGCCACGCCGCCGCTTATGCGCTGATCGCCTATCAAACCGCATGGTTCAAGGCGAACTATCCGGTGGAGTTCATCGCCGCCTCGATGAGCCTCGACAAGGGCAATACCGACAAGCTCTCGGAATTCCGCAACGAGGCGCAGCGCCTCGGTATTCGCATCGAGCCGCCATCCGTGAATCGTTCGGGCGTCGATTTTGACGTGCGGCAGGATGAGAACGGCTCGCTGACGATCTATTACGCTCTGTCTGCCGTGAAGGGCGTCGGCACCGGACAGGCGGAAGCGCTTGTGGCGACGCGGGGCGCAAAGCCATTCCGCGACATGGGCGATTTTGCGCACCGGATCAATCCGCGCGAGGTGAACAAGAAAGTGCTCGAAAGCCTCGCGGCAGCCGGCGCTTTCGACGAGATCGAGCCCGACCGCTCGCGCGCCTCGGGCGCTATCGAGACGGTGCTGCGCATCGCCAACCGGGTGCAGGAAGAAGCGCTGGCCGGGCAGAGCGCCCTGTTCGGCGGCTCGGGCGCAGGCGAAGGCTTCGTGCTGCCGAAGTCGCAATCCTGGCCGCCGGCGGAAAGGCTCAAACGCGAATTCGACGCGGTGGGCTTCTTCCTGTCTGGCCATCCGCTCGACGATTATGCAGGCGTGCTGAAGAAGCTTCGGGTGGAGCGCTGGGTAGATTTCGCCCGCGCTGTCAAACAGGGCGCATCGGGCGCAAGACTCGCCGCCACGGTTCTCGACCGCACGGAACGGCGCACCAAATCCGGCTCCAAGATGGGCATCGTGACCCTCTCGGACCAATCAGGCCAGTATGAAGCCATCATGTTTCAGGAGGCCCTGAACCAATATCGCGACATGCTCGAAAAGGGCTCGGCGGTTCTGGTGAGCCTGCAGGCCAATATGGAGGGCGAAGATGTGCGCGCTCGCATCGTGGCGGTCGACACGCTCGCAACCGCCGCCAGCCGCATACAAAAGGGACTTCGGATTTTCCTGCGCGACGACGCGCCGTTGCCGGCGATCTCGCAAAGGTTAATGGTGCGCGGCGAGGGCGAGGTTTCGCTTGTGCTGATGATCGAACGCGATCGCAGCGAAGTGGAAATCCGCCTGCCGGGAAAATTTCAGGTCAGTCCGCAGGTTGCCGGCGCGATCAAGGCGATCCCCGGCATCGTGGCTGTGGAACATGTTTGAGCAGGATTCGTTCAAATAGTAACAAACGCCTTCACCGCAAGCTCAAACTTAAGGCCTAGTTTCCGCTCCGGGTTGACCCGGAGTAGAAGTATGAGATCGATCAGCGTCGGATTTATTGCCATTCTGGCCGTAGCCGGCATGCGTCCGGCCATCGCGGATCCAGCTCCGAAGTCGGCCTTTACACAGGTCAAGCCGACACAGGGTTTTGCCGGACCGCATCAAAGTCCAGCAGTCGCCAGCGCCCGGCAGGAACGTAAGTCGGCGTTTCAGGAACTGAAGGCCGACCGCAGCAAATCGCGCGAAAGGCTCGCCGCCGACCGGCTGGCGCTTCAGGCAGAAAGAAAAGATCTGCGGACGGCCCACGAAAAGTTGTGGCAGGACCGTGCGGCGCGGCGCGAACTGATCCTCGGTGACCGGGCGCGCGTTTCTAACGCAGCCCACAACGTGCAGGCTGCTCGCGCGCAGGCCATGCAGGCGCGGCGCGGGCCGAAAATCTGATCGAGGACTAGCCGCCCGCCTTTTCCCATCCGGCCTTTGTGGCCGTGCAATATTCCGCATAACGGCCTTCGGCGATGGCGGCCCGCGCGCCTGCCATCATGTCCTGATAATAGGACAGGTTGTTCCAAGTCAGCAGCATCATGCCGAGGATTTCGCCTGATTTAACAAGGTGATGCAGATAGGCGCGCGAATAATCCCGCGCTGCCGGACAGGACGATGCTTCATCCAGCGGGCGTGGATCGGACGCGTGTTTGGCGTTGCGCAGGTTCACCTTGCCGTTGCGCGTATAGGCCAGACCGTGACGGCCGGCGCGGGTTGGCATCACGCAATCGAACATGTCGACGCCGCGCCGCACTGCTTCCAGAATATCGTCGGGCGTACCGACGCCCATCAGATAATGCGGTTTGGCGTCCGGCATGTGCGGCATCACGACTTCAATCATCTCAAGCATCACGGCCTGCGGTTCGCCGACCGCGAGACCGCCGATGGCCATGCCGTGAAAGTCCATTTCGGCCAGCGCCCGCGCGCTCTCGAGGCGCAACGCCGGCACAGCGCCGCCCTGGACGATGCCGAAGACTGCCCTGCCCGGCTCACCGCCAAATGCTTTGCGCGAGCGCTCCGCCCAACGCAGCGACAGACGCATGGCGCGCTCGGCTTCGGCCTCGCTGCAAGGCAGCTTCACGCATTCGTCGAACTGCATCTGAATGTCGGACCCGAGCAGCCCCTGAATTTCCATCGAGCGTTCAGGCGTCAGCACATGGCGCGCGCCATCGATGTGCGACTGAAACGTCACGCCGTTTTCGTTGAGCTTGCGCAGCTTGGCGAGCGACATGACCTGGAAGCCGCCGCTGTCGGTGAGGATCGGATGCTTCCAGTTCATGAATTTGTGCAGGCCGCCGAGTTCGGCGACCTTTTCGGCCGCCGGCCGCAGCATCAGATGATAGGTGTTGCCGAGTACGATGTCCGCGCCCAGCGCCTTCACCTGTTCTGGATACATGGCCTTCACGGTAGCGGCCGTGCCGACCGGCATGAAGGCCGGCGTGCGGATATTGCCGCGAGGCGTGCGGATTTCGCCGGTACGGGCTGCGCCGTCTCGCGCCGAAATCGAGTAGGTAAAATCCTCGCTCACGCGCTCAACTCTCCTTGCTGCCAAGTACGGCGACTTTTTCGACGCGGTAGGTTCCGAAATCTACGTCGTTCCAATGGATCGTGAACGTCTCGCCCACTTTAATGGTTCGCTGCCTGAGATCGGTTCGCCAGCTGCGCTGGTGATCTGCGCCGAAGTCCATGCGGCCATCGTGGCGCAATACGAAAGGCGCGCAGCCCGACGCATCCAGATCGACAGCGCCAAACAGCGCCCACGAACCGACGACGCGCTTGCTCGCATCGATCCGCAGATCGAGCGTCAGCAAGCTTTCGGTTGGATCATCGATCCATTCTGCCAAAATACGCACATTGGATTGCGTCATGGCGCGCGCACTTTGTCATCGAGAAACAACAGGCAGGCGTCGCCGTAGCTATAGAAACGATACTCGTTCGCAATAGCGTGCGCGTAGGCGCGCTGCATGCGCTCCAGCCCGCAGAAGGACGAGACCAGCATGAACAGAGTCGAGCGCGGCAGATGGAAGTTTGTCAGCAGCACATCGACGGCCCGAAACCTGTAGCCGGGCGTGATGAAAATCGACGTGTCGCCTGCGAAAGGTTTCACGATTCCATCTTCGCCGGTGGCGGATTCGAGAATGCGCAGCGATGTCGTGCCGACGCACACGATGCGCCCGCCATTGGTCCGCACCGCGTTGAGCGCTCGCGCAATTTCTTCTGTGACGATCCCGTATTCGGCGTGCATTCTATGTTCCGCCGTATCGTCCGCCTTCACCGGCAGGAACGTCCCCGCCCCCACATGCAGCGTCACCCGATGGGTTGCGACGCCACGCGCCGCCAGCGCGTCGATCAGCGCGGGCGTGAAATGCAGGCCTGCGGTGGGGGCTGCGACTGCGCCGAGCTTGTCGGCGAACAGCGTCTGGTAATCTGACTGGTCTCGGTCATCCTCGCCGCGTTTGGAAGCGATATAGGGCGGCAGAGGCATGTGGCCGAGGCGCATGATCGCATCATCCAGCGCCGCACCGGTGAAGGCGAAGCCGAGCAGCACCTCTCCGCCGTCGCGTTTTTCCAGCACTTCAACGTCGAGCGAGCCCAGCAGGCACGCCATGCTTTCGGATGTCTCGCCGAAGCGGATGCGCTCGCCGACGTTGAGTTTCTTCGCCGGGCGCACGAAGGCCCACCAGCGGTCGTCGCCTTCGCGTTTGTGCAGGGTTGCCTGAATGCGCGCCACGGCCTCGCCGCGCACCCTCACACCGTCGAGCCGCGCCGGAATCACGCGCGTATCATTGACCACCAGCGCATCGCCAGGGCGCAGCAGGCCCGGCAGATCGCGAACGATGCGGTCGGAGAGTTCGGGCGCGCCGGCGGGATTAACAACCAGCAGGCGCGCGCTGTCGCGCGGTTCGGCGGGTCGCAGCGCAATGCGCTCCTCCGGCAGTTCGAAATCGAAAAGATCGACCCGCATGGCCCCTCACATCACCGTCATGAGGAAGATCGGCAGAAGCGCCACGGACATCAAGGTGGACATGACCACGATGCCGGCCACATCCTCCGCCTGATTGCCGTAGCGCGAGGCGAACAGATAATTCAGCACTGCCGACGGCATGGCGCTCTGGGTCACCAGCACGCCGCGCTCGACGCCTTGCAGTCCGAGCAAGGTCGCCACGCCCCAACCGATAGCGAAGCCGCCAAACAGGCGGGCGCAGGAAAACATCAGGCTGCGCGGCAGTGCGCCGATCTTCAGCTTCGCCAGCGAATAGCCAAGGGACATGAGCATGAGCGGAACCGAGAGGCCCGCCATCAGATGAACAGCCCTCATGGCCATTTCGGGCGGGCGGACGCCTACACCATGCGACACGACCACAATGGCCAGCGCCCACATGATCGGCATCCGGACAATTTCGCGCAGGCTGAGACCGCGCGCCGCGATGGCCTGTCCGATCGTGTAATTGGTAATAGCTGAGAACGCGAACCACGCGATCGCCAGCGCCAGGCCCCGTTCGCCGAATGCAAAAAGCATGAGCGGCAGGCCCATGTTGCCGCCGTTCGACCAGACCAGTGCAGGCAGATAGGTCGACACAGACAGCCCCTGGGCGCGCACGAAAACCCAGCCAAGCGCCATGGCGGTCCCCATGGCGATCAACGCGCCAAACGCCATGACGCCCAGCGTCGAAGGATCAAGCTTCGTATTGAGCAGGCTGTCGAGGACGAGAGCAGGCGTACCGTAATTATTGACCAGCACGGTCACGAAGGCAGCCTCGAATTTCGGCCCCCGCTTCGCCCAGACGTAACCCAGCAGGGCGATGATCAACACCGGCCCCACAACGTCGATCAGAATGCCAATCAGACCCAATCTTGCCTCCACGCAGGGGCCTGCCCTACGCGGCGACGGGCCATGGCGCAAGTCGAACAGACCGCAGACCTGCCACGCAACGAAAAGGGACCGGGCGATGCCGCCCAATCCCCGCATTGTTCAGACGGCGGCGGGCGTCGTCATTTCGGTCTTTGGATCGGTCCCGTGCGCCAAGTCGAACGAGAGGGGCGTGACCTCGGCATATTTCGAGCAGGCGAACAGCAGGCCCGCCACCGCCAGATAAGAGAAAGCCACCGCCGGCGAGCTGGCGAAGCCGATGGCCTCGCCGTGGATGAAGCCGAAGAAGGTGAACACCGTGACGGCACCGAGGATAATGCCGGCCAGCGTCGCGCCGCCGCCCAGCGTTTCGAGCCCCTTGTAGAGCACGCCCACCTGACCGAGCTTGTCGAAACCCACCGCCGCAGCGTTGGTTCCGGCCGCCCCTAGAGCGCCATCGATCTGCGTCTTGCCCCAGGCGGCGATTTGCGGAACCAGCGCCAGCACAATGGCCGGCGCATGCCGGTGCGGCGATTCCTGAAAGGCCTGCGAGCCGATCAGCATGCCGATGTAGAGAAGGATCGGCAGGATCGCCACGACCGGAATGAGCGCCGACATCAGCGCCACGATGCCGAAGCAGGTCAGCACCAGCATCAGAATGCCTGTGCCGGCCGAATAGCCTATGCGCCCGCCCATGGACTTCCAGCCCGGATGGCCTATGTAGACGGCATTGATGAACGGATTGCCGAGCAGGCAGCCGATAAGGCTCACCACGCCGTCCGCCGTCAGCACGCGGGTAGTCGGGTAAGAATCTCCCGCCGCCGCCGCGCTCTCGACATTATCAAGCGCCTCCACCAGATCGTAGATGCCGAACGGAATCGCTGTCACCAGAATGACGCCGATGAACTTGAAACCCGAGAACACATGGCCGATGGCCGGAATCGGGATCTCAAAGCCGAAGTTGGCAAAAGAACCGGTCAGCTTGGCGAGCGTCAGATCGCCATAGCCGAGTCCAAACAGGTTCGAGCCCCACGCCAGCGCGGTACCGACCGCGATGGCCACAAGGCCGCCCGGAACGCCATTGAAATAACGCACGCCGCCGAACCAGCTCGCGAGGATCACCGCGAAACAGACGACGCCGATCACTGGCGTCGAGAACATCTGCGCCGCCGGGCTCATGGAGATGAAGGTGATCGAAATACCCGCGAGCGAGCCGAGCAGCGCCGCGCGCGGCGTGATCCGGCGGATGACCGGGCCGATAAAGCCGCCGATCATCAACACGAAACTTTGCACGAAGACCCACGTCAGGCCGGCTTCCCATGCCTGCACGGGATCGTTGGTGGCGATCAAAATCGGCAGCATGACCACGAAGGTCACGACGAACATGTGCGGGACGCTGACGCCAGAGGGCAGCGCGCAGACATCGGTGCGGCCGGTCTTCTTTGCTAGATTGTAGGCCAGCCAGGCGTAGTAGCAGGTGCTCAGGCACAACATGACGCCGAGCGCCGGCAGAATGCGGCCGAACACAAGCGAGTCGGGCATCTTGAGAACGAAACGCAACAGTCCGGTCAGAACCAGAATGTTGACAAGAATATTGGTGCCGAAGCCGAAGAATGCGTTCCAGTCGCCGGGCGTCCACAGCTTTGGCGCCGTCGTTGCTGATGTTGCTGACATGCTCACCTCCTCTGCACGAACGTTTGTTGGGTTTGTTCAGTTCGTGATGGCTGCAATGACGCGGTCCGACGGCGCGACCCATCCGAAGATGCCGCCCTGCGCCTTGATCATATTGAGGCCCATGGCCTGAAATTCGGGGAAGTAGGAACCCACACAGTCTTCGAGCACGAGGCAGTCGAAGCCCCGGTCGTTGGCTTCGCGCACGGTGGTGTTGACGCAGACTTCGGTGGTGACGCCGGTGACGACGAGTTGCGTGACACCGAGATGCCGGAGGATTTCGGCGAGATCGGTGGCGTAGAATGCGCCCTTGCCGGGTTTGTCGATCACCGGTTCGCCGGCGACTGGATAAAGCTCGGGGATGATGTCGTGGCCGGGTTCGCCGCGCACCAGAATGCGGCCCATGGGGCCCATGTCGCCGATGCTGGTCCCGGAGCGGCCCCGGATTTTCTTGGATGGCGGCAGATCGGACAGATCCGGCCGGTGCCCCTCGCGTGTGTGAATGACCAGCAAGCCGGCGGCACGCCACGCGGCCAGCAATCTGCGATTGGGCTCTATTGTTCGGCGCAATTGACCGACATCGTTGCCGAGCATTTCGCCGAAGCCGCCGGGCTCCAGAAAATCGCGCTGCATGTCGATGATCAGAAGCGCAGCATGCGCTGGATCAAGGTCGAACCCGTATGGCTCTGCATGAATTGTCGGCATATAGCCCCCGCCGCTGCCCTGCGACGGGGGATTAAGCAATTCATATGCCGATGGAATTTCGATCTGCCGGCGCGGTCGCCCGCCGCCTGCGCGGGGCTCGCCCGGTCCGGGCTTTTTGACGCGCCGGGTGGGCTTGCGGGGCTCTTCGGTCGCGTAGCATAAGTTGTGAAGATGCCTCGTCAGCCAGACTGATCGAGCGAACAGGAGGAAACATGTCGAAGCCGAAAATCCTGATGTTCGCACCGCGCGAAGAACCGAAAGACATCATCGAAAATCTGGAAGGCCGCGGCTACGAACTCGTCTGGGGCGACAAGTCGTGGACCCTGCCGCGCGGAGAGCATGAGGGCCCGCTGACAGACGCAGCGCGCGACACCGTCGCCCTGATGGGCACCTCTATCCGCCATACGCCGATTTCGCGCCGCGTGATGGAAGCCTCGCAGCGTTTGCGCATCGTGGCGAAATATACGGTCGGGGTTGACGACGTGGACACCGACGCCGCCACCGATCTGGGCATTCTGGTTTGCCACGCGCCGACGGAATCCAATTGCTTCGGCGTCGCTGAAACCACGATGGCGATGATCCTCGCCATGTTGAAAAAGATCGTCGAACGCGATCTGGCGGTGCGGGCCGGCCAGTGGCGCGAGCCGCATCTGGGCACCACATTCCTTGGTGCGCGCGCCGATGGTTATCCGGGCATCACCATAGGCTTTGTCGGTCTCGGGCGCATCGGCAAGCGCGTCGCAGCCCTGCTCGCGCCGTGGCGTGTGCGCCTGATCGCCTACGATCCCTATATTCCGCCGTCCGACTTCCTGCAGACCGGCGTCAAATCCGTCGATTACGAGACGCTACTTCGAGAATCCGATGTGGTGTCGTTCCATGTGGTGTTGACGAAGGAAACGCGCTTCATGTTCGGCGCAGACCAGATCCGCCTGATGAAGCCGACCGCAACGCTCATCAACACAGCGCGCGGCAAGATCATCGACGAAGAAGCCGTTGCGAAGGCCATCGCCGAAAATCGACTGCGCGGCGCAGCCATCGACGCCTTCGAGGAAGAGCCTGTGGCGATGGACTCGCCACTGCGCAAACTCGGCCACAAGGTGTTGCTGTCGCCGCACTCGGCCTCGTTCAACGAAGGCGGCGAATTGCGCCCCGGCATCGCCTGGGCGGCGCGCTCGGTGATTTCCGCATTGAACGGGATCGTTCCCGACAATGTCTACAACAAGGAAGTCATTCCGAAGTGGAAAGAGAAGTTCGGCAATGCGAGCGTAACGGGATAGCTCAACGCTGCCGCAATAGACGACTCAAAATCCGGTTGTGAAACCTGAACCTTCTGGCGATGCAGTATCGCCAGAAGGACAAAAGCGTGTTCAGCGTTCGGCTAGCGGAAATAGTCGTTCAGAATCTTCGCCGAAGAATCCGCATAATTCTGCAAATCTTCCGGCGTCACGAACAGATCCTTGAAGTCCACCGCGCTCGGTACAATCGGCGCGAGTTCCGGCAGCGCCGGTACATCCGGCCGAGCCGGGAAATATTGCGACTTGGCCATAATGTCCTGCCCGTCTTTCGACAGGATGAAATCCACCAGCAACATGGCGGCGTGCGGATGCGGAACATTTTTCGCCACAAGCATCACGCCGGCCGCGCTGGCCACCGGATCGAACAGCACTGTGTCTACCGGCGCGCCCTTTGCCTTGCTGATCAGCGGATGATGCGCGTAGATCGCCAGCCCCAGCGCGTACTCGCCTGCCATGGTGCGGTCGACAACCGTGCGGGACGTCTCGGCCAGATTGGCGATCTTCTGCTTGCCGAGTTTTTCGAAATAGGCCTTCGCCTTTTCTTCGCCCATCACCTTGCGGATGGTGGTGATCATCAGGCCTGCGGCGGTTGCTGGGCCGAAAGACCACGCCATCTTGCCCGTCCATTGCGGATCAAGAAGATCGTCCCATGATTTGGGGACCTTGTTGGCCGGAACCTGTTTGGTGTTGTAGGCAATGCCGAAATAGCTCAGTCGCGTCGGCGCCCAGAACTTGCGCGGATCGCGGAACTGCTCAGGATATTCGCTCAACACCGGCGACGTAAAGGGCTGAACCAGATTGGCGCTGACAGCCAGTTCGCCGACGCCGGTGCCCTCCAGCACATCGCCGACCATGTTATTGGCGCGCTGCTCTGCCTGCATCTTGGTGACAATTTCTTCCGAATCCGCCCGCCAGAAATTCAGCTTCACGCCGGGATATTTTTTCTGGAACGCGTCCGCCAGTGGACGAAGCGTCTGGTTCGGGATCATGCCCGAATAGAAGACCACCTGGCCCTCTTTCTTCGCGCCCTCGATCAGCACCTTGTCGCGATCCGCGCCCTTGTAGTTGAGGATTTCCTCCTGCGTCAGCGCAAGCGCCGACACGGAACCAGCAAGAGTCGCTATTGTGACGGCGATTGTCGCGCATTGAAGGCGCATGCGTTCCTCCCAATTTGTGATGCGCAGACAGAAGCGCTGCGCTCACGGTTGGGGACAAGCTATTGCGCTCTCAGGTTCAGGGCAAGCGGCGCTTAAAGCCGTACGATCCGGCAGGGATCGCCCGCCTTTGCGACAGGCGCGAAGGCCGGTCGGATCACGAGGCATTGAGAATCCGCCAGCGTGCGCAGCATCGAGGAATCCTGCCGTCCGAACGGCGTCGCGATCGGCAGTCCATCGCCCGCAGGCGCAAGCGTTGCGCGCAGATAATCCTGCCGGGAATCGTTTGCCTTCAGATCTCCACCCAGAACTGCGGCCGCAGACGTATCGCGTCCCGCATCGGGATCGCCAGACAGTGCCCGTACCAGCGGCACGAGGAACAGAACGGCGCACACGATGGCCGACACCGGATTGCCCGGCAGACCCAGAATGCGCATGTCGCCGAGACGTCCGTGCATGAGCGGCTTGCCGGGCCGCATGGCGATTTTCCAGAAGCCGAGCTCCATACCCTCGCGGGTGAGCGCTGTCTGAACCAGATCGTGATCGCCGACAGATGCTCCGCCGACCGTCACCAGCACATCAACCTTCGCGTCGCGGGCGCTCTTGATAGCGGCTTCGAGGGCAGCGAACGTATCGCCCGCAATGCCTAGATCGATCACCTCTGCGCCTGCGGCTTCCGCATAGGCGGCGACCGCAAAAGTATTGGACGCAACAATCTGGTCCGGACCCGGCTCCTGCCCCGGCGCGACGAGTTCGTCGCCCGTCGCCAGCAGCGCCACTCGCGGTTTGCGGGCGACCGGCAGCGTGGCATGGTTCATGGCTGCTGCCAGCGCCAGTTCGGGCGCGCCGAGACGGCGGCCCTGCGGCAGCAAGGTCTGCCCGGCGACGAAATCGAGCCCTGCCTTGCGGATATTGTGGCCGCGCGGCTCGTTCTCAACAGCCATAACGCGCGCGCCTTCGACCTTGGTGTTTTCCTGAATCAGCACCGTGTCGGCGCCCTTCGGAACAGGCGCGCCGGTGAAGATGCGCACTGCCTTGCCGCGCGTCACTTCGCCAGCAAAACCGTGGCCCGCCGAACTTGCGCCGATCACGTCCAGAGTCGCCGGAACGTGCGCAATATCGTCGAAGATCAGCGCATAGCCGTCCATCGCGGAAACATCGGACGGCGGCTGGGTGCGTCGAGCCGCCAGATCGGCCGCCAGCGTGCGGCCTGCGGCAAGCGCGAGCGGAACGTTCTCGGAGGGCAGCCCATGGGGCGCGCTGGCCAGAATGCGGGCGAGAGCTTCGGGAACGGGAAGGAGCGGTGAAGGAGCCATGAGGGTTTATCGCATGGGTAAGGCGGTCAAGAAAAGCGCCGTCAAATTCAACGACGAGAACTAAACTTCGTCCCGCTTCCAGTACCCTGACTTGCCGCCCATTTTTTCGACGAGTCCTATGCCCTCAATGCGCATGAAGCGGTCCACGGCTTTCACCATGTCGTAGATGGTCAGGCACGCCACCGACACCGCCGTCAGGGCTTCCATCTCGACGCCGGTTTGCCCCGCGACCTTGCAGAGCGCCCGCACCCGGATGCCCGGAAGCGCCTCGTCAACTTCGAGATCGACCTGCACTTTCGAGATCAGCAGCGGGTGGCACATGGGAATCAGTTCATGCGTCTTCTTCGACGCCATGATGCCGGCGATGCGGGCTGTGCCCAGCACATCACCTTTCTTGGCGTTGCCGGATTTGACCAGTTCAAGCGTCTCTTTGAGCATCACCACGCGGCCTTCGGCGATGGCGGTGCGCGAGGTGACGTCCTTCTCCGAGACATCCACCATGCGGGCCTCGCCGGAGGCGGAGATATGCGTGAGATCGCTCATCGCTCAGGCCTTCGTGCGCTTGGGAATGAGCTTGCCGTGCAGAAGATCGTGCGTGGCCTCGACCACATTGGCCTGACGCATGAGGCTTTCGCCAACGAGGAATGCTCCAACGCCCAGCCCGGACAGACGCAGGCAATCCTCGTGGTCGCCGATGCCGCTTTCCGACACCACGATGCGGTTCTTCGGCACGAGCTTCACAAGGCGCTCGGTCACATCGAGGCTGGTCTTGAACGTGTGAAGATCGCGATTGTTGATGCCGATCAGGCGGGTTTCCAGAGACAGGGCGCGCTTGAGTTCTGCCTCATCATGAACCTCGACCAGCACGTCCATTTTCAGATCGTGGGCGGCCTTGTTGAGCGCGCGCGCGGCATCGTCGTCGACAGCCGCCATGATGATCAAAATGCAGTCCGCGCCCCACGCGCGGGCTTCATAGACCTGATAGGGATCGTAGAGAAAATCCTTCCGCAGAGCGGGCAGATTTTTCGCGGCGTTGTGCGCGTCGGTCAAATATTCGGGCTTGCCCTGAAACGACGGATTGTCGGTAAGGACCGACAGACAGGCGGCTCCCCCCTTCGCGTAATCCTTCGCGAGCTGGGTCGGATTGAAGTCTTCGCGGATGACGCCTTTCGAGGGGCTGGCCTTCTTGATCTCGGCGATCAACGCAAAAGAGTCGGAATCGATCTTGGCTTCCAGTGCGTGTACGAAACCGCGCGGCGGCGACTGCTTGTCGATCTGGCGCTCCAGCGAATGCAGCGGCATGCGGACCTTGGCGTCGGAAATCTCGCGACGCTTGTAGGCCTCGATTTTCCGCAAAATATCCGGCATGCCTTATCCTCGGTTTGAAACGTCGACGAGTTTCGCCAGTGTGGCTTTCGCACGACCTGAGTCGATCGCCTCGCCCGCTATCCTTGCGCCATCCAGAAGCGTCTTGGCTTTGTCCCCGATCACAAGCGCTGCGGCTGCGTTCAGCACCGCAATGTCCCGGTAGGGGGATTTCATGCCGTCCAGCACGGCGCGTAGCGCAGCCGCATTGTGGGCTGGGTCGCCGCCCTTCAGGTCGGCGGCGGTGGCGCGTTTCAGACCGGCTTCTTCAGGCGTGACCTCGAACGAGCGGATCTGGCCATGTTCGAGCGCCGTCACTGACGTCGGGCCGGTCGTGGTCATTTCGTCCAGACCATCGGAGCCATGGACGACCCAGACGCGCTCGGAGCCAAGGTTCTTCAAGACCTGCGCCATGGGTTCGAGCCATGCGGGCGAAAACACGCCGAGCAACTGATGGGTGACGCCGGCCGGGTTCGAAAGCGGCCCCAGAATGTTGAATATCGTCCGCGTGCCGAGCTCAACCCGCACCGGGCCGACGTGGCGCATAGCGGCGTGGTGCGTGGGGGCCATCATGAAGCCAAGCCCTGCCTCGTTCAGGCAAGCCTCGACGCCCGTCGCCGGCAGCCCGATCTTCACATTGAGCGCCGACAACACATCGCTGGCGCCCGACTGCGACGAGGCAGCGCGGTTGCCGTGTTTTGCCACCGGCAGACCACAGGCGGCGGTAATGATCGAGGCCAAAGTCGAGACATTGTATGAGCCCGAGCCGTCGCCGCCGGTGCCGACGATATCGATGGCGCCCACCGGGGCGTTCACCTTCAACATCTTCTCGCGCATGGCCGTCACAGCGCCGGTGATTTCTTCCACGGTCTCGCCGCGCACGCGCAGGGCCATGAGGAAGCCTCCCATCTGCGACGGAGTAACCTCACCAGACAGCATGTTGTCGAACGCCTGCCGGGCCTCGGCGCGGGTCAGGCTCGCGCCTGTGGCGACTTTGGCTATCAGCGGCTTGAACGCATCCATGGAAAATCTCTCTCAGGCTTTGCGCGGATGGGCGCGGTTCCAGACCCCGGCCAGATCGAGGAAGTTGCGCAGAATGTCGTGGCCGTGCTCGGACATGATGCTTTCGGGATGGAACTGAACGCCATGAACCGGATGATGCCGGTGCGATACCGCCATTACGAGGCCGTCGTGGGTTTCGGCGACAATCTTGAGATCGTCCGGCATGGTGTCGCGCTTCACCACGAGCGAATGATAGCGCGTCGCCTGAAACGGCCCGTTGATGCCGCGAAAGATCGTCTCGCCGTGGTGCTCGATGGTCGACATCTTGCCGTGCATGGGCGCGGGCGCACGGACGACGTCGCCGCCGTAGGCGTCCCCGATGGACTGATGGCCGAGGCAGACGCCGAACAGCGGCACCTCGCCATTGGCGGCCTTGATGAGATCGAGGCAAATGCCCGCCTCTTTCGGCGTGCAGGGGCCGGGCGACAACACGATGGCGTCGGGCTTTTCGGCCAGAACGGCTTCCGCGGAAAGCTGATCGTTCCGGTACACGGTCACGTCAGCACCCAGCGAGCCCAGATAATGGACCAGATTCCAGGTGAAGCTGTCGTAATTGTCGATAAGCGTGACGGATGGCATGGCGGGCCCGGTTGGTTGCGGCACTTTTGCGGCGCGCGGGCCGGAAGGTCAAGGTGGGGCTCACCGGACCGGCTGCTGACTGTCTGGGATTCATCGAACTGTCATGGCCCCTTCGCCGCCCTGTCACCGCGTCTTCGCGCGTCTGTCGGATGAATCAGCCATCGCAACTCCATGAAAATGGAGCAATCGATGATCGAAAATCTTCAGCCGACGCGCCGCAATGTGTTGCGCAGCGGCGTGGCGATGGCGACCGCGAGTTTCCTGCCGGGCCGGGCTGTGGCGATCGGCCTCGACAGACGGGCGCGCGGCGTGGTGCGGACGCCGGACGGCGCGGGACTGGCGGGCGTGCTGGTGACCAACGGTCGCGATATTGCGCGGACTGACCCGTTAGGCCGCTACGAACTGCCGCTCGACGGCGATACGATCATCAGCGTCATCAAGCCATCTGGTTATGCGCCGCCGGTCGATCCGCTGACCCGGCAGCCACGCTTTTATTACATCCACCAGCCGCAGGGCACACCGGCGGAATTCAACATGGCCTTCGCGGGCCTCGCTCCCACAGGGCCTCTGCCGGCATCGGTGGATTTTGTACTGACGCCGCAGAACGAGCCAGACTCTTACGAGGCAATCCTGTTCGCCGATCCGCAGCCCGAGACCCATGCGGAAGTGGATTTCATCCGCGACGGCGTCGTGCCCGGGCTGGTGGGAACGCGGGCGGCTTTCGGGGTCACGCTGGGCGATATTGTCGGCGACAATCTCGGTCTCTACGACCGCCTGAACCAGATCATCGGCCAGATCGGCGCGCCCTGGTACAATGTGCCGGGCAATCACGATCTCAATTTTGAATCGCCGAACGACCGCTATGCACGCGAGACTTACAAGCGCATTTTCGGCCCGACGCATTATGCCTTCGCGTATGGCAAGGCGCTCTACATCATGCTCAACAATGTGGTGTATGGCGGCGCAGATGCCTCCGGACCGTTGAACGAAAGCCCCTACGGCGACGGCATAAGCAGGGAACAACTTGCGTTTGTAGCCAATCTGCTGGCGCAGACGCCTGCCGACACGCTGATTGTGCTCGGCATGCACGTGCCGCTGCGCTCGTGGCGCGGAGCCGACGGCCGCGAAATGGCCGTGGACGATTGCGCCGAATTGCTCAAGCTGCTGGGCGACAGGCCTTGCGTGAGTTTTTCCGGCCATACGCATATGAGCGAACATCGCTACATTCACCTCGACGCCAAAAGCGCGCCTCACCATCATCAGGTGCTGGCGACGGTCTCGGGCTCGTGGTGGAGCGGCCCCTACGACCGGCGCGGCGTGGCGATTGCCGACGCCTGCGACGGCTCGCCGAGCGGCTATTACATTCTCAGCGTCAGCGGGACGACTTGCGAAACGCGCTTTCAGTCGGCCAATGAGGCGCGCGAACGTCAGGTGCGCGCTGTGCTGTGCGAAAAGCTGCCAGACGAATATCGCAGCAAGGTTGCGGCAAAGCTCCGTGGGCCGGCCCTATCGATTGCGGATTCCGGCCGCACTGAGCTTGTCGTTAACGTGTTCGACGGCGGACCTCGTACGCGCGTTTCCTGCAGCATCGGAAAAGGCCAGGCCCTCGAGATGGCGCGTGAGAACCGGGCCGATCCGTTCGTGGCTTCGGTCTATGCACGCAACCGCAGTTCCATCAAACCGTGGGTGAATGCCGAAAATTCCTCGCATGTCTGGTCTGTTGCGCTGCCGAACGATCTGCCAGCCGGCGTGCATCGGCTCGACATTGTGGCGACCGACGAATTCGGCAGGACGCATCGCGACCATCTGGTCTTCGAGGTGATGGGCCAGACCGAGCTTCTGGCGATGCGTGGCTAACGCGCAAACGAAAATGCCCGCGACTGGCGCGGGCACGAACGTTGTGCGAAAGCGAAACGCCTACGGCAGCGGCGGCATGGTTTCGAGCAACATGCCGTAGCCGGTCTTGGCTTCGTTGATGTGCAGGCGCTTCTGGATTTCCCAGACGCGCGAAGGCTGCGGGTGGATGACCGGCACCTGCAGATCCTGCTCCAGCAGTTTGACGATGTGCAGCGTGCGCCAGCCAGAGCCAAGCATATAGATCGCGTCAGCTCCCTTCTGCTTCAGGAAGCTTTTCTTGATGTGCGCATAGACCTGCTCGCCGGAAAGCTCCTGCGCCTTGTCGAAAGGCACTTCGATGCCGTCCATGCACTTCACCTTGAAGCCGGCGTCCTCGAAATATTTCGAGAAGGACTTGTTGATGTCGCCGGGGAAATAAGTCGCGCCCACAATGCTCTTGGCCTTGATGGCTTTCAGCGCCGTGATCTGGTTCTGCCCCGACGTGAAGATCGGAACCTTGTACTTCTTTTCCCAGCCGGAAATGATTTTGGCTTCGCCCTTGTAGCCGTGCACCATAAACGGGGGCGCACCCGAGGGATGGATCAGGTCAACGCCCTGCTCCGCCAGAATGGCGATCTGGGATTCGTAACCGGCCATGACAGTTTCGAATTCGGTCGCGGTTCCCTTGCGGATGTTCATGTAGAGGGTCAGCACGCCGATGCCTTCCGGCAGCAGACGGATAACCTCTTCGGTCGAGCCCGGACGTAACGTCGGGTGAACCATCCCGATGACGCCGCGCCAACTTGTGAATGCCATGAGAGTCCCCTGCGTAAATTACTTGCGATTGGCGTTGTCGAGATCGGTATATTTCGCAATCACCGCTTTCGGCGTGGCGGCCATCTTGCCGATGACGGCCAGAACCTCGTCGCCGCTGATGGCGCTGATCTCGATATTCACTTTCTCTGCGTCGGCAAGGAACGCCTGATCCTTCACCATCTGCATGAAGCCGTTCTTGAGCGCCTTCGTGCGATCCTCCGGCATTCCGGGAGGCGCAACGAACGGCAGCGCCATCTGGAACGGCAATTCGGCGAAGGCGAGAAGCGCCTTTTTATCCGGATCTTTCAAAAGTTCCTGCCCGGTCGGCACATCGGCAAGTTCGCCGCCGAGGCGATCGTCACGACCGAACTGGATGAGCGCGCGCACGAGCTTGCCATTCCACAAATGCGGCTGCCCGGCGCGGACGGAATTGTATCCGATGACCTGCGAGTCGAGTTCGCCGCTCTGCATGGCGATGAACATCGGCGCCGCGCCTGGATAGCCGCGCACGATATCGATGTTCAGGCCCAGCACGTCTTTCGCCATCATGGCGAAAGACAGGTTCGTTGAGCCCGGCTGGTCGCCGCCCACCTTGAGACGAACGCCGGGCTTAAGAAGGTCGGTTGCGGTCTTTGCCGGATGATTGGAGTTGACGAGCAGCAGATAGCGATCGCCAGCGTAAGACGACAACGAACCCAGCCACGTCATTTTCAGCGGATCGAACTTCGCATTTGGCTCGCCCTGTATGGCCAACTGCGGTGTCCCGCGCTGGATGATGGCGATCTGCGTGCCGTCTTTCTCAGACGTGTTGTAAAGCTTGTTCAGCGCCACAAGTCCGCCGCCGCCAGGCACATTCTGCACCACGATGTTCGGGTTGCCTGGAATGAATTTACCCAGGTGCCGCGACACGAGACGGCCCGAAATATCATTGATGCCGCCTGGAGAGGTCGGAATCGTCAGATTGACGTTCTTGCCCTTGTAGAATTGCTCGACAGAGGTCTGTGCGAAGACGGCGCCGCTGCAAAGAACGCCGGTCGCCAGAGCCACAGCGCCGACCATGTTGATCTGATGTTTCATCGGGAAACCCCTTGCGACGTGACGTTACGGCAACGACGGCAGCGTTTCGAGCAACATGCCGAAGCCTTTGCGCGGTTCATTGACATGCAGGCGCTTCTGGAACTCCCACACACGGGCGGGCACGGGATGAATGACCGGCACGCCGAGGTCTTTTTCCAGCATGTCGATGATGTTCAGCGTGCGCCAGCCGGAGCCGAGCATGTAGATCGCATCGGCGCCCTTGTGCTTCAGGAAGTTCTTCTTGATGTGGGCATAGACCTGCTCGCCCGACAGTTCCTGCACCTTGTTGAAGGGCACGTCGATGCCCTCCATGGCCTTCACCTTGAAGCCGGCATCCTTGAAATACTGGGCGAATGTGTCGTTGATCTCGCCCGAGAAATAGGTCGCGCCAACAATGGTCTTCGCCTTGATGGCCTTCAGGGCCGTGATGTGGTTCTGGCCGGCGGTGAAGATCGGTGCCTTGTATTTCTTCTCCCAGCCGTCGATCAGCTTTGCTTCGCCCTTGAGGCCGTGAACCATGAAGGGCGGCGCGCCGTTCGGGTGGATGGCGTCGCAGCCCTGTTCGGCCAGAATGGCAATCTGCGCCTCATAGGCGTCCATCACCGTGCCGAATTCCTCGCGCGTACCCTTGGTGATGTTCGTGAACAGCGGGATGACGCCGATGCCTTCGGGCAGAAGGCGAATGAATTCTTCCAGCGCACCGGGACGCAGGGTTGGATGGATGATGCCCGCAATGCCGCGCCACGCCGAAAAGCTCATGTATTCCTCCGAAGATAAAACCGCTGCGGTGAAATTCAGCCGCGAACGAACGATAGAAATGGACGAAACGCGTCAGGCCTTTTCGAGGATTCTGTCGCGTGATTTGCGGAATTTGTAACGAGGGATCGCGTCGAGATCCGTTCCGCAGACGCGGATTACCCAGGCCTTTTCAGGATGGGCGGTCGAATGGATGACGCCCGGCCCGTAGGTACGCGTATCGCCAGCGTGAAGCTCGTAGGTCTCTGTCGGCTCCAGCACGGCCGCTTCCTCGGCCTCGGGATTCACGCGCCGCCATTCGGTCATGCGGGTAAGGGCTGTTGCGTTTCCGTAGATCGCCCACGAAGCCCCGTGGCTGTGCGGCGTGCCGTTCTTGCCGCCCTTCTGCATATGCGCCTGAACGTAAAAATCGAGCTCCGGATCATGATAAAGCTCTTCCTTGCCGGGCGGCGTGTCTTCGTTGAACGCCGACGCGACGAAATCGGGATTGCGCAGCAGGTCGCCCAGCCTTGCGGCGATCTCGTCGAGGCTGGCCTGCAGGGGCTTACCGCTCTTCAGGGCTGCGCTTGTATCCTGACAAAATCGTTCGAGATCGTAAGCCATCTGCGCTTCCCCCAAATCCGGCTATTTCGTGCGGTTCTTGATGTCCGTATACATCTTGATCACGCTGGACAACAGCGCTTCGCCTGAGTCCGCGCCCGCCATGAAATAGGTATCCATCTTCGTATAGTCGGGCTCCGAGCTTTTGTGTTTCGGATCGGTCGCGACATCCTTGCGGAAACTCATGGCGCCGCTGTCGTTGTACTTCACCCATTCGCGCACGAAGGTCTCCTGCCCTTCCCGGCTCAGGAACCAGTTTACCCAGATTTTTGCGGCCTCCTTGTGGGGGGCGTTGCGCAGCACGGCGACGCCGCGAGAGAACAGATATTGGCCAAACGGCAGGCGCTGGATGTCCTTGCAGCCGCCCGCCAGATAGCACTGGGCTACCGTGTCCGGCGCAGCCCCCACGGCGATGGCGGAATCGCCGCGCATCACGGCGTCGGTCAACTGGCGCGGATTGTCGATGACGGTCGGCTCCATCTGGGCGAAAAACTTCTGCAGGAAATCCGGCCCTTTTTCGCGCAGCACGGAGCCGAGCACGAAGGTGCCGTTGTTGCTGCGCGAGGGATCGCGCACCGCAATCCTGCCCTTCAGGCGAGGGTCGAGCAGACCGTCGGCATTCTCGATCTTCAGATTCTTGATGGCTGACTGGTTTTGGTAAATGGTTCCTTCCGCCATGTAGGAATGAACCAACACATAGGGGCCCTTCGGGGACGTGTAGAGATAGGACGGCGCGCGCCAGTTGGCCTCGTCCTTCACCTCGGGAAGGATCATGAAGTCGGTGATTTTCTCAAAGCCGTCCGCCGGCATGATCGTATTGGTCATGTTCGATGTAGCCGCCCACATGACGTCCCACGCGAAAATGCCGTTCTTCTGCTCGGTCAGCACGCGCGGCGCAAACTGGGATGGATTGCCCTCCCAGAGATCGACCTTGATGTCGGGAAACTTCTTCTGGAACTCGCGCACCAGCGCCGCATGGCCCTCGATCCCGTGAACCGCGATGGCGAGGGTCTGGCCTTTGGCGCGGGCCTGCGTGTCGGCCCATTCCTTCTGCCAATCCTGCCCGGCGGCGGGCAAGGCGGCGACGGCCATGATGCCGATTGCGACCGACAGGGATTTCAACATGGGCTTCCTCCGAATATGCAGGCGCATTCTGCGCGGCTTGCAATCTGGTTCACAATAAATCACCTACCCGCAAGCCGCCAGAGGCTCTAGCGGGCGCGATCCTTAACGGCGCTATAAAGCGACTGCACCTGCTTGAGCGTGGCCTCGCCGGATTCCGTGGCGATCAGCAGGTACTGGTCGAGCTTCATGTAGTCAGGCACGGAATCGAGGTGCTTCGGGTCGGGCGGCACATCTTTGCGCAGGCTGACCGCTCCGGTGCTGTTGTGCTGCGCCCAGATCTTCACATAGGTCTCCTGCCCCTCGCGGCTCAGCAGCCAGTTGATCCAGACCTTCGTGGAATCCTTGTGGGGCGCGTTCTTCATTACCCCGACGCCGCGCGACAGCACGTAGCGCCCGTACGGCAGCTTGGAAACATCCGCGCAGGCGCCGGCGAGACGGCACTGGTTCACGATGTCCTGCGAGCCGCCGATGATGAGGGCCTTGTCGCCGCGCATCACGGCGTCGGTGAGCTGGCGCGGATTGTCGATCACGGTCGGATCCATCTGGCCGAACAGGTAGTTCACGAAGTCCGGCCCCTTCTCCTTCAGGACGCCCGCGAGAGCCGAAGTGCCATTGTTGGGCTTCGTCGGGTCACGGATGGCGATGAGGCCTTTCAGGCGCGGATCGACAAGAGCGTCGATGCTGGCCGGCGCAAATCCCTTGACCGCGCCCTTGTTGAAATAGACCGCAGCTTCCTCGTAATGCGTATGGACGAAGACATAGGAACCCTTGTCGGATGTGTAAAGATAGTCGGGCGCGCTCCAGTTCTGCGCGTCTTTCACTTCCGGCAAGATCATGTAATCCGTAATCTTGTCGAAGCCGCCTGTCGGCAGAACGACAGTCGTCATGTTGCCGGTCGCGCCCCACCAGGAATCCCAGGCGAAGATGCCGTTCTTCTGTTCGGTGATGACACGCGGGGCGGTGACAGTTTGACCCTGAAGGGTCAGTTCGACCTTGATGTCCGGGAAGCGCTTCTGGAAGGCCTCAACAATGGGCGCATGACCTTCAAGCGCATGGACGGCGAGGACGAGCGGCTGGCCCTTGGCGCGCTGGAGCGTGTCGGCCCATTCCTTCTGCCAGTCCTGTGCGAGCGCAGGAGACGCCAGTCCTAACGCCAGTGCGCATACGCCCGCCCAAAGTTTCATCGCTGCCTCCCGCTCCGCCCGTGAAGCTTTTGCGGGAGACTAGCGAAGGAACGGCGGAACGCCAAACGTCAGGCGTGGCGTCCCAGACCCGCCTTCGTGCCGATGTAGCGCGCCAGCAGCGCCGACGCGATTGTCAGAACCATAATGACGACGCCCACCACCGCGCCCGATTCAAACTTGCCGGAATCGAGCAGCACCAGTTGCAGGATCGACAGGGGCTGCGTTGCGCCAGTGCCGAGCAAGGCCACAATGCCGACCGCGGAATTGGCTGTGGCGAATATTTCGAGCCCTATCACCGCCACAGTCGGGGCGATCAGCGGCAGCATCACACGCCGGAACGTGTAGAAGCGCGAGCCGCCAGCCGCCCAGCCGGCTTCTTCCAGTTCCTGCCCGAGCGCCCTGAACCCGCCCCGGATCATCTGTGTACCGATCGTGACGGTGCTGATCAGGATCGCCAAAACCAGCACCGCGATGGTGCCGTAAAATGGCCGGAACACCCAGACGCCGGTGAACATCTGCAAAAGGCCGAGGCTCAGCACGAGGCCCGGAATGAGCGTCGGCATCCAGGTGAAGAAATCCAGCGCCTTGCGGCCCCAGAACTTCGTCTTGGTGGTGATGTAGGCGATGAGCGTAAAGGCGACCATGCCGGTCAAAGCCGAGATGAAGCCCAGCCGCAGCGAGTTCCAAAGCGCGCGCGGAATGTCGCCGCGCGACAAAGCATTCACCCAGTGATCGGTGGTCCAGGGATTCGCCATGTCGAACATGCCGAACAGCTTCATGAACGTCGCCATCAGCAAGCACACGAAGGGTACGACCGTCATGAGGAACAGCAGCGTCCAGATTGCAATCGCAATCGGAACCTTCCAGACGCCCAGATCCTGCGTGCGATGCTGGAACTTGCCAGAGACCACCGAATACTGGTGTCGGTTCGAATACCATTGCTGCAGCAGCACAAGCGGGATGATCGAGAAGAAGAACGTCAGCGACAGCGAACTCGCCACGCCGTGCTGCGGCGGCTCCTGCGTCATCGAGCGGAAGATGATGGTGCTGTAAACGTCGATGTTGCGCGGCGCGCCGAGGATCAGCTCCACCTCGAAGGCCTGCATGGCGCGCACGAGGCCGATCAGCGCCACCACCAGAATGGTCGGCATCATGATCGGCACGACAATCTTGCGGATCGTGCCCCAAAGACTTGCGCCGCTGGCGCGCGCCGCCTCTTCGAGCGAGGAATCCATCGCCTTGAAGGCCGGCACGAGAAGGAATACCTTGACAGCCAACGTGGCCGTCATCAGGTGGACCCACACAATGCCCCACCATGAATAGGCATTGAACATAGGCCCGTCCACGAAGGGCAATTCGTTCAGCGCCTTGTTCAGCAGACCGCTGCGGCCGGCGATCAGGAATACCCAGCCCAGCGTCACCGGCAGCGCCGGCATGAACAGGGCGATCCAGAAACCGACCTCCATCCATTTGCGGCCGGGCAGATTCGAGCGCGCAATCAGCCAGGCGATCAGCACGCCCAGCACGATCGAAATCGCCTGACGGGTCAGGCTCAGAGAAATCGTGTTCCAGATGGCGCGACCGATGCGCTGCTGGGTGAAAACCTTTTGCCAGTTCTCGATGCCCCATATCGTCTCGCGGCCAAAATCATTGGTCTGAAAGCTGGTGACGAGCAGATTGAACAGCGGATAGAGGACTAGAAAACCGACGACGAGCAGCAGTGTCGTCAGCAAGACGACGCGCGCTTCTGTCGACATGGCGCTTTTCTGGCGCGGCGCAGGCAGGCTCATGCTCATGGCCTACTCCGCATCCCAGACCTGCAGGCGCTCGGCGGGGAATTGCAGCCGCACGCCCTGCCCTTCGCGCCAGCCCACCAGACGCGGCAGGAAGATCAGCAGGTCGCGTCCGCCCGCGAGATCGACCACAGCTTCATATTGCTGGCCGAGGAACAGCAAAGTCCGAATGCCCGCCGAAACCGAATTCGCTCCGGCCTCGACCGACTGATCGACGACGTTGATTTCCTCGGGCCTTATCGTCACGAGACAGTCCGCGCCTGCCGCGGCGTTCTTCATATGGTTCATGCCGCCCACGTCGAGCGTCACGCCATGGCCGATATCGACCCGCACATTCGCGCCCTCGCGGCCAACGACGCGGCCCGGCAGTTTGAGCGTGTGGCCAAGAAAGTCCCGCACGAAGGGAACGACAGGCTTTGTGTAGAGTTCGAGCGGCGAGCCGATTTGCTCCACCTTGCCGGCGCGCATCACCGCAATGCGATCCGAGATCGCCATGGCTTCCGACTGGTCGTGGGTGACGAACAGGATCGAGGCGCCGATGCGGCGTTGCAACAGCTTGAGTTCGACGCGCATCTGGTCGCGCAGTTTCGCATCGAGATTGCTGAACGGCTCATCCATCAGCAACACATCGGGATTCGCCACGAGTCCACGCGCTACAGCTACGCGCTGTTGCTGGCCGCCGGATAGTTGCATACCGGAGCGTTGCTCGAAGCCCTTGAGGCCGACGACTTCAAGAAATTCCTTCACCTTCGCAGCGACGACGCTTTTCTCGATCTTTCGCGTGCGCAGCGGGAAGGCGACATTCTCGAACACATTCATATGCGGCCAGATCGCATAGGACTGGAACACCATGCCCATGTCGCGATGTTCGGGCGACACGAAGATCTTTTCGCCCGGCGCATCGACGGTCGCGCCCCGATAGGTGATGCGGCCACGGTCGGCGCGCTCGAGGCCGATGGCCATGCGCAGCGTAGTGGTTTTTCCACAGCCGGAGGGGCCGAGCAGCGTGAGAATTTCGCCGCGATGCAATTCGAGATCGATTTCCTCGACAGCCGCAAAGGCGCCGAAGATTCGCGACACATGGTCGAAGCGCAGCACAACATCGCCGGGCGTTCCGGACGCCGCATCTGGCGAAACTTGAGAGGTCATTGGGTGTTTCGGCCCTGATTGGATGATTTTATCTTTGAGTGTCGGTGACGATCATTCGTGGTTCAAGCGAATTCTGTCATTCGTCCCGTTCCCCGTCGGCGCACCCGGTTGCAGGCGGCCGCAACCCGATGTAGCGGATGCACCGGAAACGCTCAACACCTGCAGAGGAAATGCCTCAATGGCCGACCCGATTATCGCGCGCCTGCGCAAGCTCGACATTTGCGACCTTTCCGACGCACTGGATGCTCTGGGCCTGACGCCCGCCGCCACCGGCATTCGCCCTGTCAGCGGCGCAAAGCCAATTGCGGGCCGCGCCGTGACGGTAAAACTCGCGGCAGGTCAGGCGCCGCCGGATGTCCATCGCCACCTCTGCACCGGCGCGGTCGAAGCTGCCGGCCCTGACGATGTGATCCTGGTGGAGCAGCGCACCGGCCTCGATGCGGCCAGTTGGGGCGGGATTCTTTCCCGGGCGGCGCTCAAGCGCGGCGTCGCCGGCACGATCATCGACGGCCCTGCCCGCGACATCGAGGAATCCGACCGCATCGGCTACACGGTCTTCGCCCGCTCGACGACGGCCCGCACGGCGCGCGGCCGCATTCACGAAGCCGACTTCCAGTGTCCGATTGCGTTCGGCGACGGCGTTGTAACGCCGGGCGACTACGTGGCTGCCGACCGCAGCGGCGTGGTGGTGATTCCGCAGAGCCGTGTGGACGAGATTCTGACCCGCGCCGAACAGATCATGGCCAAGAGCGACGACATGGCGGCTGCGGTCGAGGCCGGCCATCCTGTTTCGAAGGTGATGGGCGGCGACTACGAGACGATGCTCAACAAGAAGTAGCGCGACAAACCCTTGGCATTCCGGACGCGCGACGCGCGGTCCGGAATGACAGGTTCGGAAATCAGCGTTTCAAACGCTTACCACTTCTCCGGCACGGGATTCGCCACAGCGGCTTCCAGCGGCGAGGCCGGGCGGAACTGCGAGGCCGGGCGCAGATTGTCGTCGATCACCTGATCGATCCGGTAATAGATTTCGAACTGGTAGCCGTCCGGATCGAGGAAGTTGATCGATGTGTTGCAGCCCGCGCCTTTGCGGCCCTCGAACACGATCGGGATGTTGTGCGCCTTGAAATATTCGCGGGCCTTGAACAGCACGTCCATGCTGTCGACCTCGAAGGCCAGATGCTCAACGGTGTTGCCGTCAGTGGCGCGCTTGTCGGCCTTGCCGGGCTTGAGGCCGATGCCGTGATGGTCCGAGTTGCAGCGCAGGAAGACCATGCCCTTCTCGTTCCAGTCGGACACCTTGAAGTTCATGACTTCGAGCCAGAATTTCAAGGTGCGCTGAACGTCGGTGACTTCGTAGACATAGTGGCCGAACTTGCGGCACTGGATCGGGGATTCCGCATAGGTCCGGACCGCAGCCTGCGGTTCGCCCGTCACTTCCGGCTTGGTGTGCACCGTCATGTTCTTCTCCCTGAATGTCTGATCGCGTCGCGTGCGACAATATAGCAGGGAAGATCGACGGTTAGAAGTGGACGCCCAGCCCGGATTTCAGACAGGCCAATGCTGAAAACCCATCAGACGGCGTCGTTCAGATGGCAGGCGGCCATGCGCCCTGGCGCGATCTCGCGCAAGGCGGGAACTTCTGCCGTGCAACGCGCCGTCGCATGGGCGCAGCGCGGATGGAAATGGCAGCCGGTGGGTGGATTGATCGGGCTCGGGATTTCGCCTTCGAGTGGTGCAAAGGCGTGCTTGCCGGTCTCGACTTTCGGCATATTGGCGAGCAGCGCCACCGTATAGGGATGGTTCGGGGCGCGGAACAGCTCGCTGGCGGGCGCGCTTTCGACGATGCGACCGAGGTAGAGGATCGCCACACGGTCGGCCAGATGACGCACCACGCCGAGATCGTGGCTGATGAACAGATAGGCAAGCCCCAGTTCGGCCCGCAACTTCATGAACAGGTTGATGACCTGCGCCTGAATGGACACGTCCAGCGCTGCAATTGCTTCGTCGGCGACGATTACGCGCGGCTTGACGGCAAGCGCGCGGGCGATCCCGATACGCGCCCGCTGACCGCCAGAAAACTGGTGCGGATAGCGCTCCGCAAAGGATGGATCGAGGCCGACCTTCTGCAGCAGATCGGCCAGATAGGCGCCAATTTCCGCCTGCGGCACGATCCCGTGATATTGCGGCGCCTCGCCGACAATCTGCGCCACCCGCATGCGCGGATTGAGCGATGACATGGGATCCTGAAACACCATCTGAACTGCCAGATCGGCGGCGCGGCGCTGGACGTCGTTCAAACCGTTGCGGGCAGTCCCGGCGAAAAAGATTTCGCCATCGGACGGCTCCCAGATGCCGGCAATGATGCGGCCCAGCGTCGATTTGCCGGAGCCGGACTCGCCCACGAGGCCGACAACCTCGCCTTCCCGAATGCCTAGGCTCACATGGTCGAGCGCATGAACCACGATGCGCTTGGTCTTCGCGCCAAGCAGGCCAGCGACTTTCGCCGCCAGATCGGGCTCCTGCGAAAAGCGCTTGGAGACGTCGCGCGCCTCGATCAGGAAATCGCTCACGCCAAAGCTCCCTGCCGGGCGACGGGATGGAAGCAGCGCAGCCGCACGCCATGGTCGACGCTTGTTTCGGGCGGGGCGGCGCTGGCGCAATCGTCCTGCCGGTGCGAACAACGCGGGCCGAACGGACAGCCGGGTGGCAGGCGCAGCAGCGAAGGCGTCGATCCCGGTATCTGATTCAGGGGCTGGCCCTGCGGATTGTTGATCGGCAGCGAATTGAGCAGGCCCAGCGTGTAGGGGTGATGGGGATGGCGCAGCACTTCCGCCGTCGGCCCCTCCTCGATGAGGCGGCCCGCATACATGACGGCGAGGCGATCCGAAAGGCCCGACACAACCGCCAGATCGTGCGTCACCCACACGATAGAAGTGCCGGTTTCGGCCGCGAGTTTCTGCACCTGTGCGATGATCTGCGCCTGAATGGTGACGTCGAGCGCCGTCGTCGGCTCGTCGGCGATGATCAGTTCGGGATCGTGCAGCAGCGCAATCGCAATCGCCACGCGCTGGCGCATGCCGCCGGAGAATTGGTGCGGATAGGCTGTCAGTCGTTCGTCCGGCGACGGGATGCCGACGCGCGACAGTGCCTGCCGCGAGCGTTCGCGCGCGCTCTCGCGCGATACGTCCGCATGGGCCAGCACGGTCTCGATCATCTGCGTGTCGATGCGCAGAACCGGGTTCAGCGTCATCATCGGGTCCTGAAAGATCATGGCGATCTTCCGTCCGCGAATGGTGCGCCAGTCGCGTTCGCTCAGGCCCACGAGTTCCTGACCGGCGAGCTTGATCGAGCCCGATACGATGCGGCCGGGCCTGTCCACAAGCCCCATGATCGACAGGCCGGTGACGGTCTTACCGGAGCCGGATTCGCCCACGAGGCCGAGCACCTGACCGCGCTCCACCGAGAAGCTGATGGAATCGACGGCTTTCACGACGCCGGCGCGGGTGAAGAAATGCGTCGAAAGATCTTTGACTTCAAGGGTCGCGCTCATGCCCGCCTCACGCTTTCAGACGCGGGTTGAGCACATCACGCAGATGATCCCCGACCAGATTGATCGACAGAATCGTCAGCAGCAGCATAAGTCCCGGAAAAACGCTGACCCAGTATTTGCCCGACAATATGTATTTATAGCCGTTCGAAATCAGCAGGCCGAGCGACGGCTCGGTGATCGGCACGCCGACGCCGAGGAACGACAAGGTCGCCTCAAGCGAGATCGCATGCGCCACCTGCACGGTCGCTACCACGATGAGCGGCGGCAGGCAGTTCGGCAGCAGGTGCTTGAAGATGATGATGTAGCGCGGCAACGCCAGACATTGGGCGGCCTCGATATATTCACGGCGGCGCTCCACCAGCGCATTGCCGCGCACCGTGCGGGCATAATAGGCCCATTGCACCAGCATCAGGGCCAGAATGACCTTGTCGATTCCCTTGCCGAGCGCCGCCAGCAGAATGAGCGCAATCAGGATCGCCGGAAACGACAATTGCAGATCGACCAGCCGCATGATGGCGGTGTCGACGCGCCCGCCGAAATAAGCAGCCGTCACCCCCATTGAAACGCCGACCAGCAGCGCAATCGCGGTGGCGGTGGCGCTGACGAACAGCGACATGCGCAGGCCGTAGATCATGGCCGAAAGCATGTCACGACCCTGCTCGTCGGAGCCGAGCAGGAAGAACTTGCCGTCCATCGACTTCTCGCCGGGCTTCAGCATGTTGTCGAAGATGGAAATCTGCGTGAGGTCGTAGGGGTTTTGCGGCGTCACCCACGGGGCGAAAATAGCCAGCAGCGCCAGAACGACGATGATCGCCAAAGCAGATACTGCGATCTTGTTGCGCACAAAATCCGAAACGAAAATCCGGAACGGCGTTTCGACGGGCGGCAGGGTGGTGACGAGAGCTGCGTCTGTCATGTCAGCCTGCCGTCTCGGTAATGCGCACGCGCGGGTCGAGTACCGAATAGAGAATGTCGACGATGAGATTGATCATGGCGAACATCGCCACCACGATCATCAGATAGGCGACGATCACCGGACGGTCTAAGCGTGCAATGGAATCGATCAGCAGCTTGCCCATGCCGGGCCATGCGAAAACTGTCTCGGTCACGACCGCAAAGGCAATCATGGAGCCGAGTTCGAGGCCGAGCACAGTCACAATCGGGATGAGGATGTTCTTGAGCACATGCACGCCGATGATACGCGTGCGTGAAAGGCCCTTGGCGCGCGCGAACCGCACATAATCCTGCAACAGGGCCTCGCGCGTCCCGGCGCAGGCAAGGCGGATAACGAGCGACACCTTGTAGATCGCCAGCGTCATGGCCGGCATGATCAGATTGGGCCATCCGGCCGGATTGAGCAGCGAGAATTCGAGGCCAAAAAGCGTGCCGGTCGGCCCGCGTCCGCCCGACGGCAGCCATTGCAGTTCAACGGCGAACAGCAGGATCATCATGATGCCGAACCAGAAGTTCGGCAGCGAGAATCCGACAATCGAGCCCGTCATGATCGAGCGGCCGACCCACGTGTCGCTCTTCATTCCGGCGATGACGCCGAGGGGCACGCCCACCAGCGCCGCCAGAAAAAGAGCCACGATTGCGAGTTCGAGCGTCGCCGGGAGACGGCCCAGAATGAGATGCACGGCATCCGAGCCATGGACAAAAGAGCGTCCAAGATCGCCGTGCAGCATGTTGACGAGGAAAACGAAGAACTGTTCCCACATCGGCTTGTCGAGCCCGAGCCGGACAATCGCCTGCTCGCGCTCGATCTGGTCGGCGTCGGGCGCCAGCAGAATGTCGATGGGGTTGCCGATGGCGAAGACACTGAGAAAAACCAGCGCCGCCATCGCCAGAATGACGAAAGCGCTTTGCCCGATTCGGCGGAGAATGAAGGCGAGCAAAAGGTCTCTCCGCCGGTCTGGACTTACTTGCGGCCGATAGCGTCAGCGCGTGTGTACTGGTTCACCTGCGCCTCATAGGTCAGGCCCTTTTTGAAGGCCCAGACCGTGACCTCGAAGTGCAGCGGTATCACAGCGAAATCATCCATCGTCATGCGCGAGGCCTGCGCGAGCATCGCATTACGCTGGGTGTCGTCCACGGTGGTGAGCGCCTTCGTCAGCAACTCGTCCATGGCCTTGTTGGAATAGCCGCCCGGATTGGTGGTTCCAAAACCGGTCTTGGCATCGGGCGTGCCGGCAAGCGCGCGCAGCGAGTTCGACATTTCGCCCGTGTCGGCGCTCCAGCCCGCAAGCCAGATGCCGAATTCGCGCTTGGTGCGCTTGGCGAAGAAGGTCGTTTGCGTCATAGCATCGACCTGCACCTTGAAGCCGGCGCGCGCCATCATCTGAGCGGCGGCCTGCGTCACCTGCGCATCGTTGATGTAACGGTCGTTCGGGGTGCCAATGGTCAGTCCGAAACCATTCGGGTAGCCAGCCTCGGCGAGGAGCTTCTTCGCCTTGTCGACATCTGGCTTCTGCGGCTGGATGCCGGGGTTGGTCCCTGCCAACGGGTTCGGCAGGAATTCGGCAGCAGCAACCGCCACGCCACCCATGATGCGCGACACTATGGCGTCGCGATCAATCGACAAGGAAATCGCCTCGCGGACGCGCTTGTCGCGGAAGGGATTCTTGCCGCCTGAATCGGACACTCCCGGAGGCGCATCGTCCAGATAGTTGAAGTGCAGATAGATAACGCGGTTCGAAAGCCCCTGCACCAAATCGAGGTTGGCGTTCCCCTTGATGCGCGGCAGATCCTGAATTGGCGGATTTTCGATGAAGTCCACATCGCCCGCCAGCAGGGCCGCAACACGCGCAGCCGACTGTGTGATGGGCCGCATTGTGACCTTCTGCCACGCGGGCTTCTTGCCCCAGTAGGAGTCGTTGCGCTCCATCACCACGCGGTCGCCCGGCAGATACTGGGTGTATTTGTAGGGCCCGGTGCCGGCGAATTTCAGTTTGTTGAAATCATCGGTTTTCGGCCAGGCGGCGACGCCCTCGCAACCGTCCTTGTTGAACTTGAGATCGGCAGGCGCTCCTGCCTGTTTGGCCGACATGATGGCGACGCTGAAAACAGTCTGCGGCATCAGCGGATAGGCCGATGCTGTGGTCATGCGAATTGTGAAGGGATCGGGCGCAGTCATCGTGTCGACCGGGCGCGTGGCAACCACGAAGGACGAGGGTGAATTCTCGACCTTCGGCACGCGGCAGAAAGAATAGATCACGTCCTGCGCGGTGAAATCGCTACCGTCGGTGAATTTCACGCCATTACGGAGTTTGAACTCCCACGTCTTGTCGTCGAGCGCCTTCCAGCTTTCCGCCAGCATGGGTTGCGGCGCCTGATTGGCATCCTGATCGGTCAGACGCTCGAAGACCTGTGTGGCGAGCTGAATGTTCGGGGTAAGGTTGTGATAATGCGGATCAAGCGCAGAGGCCTCTGCCGAGAGGCCTACCCGCAATTCCTGCGCTTGCGCCGGAATGGCCAGAGCAAGTCCGGCGGCCGCAGCCGCAATGGTCGCCATATGTCGAGACTGAAATCCGCTCACCTCGAACTCCCCTTCCAGAACCACCGGGCGGCAACGCGCCGGCCCGGCCAATTAATCAAGCGTTAATGACGCATGGAAGCGCCGGGGCGGTCAACAGCCGCAACGCGCCATGCGACGAAAGTTAGAGCCTCACGCAACCGGCATGGCGCGTTCGACCAGACGCGCCCAATAGCTCATGCCGATTGGCAAAATCTCGTCATTGAAATCGTATTTCGGGTGATGAAGACCCGGCGTGTCGCCGTTTCCGACGAAAATGAACGCGCCCGGGCGCTCCAGCAGCATGAAGGAGAAATCTTCCGCCCCCATGGAGGGAACCATGTTGGTGTCGACGTTCTGCGAACCCGAGACCTCCACCGCCACTGCTTCGGCGAATTTCGTTTGTTCGTAATGGTTCTCGGTCACCGGATAGCCGGTGGTCAATGTGACATGCGCCTTGCAGCGATTGGCTGCGGCGATGCCTTCGGCAACTTCGTGGATGCGTTTGCAGGCCAGTTCGCGCGTGGCGTTTTTCAGGGTGCGCAGCGTGCCGCCCAAATAGACCTTCTCCGGAATGATGTTGAAGGCCGTGCCGGCGCGGATCTGGGTAATCGACAACACGCTGCCGTCGAGCGGATGGACGCTGCGGGAGATGATCGTCTGCAGTCCTAATATGACCTGCGATGCCACCACGATCGGATCGACACACAGGTGCGGCTTGGCGGCATGCCCGCCCAGTCCCTCGATTTCGATTTCGACGCGTGTGGACGACGCCAGCATGGCGCCGGGCCGGATGGCGAAACCGCCGACCGGAATGCCCGGCATATTGTGCATGCCATAAACTTCGTCGATGCCGAAACGCTCCATCATGCCGTCGTCGCACATGGCCTTGCCGCCTGCGCCGCCGTTTTCCTCGGCGGGCTGGAAGATGACAGCCACCTTGCCGGCAAAATTGCGTGTCTCGCAGAGGTAGCGCGCGGCGCCGAGAAGCATCGACGTATGCCCGTCATGCCCGCAGGCGTGCATCAGGCCCTTCACCTTGGACTGGTGGGAGACGCCGGTGAGTTCCTCAATCGGCAGGGCGTCCATATCAGCCCGCAGGCCGACAACCTTTTTACCCGGCGCATTGCCCTTGATGATTCCGACGACACCCGTGCGGCCGACGCCGGTGACGACCTCTTCGCAGCCAAAGCTGCGAAGCTTGTCGGCCACAACCGCAGCTGTGCGATGCACCTCGAACTGCAGCTCGGGATTTTCGTGAAGGTCTCGCCGCCAAGCGGTCGCCTCAATGGCGAGTTCGGCGATGCGGTTGCTGATGGGCATGAAACGTTTCCAGTTGGACACTCAGGTATAGGCTAGGGACGTTGAGCATCAAGGGCAATCGGCAGGCCGCTTGCCGGAATATGCGCCCTTTCGCCTGTTCGGCGACCGCCGGAGCCTGAAAGTTCCGGAAAAAGCGAGCATGGCGGCTCGTGGGGTTTGATCGACCGATATACAGGGCAACAGCCCGATTCGATCCGATTTTTATTGCCAAGCTAGAAACGTGGGAATGCTCAATGTCCGAAGCCGTTCACGAAGTAGCGCATGAAGCGACCCACGAGGCCGCCCATAGCGGCAAGGGCCATGCAAAAATGATCGGCCTGCTGATCTCGATCCTTGCGCTGTTTCTGGCCGTTTCGGAAATGCTCGGCAAATCAGCCCAGACCCACGGACTCGCGCTGAACATTCAGGCGAGCGACACCTGGAACTTCTTTCAGGCCAAGACGATCCGCCAGACCGTAGTGCGCACCGCCATGGAGAACGCAAAGATCGAGCAACCCGGCGACAAGGCCGAACTCGACAAGCAGATCGCCGGCTGGCAGGCGACCATCGCCCGATGGGAGAGCGAGCCCTCGACCGGCGAAGGCCGCAAGGAACTGGCCGAACGCGCCAAGAAAATCGAACACGAGCGCGACGCCTATCTCGGCCAGTACCATGCCTATGAAATCGGGCTCTTCGCTGAATCGTGTGGGTAGAGGTTTCAACCACAAGTTGAATATTTTGGTTTCCGCTGGCTCCGCGTATTTTCTGATGCATGCGTGACACGGATCTTTTTCAGGCGGCGCTCGGGCT
>CANJWR010000026.1 GCA_947478455.1 Beijerinckiaceae bacterium | reverse complement strand
CGACTGCTCAAAGTTCTCGTCGCCCTGCTGCTGGCCGGAATGGTCGTGCTCGTCTTCGGAAATGTCGTGCTTCGCTACGCCTTCGGTTCGGGCATTACGGTGTCGGAAGAACTGGCGCGCTGGTTCTTCGTCTGGATGGTGTTTCTCGGCGCCATTGTGGGGCTTAAAGAACACGCGCATCTTGGCGTCGATACGGTTGTGCTCATGTTGGCGCCGACCGGACGGCGGGCTTGCTACATCGCCAGCCACGCCCTGATGATCATGTGTTGCGTGCTCCTTATCAAGGGCACGCTGGCCCAGACCCTCATCAACTGGAATGTGGCTGCGCCAGCGACGGGCTGGTCCGTCGCATGGTTCTACGGAATCGGGCTTGTCTTCGGATTTTCGGCTATCGCGATCTTGTCGTACGAACTGGTCCAGGTGCTGCTCGGGCGCATCTCCGGCGACGATCTCATTGCCATTCGTGAATCCGAAGAACACTGAGCGGGAGCCGGACCAATGACAATTGCGGTTTTTGCGTTCTCGCTTCTCGCCGCGATGGCTCTGGGCATGCCCATTGCCTTTGCGCTCATCGTCTGCGGTGTGGCGTTGATGATTCAGGTAGGCATGTTCGACAGCCAGATCATCGCACAGAACGTTATCAACGGCGCTGATTCCTTCCCGTTGATGGCAGTGCCGTTCTTCATGCTGGCCGGCGAGATCATGAATGTTGGCGGGCTCGCGAAGCGTATCGTCAATGTGGCGCTGGCGCTTGTCGGGCACGTGAAGGGCGGCCTCGGCTACGTCACCATCCTAGCCTCGTGCTTGCTGGCTTCGCTTTCCGGTTCTGCGGTGGCGGATGCGGCGGCGCTGGCCTCCCTGCTGGTTCCGATGATGGTGGCGGCCGGTCACAACAAGGCGCATTCGGCAGGGCTTGTGGCCGCGGGCGGCATCATCGCGCCGATCATTCCGCCCTCAATCGGCTTTGTGATTTTTGGCGTCGCGGGTGGCGTGTCGATCTCGAAACTCTTTCTGGCCGGCGTCTTTCCGGGGCTGATGCTCGGCATCGGCCTTGCGGTCGCCTGGTGGTGGATTGTCCGCAAGGAAAACATCGCGCCTGTGCCGCGCAAATCGCTCAAGGAAGTAGGTCAGGCGGTTCTGGACGGCTTCTGGGCCCTCATGTTGCCGTTCATCATCATCTTCGGCCTGCGCTTTGGCATCTTTACGCCGACAGAAGCAGCTGTCGTTGTGGCGGTATATGCCCTCTTCGTCGCTACCTGCGTCTATCGAGAATTGAAGTTTGCTCAGCTCTACAGGTTATTCGTCTCGGCCGGGTTGACCACCGCAATCGTCATGTTTCTGGTCGCGGCTGCGCTTGTTTCTTCATGGCTGATCACGGTGGCGGAAGTCGCCCAGCAGGTTGTCGACCTTGTGCGCCCCTTCATGGGCAACCAGACATTGCTGCTGGTTGCGATCATGATCCTGGTCGTCATAGTCGGGACAGCGCTCGATATGACGCCGACAATTCTGATCCTGACGCCCATTCTGATGCCGATCATCAAGCAGGCTGGAATCGATCCGGTCTATTTCGGCGTCCTGTTCATCATCAACAACGCTATCGGGCTGATCACTCCGCCTGTGGGCACTGTGCTCAATGTCGTCTGCGGCGTTTCAAAGATCAGCATGGCCGAGATCATCAAGGGCGTCTGGCCCTTTATGGTCGCCCAGCTGATCATTCTCTTGCTGCTCGTACTTTTCCCAATTCTCGTCACCGGACCAGCCAGATGGCTCGCCGGCTGACGCGATGATGCTTCCGTCCCGTGGACCGGAAGCAAAGTGTCCCGCCAGGATTTCCCAAGCAGGATTGCCCAAGGAGGAATATCATGCGTCCCATCACATCGCTTATAGCTACTGCTGCGTTGATCGGCGCAGCGATCTTGCCTGCCGTCGCGCAGGCGCAGATCAAGGAGCGCACGCTGCGCTTCCCGTTCCAGAACGTCGCAGAGCATCCGCAAGGACTAGGCGCTGCGAAATTCGCCGAAATCCTGAAGGCGAAATCCGGCGGTAAGCTCAATGTTCGCCTTTTCCCCGGCGGCCAACTTGGTGGCGACTTGCCGACCGTTTCGGCCCTGCAGGGCGGCACGGTTGATTTCACGGTGCTGAACGCCGGCCTGCTTGTCGGTCTCGACAAGCGCTTTGCGGTGCTCGACTTCCCGTTCCTGTTTGCAACGCCGGAAGAAGCCGACGCTGTTGTGGATGGACCTGTGGGAACGAAGCTGCATGCCAGCCTTGCCGACAAGGGCATCGTGGGTCTTGGCTACTGGGAACTCGGCTTCCGCAACGTCACCAACTCGCGTCTGCCGATCACCAAACTTGAAGATTTCAAAGGTCTCAAGTTCCGAGTGCTTCAATCGCCGCTCTTCATCGACCTCTTCAATACGCTTGGCGCAAGCGCCGTGCCGTTGCCGTTCCCCGAGCTTTATGCTGCTCTCGAACAGAAGGTCGTCGACGGTCAGGAAAATCCGTTCCCGACCATTCTCGGCGCCAAACTGAACGAAGTGCAGAAGTACGTGTCGGAGACCCGTCACGTTTACAACGCCCAGTCTTTCCTGATCTCAAAAAAGGTTTGGGACGACATGTCGGCCGAGGAGAAGAAGATCGTTACCGATGCTTCAAAGGAAGCACAGGCCTATCAACGCAAGGCCTCGCGCGATTCCATGGATAGCGCCCTTGCCGATCTCAAGAAGGGCGGCATGACGCATAATGCTGTTGCGCCGGCTGAAATGGCGCGCATTCGCGACGCCGTGAAACCGGTAATTGCAAAATTCGCCAAGGAAGTCGGCGAGGATGTCGTCAAGGAAGTCAACGATGCACTCGCGGCTGTCCGCAAGTAATGGTTCGACACGGCCCGGCATGCCCGGGCCGTGTCTGACTGAGATCGCTCCGCAAACGGCTTGAAAGTCAGATGTTCCGTCCAGACCATGTTCCGAACGCACCGCTCTGTCCCGGCTCGCAATGGCAGTCCGGGGTGAACAAGCGCGGGATTGCGCGTTTGGCTCAAACCACGGAGGCGCAGTCGTGAATACGCTGCGCCGACCGGCGAGTTTTTCCATTGATGGCAATACGAAACTGATTGCCCATCTTGGATTTCCGACATCGAGCTTCAAGGCTCCCATGATCTACAACCCGTATTTCGCCAGCATAGGGCTGAACGCAGCCATCGTGCCGATGGGAGTGAGGCCGGAAGACTATCGGGATTCCTTCCGATCGATCTTCCGATTGAGCAATATTTACGGCGCGCTTGTGACGATGCCCCACAAGGTCACTACGGTCGGATTTCTGGACACGATGTCGACTGCCGTGAGAGTTGCGGGTTCCTGCAATGCAGTTTTGCTGCGTGAGGACGGCTCGCTGCACGGCGACATGTTCGACGGCGAGGGGTTTGTTCGCGGAGTGTTGCGCAAGGGCCGGACGTTGCGTGGAGCGCGCGTGCTGGTCGTTGGGGCGGGTGGCGTCGGTTCCGCTATTGCGGCGTCGCTGGCTCATGCAGGCGTCGGCGAAATCACATTGTACGACGCCGATTCGCCGATGATGGAAGCTCTCGCGATGCGGCTGCGCGCCAATTATTCGTCGCTTGTGGTCACGACGGGCTCTCGCGATCCGGCTGATTGCGATATTGTCGTCAACGCAACACCGCTCGGGATGAAGGACGGCGATCCTTTGCCGATGGACGTGGAACGCCTGTCTTCTTCCACCTTCGTCGGCGAAGTGGTGATGAAGCAGGAGATCACGCCGCTTCTTGCAGCCGCGCGCGCACGCGGCTGCGATTTTCAGGTCGGCGCGGACATGCTGTTCGAGCAGATCCCGGCCTATCTGGAATTCTTCGGTTTCCCGACGACGACGCCGGAAACCCTGCGCGCTGTCGCAAACTTGAAATACTAACCGTCGACTTCACACGCTACTGCACAGGGTGGCGCTCTCAGCTCTTCGCAAGGGCATCCATCGCGGGTGCGAGGCCGCGAAACGAGAGCGGAATGATCACGTCCTGTCCGGCGCCATTTTTCATGCGGATTTCGCCGCGCTCTGACGCGCGCCATCGCTTGACGACATCGTCCTTCACATCGCCATCTGCGAAGCAGCCGCCTGGCAAACAGCGCCGCCAGGCTAGGTCGGCAGGTTGATTGTCCTTCTCGTCCAAAGCCAGTTTGACGCTACTGGGAAATGTTATGTTGTTGGGCAGAACCACCGTTACCTTGATCGGGTCTTTTGGCGATGGTCGGGAAACCGCGATCTGGGCGATCGTGCCTTGACCTTGGACCTGTAAGGTCTCGACGATCTCGCAGGCTTTTACCGGCTTTTCAGGCGGGCCATTGCGGACGCAGCGAAGCACCCAGTCGCCGAAGCTTGCGGTCGTAACCTGAGGATCGCCCGGAACGGGCGTCGCGGCCTGAGAAGCGCCGGCTGCTGGGCGCTGAGTCTGCGCCTGCGCGGTGGCGCCGATCAGGAACACGGATGTGAGAACAAGCAATTTTGAGAACAATTCTTTGCTTCCTGAAAGCTTGCCAAGTTGGAATCGCGAAAGGGAAGATGCACGATCCATTTCTAGTCCATTGCGGCGGATTGGCAACGCGGTGTCCATTTTGAAGGTCTTGCCGGATCAGGAGGCACCGATTGCGTCAGCTCAGTCGCCGTCGGCAGCAAGTTGCGTTCCGGGGTTCACTTTGTGGGTTGCTTCCGCTCCGGCAGCGATATGTGTCAGATGCGGTTGCGACAATCAGGCTGGAGGCAGTCCTGACTTCCGATTTTGCGAAGAAGATGTTTCGCCCGCCGGATGCTTTTTCGCCGATTGCCATCAGCTTTCCCGATTTGCACTGGCCAGTAAAATTCGTCGTCAGACTGGGCGTCATTCCCTAGCGTGGTTTTTTTCGGGTCAGCGGGAAAAGTCCCGAAAAGCCGCCCGCATGATCCAGTAGGGAGCCAGGAACGCCGCCGCGGACGACGCCGGATCTATTAAAATGGAACGGCTGCAGCACAAGGCCGACGCGCATACATCCGTCGCGTCATTCATCAAGCGTCGTGTTAAGCAATTCCGGAAAAGGACAGCCGCCGTAGTGGTTAATGGCTTTCAATATCCTCTCCCGATTTGCAAGTGGCTAAAGACGGAAACAGGCAGCGTTACCTTAGCGCTCATAATGCCAGCAGCGCATTCTTTGCAATGCACATGCGTGCCAGGGGTCAAATGTTTGAGCGGGCCACACGGCGGTGCTTGCTCCCTGACCTCTCAGAAGGGTCGGCGGTCGCCGGAAAAGGGCTGAACGCATGAAATATGTGATCGTAATTCATAGATATCATTTGCAATTCCGTTGGGCGGCAACTTCGACAATTTCGTCTGGGCGAAAGCTGCGGGTCTGCCGTGACCGCGTCGCCGACGAGACTTTGGCGTTTTTAGACGCTGCCATTTGTGCAAAAAATTCCGAAATGAAGGTGTTTGGCTGCCGATTGATTTATGCTAATCCTGTTTGGAGAAGACATGGAGGGACGCATGGAAATGGCCGCCGGGCCAAGCCTGAGACACCTTCGGGTATTCGAAATGGTGTCGCGGTTGCAAGGCGTTCGCAAAGCTGCTGACGCCGTACATATGAGCCAGCCAGCTGTGACCCAAGCCATAACAAAGCTTGAAGCACAGGTTGGCGCGACCTTGTTCGAACGACGCAGCAAGGGCACCTATCTCAGTGCTGCCGGCGAAATTTTCGCGGCGCGCACGCGAATGATGTTCTATCTGATTGAAGAGGCGCTGACAGCATTCGGTGTTTCTGCCGGAAAGGGTCGCTCGTTCGGATCTATCGCCGAGAGGATCACCCGGCCGCAAATTCGCGGACTGGCTGCCGTGGCGGACGGCCGATCCTTCGCGGATGCAGCCCGTAAGATAGGCATTTCGCTTGCGTCTCTGCATCGTGCAGTCCGCGAGCTTGAGCGCAACCTCGGCAAGCCGCTTTTCCAGACGACGGCCAGCGGCGTCATCACCACGCGCGGAGGCGCCGATCTGGCGCGCAAGCTTTCGCTCGCCATGCGTGAGGTCGAGTGGGGCATGGAAGAAATGCAAGCTGCCGCCGGTCTGCTCGGTGGACAGTTGCGCGTCGGCGCCATGCCACTTGCGGGAAGCTTTCTGCTTGCTCCTGTAATCAACGATCTGACGCGTCTGTATCCGCAGGTTCGGGTACAGGTCATGACCGGCGACGGCGGACGTCTGACGCGATCGCTGCAACTCGGCGAAATTGATTTCGTGGTCGGGCTCATTCGCGATTTTGACGACAAGGACGAAATACAGCAGGAAGCCATGGCGTCCTCGCCCTATGTGGTCGTAGCGCGACACGATCATCCGCTGACCCGCAAGGCGAAAATCACCGTCACGGATTTGCAGTCCTATGACTGGATTTCTCCGATGCCGGGCGCAACGCGCCGGGTGGCGTTCGACGGTCTCTTTGCATTGATGAAGAAGCCCCCGACCGCCAATGTCGAAACCTATTCGCTTTCGACGATCCGGCTGTTGCTGCGCGACAGCGACAGGCTCACGCTTCTGAGCCGCTTTGAATACGAATATGAGAAAGGCGCAGGTGCATTGGCGATGTTGCCTTACGGCCCTATCAAGCCTGCGCATTCTCTGGGCGTCACCAGGCGCGTAAATTGGATTCCAACCGAAATGCACATGAAGTTTCTCGAACTGATCCGGTTTCATTCGGCGGCTATCGCGGCTGATGTTCCGGAGCAAAAGCGGGTTGCCTGACGTCTGTCTGCACGGGAGTGCTCAAGTGCCGGAAGTTTACGTCTACGCAGTCGAAGGCAAGACGTTGGATCAGAAGCGCCGTCTGGTTGCGGCCATAACGGATGCTATGGTGCGCGAATTCGGCGCGCGGAAACAGGCTGTGGTCGTGCAGATCGTCGAGACGCCCAAGGAGAACAAGGCCAAGGGCGGCGTCCTTTTCAGCGACGCTCCGCCACTTTGACAATCCGACTTTGGGTGATCGATCCGGGGCGCAAAAGTTATCGACGTACGCTCACTTCGAATATGACGCCACCCCACGTCGTGGACACAATGCAATCTGCTTTTCGGGCTAGCCATACTTGGCCCGCCTGAATTTGAGACTGCCCGCGCCGATACAGGCAAGGAGCTGATCCTGCCTGCGCGCATTCTGGAAAAATGAAACATGGCTGAACGCATTCTCGATATTCATCCGCATATCGTGTCGACCGACACGGAGCGCTATCCGCTAGCGCCCATTGGCGGGACACGGTCGGATTGGTCGAAAGAGCGTTCGGTGACCTTCGAGCAGCTGGCTATCGCAATGGATGACGCGGGCGTCGCGAAAGCTGCGATTGTGCATTCGTCCACGACCTACGGTTTCAACGACGACTACGTGGCAGATTCCATCGCCGGACAATCCGCCCGTTTTACTGGTGTTTTCTCGGTGGACATTACCAGACCAGATGCGCCCGAGAAGATGGCTTACTGGTATTCGCGCGGCATGACCGGTATGCGCATCTATGTGCGCGGGACGACCATGAAAGACGCGTGGATCGCCATTGACGACCCGGTCATCGCGCCTTGCTGGAAGAAGGCTGCCGATATGGGCATTTCCATGTGTGTGAACGCCCACGCGCGCGCCGAGGGGATTACCCAGCTCACCAATCTGGCGAAGACCTACACGACCGTACCGATCATCGTCGATCATCTGGGTCAGCCCGACATTGAAGACGGCGCTCCTTACGCGCACGCGAGGGACTTTTTCGGGCTAGCGAAATATCCAAACATCTATCTCAAGATGACGCCGGCCGGCATGGCTTCGGCCAGCAAGGGCAAGGCGACGCCGGAAAGTTTCATCACGAAGCTGGCCGCAGAGTTCGGCGCGAGCCGCATCGCATGGGGCTCTAACTATCCCTCAAGTAAAGGCTCCCTGAAGGAGATTGTGGCGACGCTCCACGAGCAATTGCAGCCGTTGAGCCAGTCGGATCGCGAGTGGATTCTCTTCCGTACCGCCGAGCGACTTTATCCGGCACTCGCGGGCTAAAGTTTTGGAACTTTCCGATTTTCCGCCACGATAATCATGCGAGTGTAATTATCGAGCGGGGCGCGAAGTCAAAAAAAATCGGCAATGCCAGTATCAACTGCCGACAGGTGGCTGTCTCGGGCAAACCCTAGATTCGCTCAATCCAGACCTGAAAGGCGGGGCCATCAGAGGATGTTTGCATGACGCGCAGCTTCATCAGGTCGTGACTGCATTTTCAATCAGAAAGAAAAATACCAGAGCCGCATGCTCGAAGGCGGCCTGCTTGTCAAAAGCTTGTCCGAACCGCTCCTTGCAAAAAGGTGACAGACGTGTCGCTGACTGACGATGCGCTGGAGCTCGTGGGCCGAAGCCGCAGCGTCACAGAATACCTATTGCCGAGTGGACGGTTTTTATTGGCCGATGCACAGGAAAACGATCAATCTGGCAATGACCAACAAATGATAAGATTTCCACCAAGGGGTAGGCCAATGACCAGTTTCTCGCAGACCATGCTCGACCGACGCCATTTCCTGACGCTTTCGACCGCCATGGTTGCGCAATCCTTCATCCCATACGGCGCGCTCGCTGCCGACCTTGTGCCGGTGAAAGTCGTCACAAATGGCGGCGTCGAGAATCTTACTATCCTGAGTCTTCTTGACCAGCAGGGTTTCCTGACGTCGACCGGCGTTGCGCAGACCCTGGTGAATGTGACGTCGCCGCCGGCCACACTTGAGGCGCTGGTGACCGACAAGGCCGAGATCTGCATCGTCTCCGGCTTCAATGGTCTTCTGCCGGCGATTGAGAAGGGCGCGCCCGCCAAGGTCGTCGGCGCAGCGCTGCGGACGCCGGCGCTCGCAGTTTATTCATCGAAGCCCGAAATCAAGCGCGCTGCTGATCTCGTCGGCAAGACGGTGGGCATCGGGCCCGACATGGGCCTGCTGCATGTGACGATGATCGCTCTGTTGCAGGCGAAGGGCATCGACCCGAAGCTGGTCAAATTCGTCAATGTCGGCAGCAATGCGGAAGTCTATCGCGACGTGAAGGCCGGCAAGGTCGACGCAGGCCCGTCGGATGTTTCCAACAGTTCGGATGCGGTGAAATCGGGACTCGGCATTCTCGAGGACGGCAAACTTTGGACCGAACTGCCAAACTATCCCTACCAGCTAGCCTATGCATCCGACCGGGCGATCCGCGATAATCGCGATGGTTTGGTGCGTGCACTCGCGGCTTACGGCAAGTTGTTCCGCTTCATTTCTTCACCCGAATCGCGCGCTGCTTACGAGGAAGCCCGCAAGGCCGCCAACAATGGCGTCGCGACCGCCGCGTCGCAGGACGCGTGGACCTATGTTCAGACCAACAAGCCCTATGCGGGCAGTCCTGAAGTGACCAAGGAACGTCTCGATTATTTGCAGGCGCTTCATGTATCGCTGGGTCTTCAAAAAATTGTTCTGCCGACCGAAAAGATTGCCGATCTGTCGCTTGCTCGCGACGCCGTGCGTATGATCGGCTAAGTCGTCTTCCTGTTCCCGGAGTTTCAGAATGGCATATGCTTCCACCGGCCCGATCACGCTGCGTACGAATCTTGCGGAATATCCAGTCTCGTCTGCGATCCGCAGCGGCGCCGTGTCTTCGCCTATTGCAAAGTTCGACTTCTGCGGTCCGCCGCTCGCCCATGACGGCTTCAAGGGGATGATCCGCGAGAACGCCTACGATTGCGGCGAGTTGGCGATCATCACCTTCCTGCAGGCGCGTGTTTACAACAAGCCTTATGTGCTGTTGCCGATTCCGATTTCGGGTCGCTTCCAGCATCATTGCATCGGATACAATCACGAATTGTTCGGTGATCTGAACCCGAAGGATATCGAGGGCTTCAAGGTTGGTTGTCGGACGTATGCGCAAACCACCTGCTTGTGGACGCGCGGCATCCTGCAACATGAATACGGCGTCGATCTCGAAAAGGTAACCTGGGTCACAGTCGATGATGGCCATTTGGCGGAGCATACAGATCCGCCGAATTGCGAGCGCATCCAGAAGGGCAAGAAGCTCGACCAGATGATGCTGGACGGCGAATTGAAGGCGGCGATTCTCGGCGCCTTTCTGCCGGACGACCCGCGTGTGCGTTCGCTGGTTCCGAACCCGCACGAGGCTGCAAAGGAATGGTACAAGCGCTCCGGCCTCATCCCGATCAACCACATGTTTGTGGTGCATCGCGATCTCGCGAAAGCTCGTCCCGATGTGGTGAAGGACATCTTCCGTCTGCTCGTTGAAAGCCGCAAGGCCGCGCCTGCCAAGGCTCTCGAGACGATCCCGCCGATTGGGCTTGAGGCCAATCGCAAGGGGTTCCAGCTGGCGATCGATTGGTCCTACGAGCAGAAAATCATTCCACGTCGCATGAGCGTCGATGAACTCTTCGATGACGCAACCGCGAATCTGATGCCGTAAAAGATTTGCAATATTTGGCGAGATGCGCTGGGCATCGCGCCTGATTTTGTCTTCCAGAACAAGTCTAGATCAGAAGACCTTTTTCTTGCGCCATTGTTTGGGGCGGTCGCCCGGGAACATCAGCCCGCTGGCGTCGACGCCGAGATCGACCATCATTTTTGCGAGCGTGATGGCGCAACGATAACCTTCCAGCACGGGCACTTCCCAGCCCATCGCTGCAAGACGTTTTTCGACGAATGGCTGAAGCCAGAACGAGCCCGAGCAGCCGAACGTAATCACCTCTGCGCCATCTTCTTCGATGGCAGCGACTGCCGCTGCGACTGCTTCTTCAACAGCTTCTGATCGTTCGCCCCGACGTGCAAGATCTCGTTCGTGGTGCAGTGGGCGCATGGGCTCGCAGCCGGGTCGCTCGTGCGGAAAGTTGATCATGCGGATCGAGGCGCATCGGTCCGTCATCCGATGCTGCACGACAAGGTTATAGTAGTACATATTGTGGTTTTCGGAGAGGTCGATGATGCTGAACTTGTTGCCCAGCATCGTAGCGATATGCATCTGCGAAAACGCGCAAGATGTGACCGGGATGCGATAGCGCCGACCGATCTCGCGTGATTCCTGAAAGCCCGGCTCGCCGCCGCCGAGCAGCACAATTGCGTTGTACTTGCCGCTTTCGCAAGCTTCGCGCACGAGTGGCAGGCGCGCAGCGCCGGAGTAAAGGAACTCTTCGCGGGTCTCGACCGGCCAGTCGCCGTAAGTTGTTAACGCGCCGCCATGAACATCCCAGTCGACATCTTCGAGCATCGGCGCAAGCGCCTGATAGTTCATCAATGTCTGTTCTTTCGGCCCCGTCAGCTTGCGGTGCAGAAAGGGCGACGTTTCGGGCAGGCGAAACGCCTGTATCATCAGAAAGCGATATTTCTTGCCCGACGAGGCGGCGGCGCCAGTCATCAATTCAACTCCGGATTCTGGATAAAACCTTTACTGTGACGTCAGTCCGCCATCGATGACCAGCGTCTGGCCGGTAATGAAGCCAGCCTTATCTCCTGCAAGATAGGCAATGCCCTCCGCCATATCCTGCGGCGTACCGAACCGATGCAACGGAATGCGCGACAGGAACGTATCGCGCTTGTTGGGATCGGACAGGCCTGTGCGGGTTGGGGTTTCGGTTGAAGCAGGCGCAATGGCGTTAACGCGAATCCCGTGTTCGGCCCATTCGATGGCCAGCATGCGAGTCATATGACTGATACCGGCTTTCGACACGCCGTAGGTGGTGCTTTGCGCCAATCCAACGAGACCGTGTGTAGAGGCAACGCTCACCACAGAGCCGGGCTTGCCGGCCACGATCCAGCCGCGGGCCACAGCCTGCGTCATGAAGAAGGTGCCGGCTAGATTTACATCCATCACCAGCGCCCATTCGTCGCGCGTGACATCCAGCGCTGGCTTGCGCTGGGGCACGCCGGCGTTGTTCACCAGAACGTCGAGCCTTCCGAGCGACGTGATGGCTTTGGCGGCTGCTGCCTCGACGCTTGACTGCTGGCGAAGGTCGAGTGTCAACAACGCAACGCGCCGGCCGATTGCGGTAATCTTCGCTGCGGTATCGGCCAGCATATCTTCCCGAAGGTCCGCGAGCGCAATGTCATAACCATCACGCGCGAGCGTCAATGCAGACGCTGCTCCGATGCCGTAGGAAGCGCCGGTGACGAGGGCAACGCGATTTGAAACTTGTTCTGAAGCGCTCATCAACCCTTGTGATCCGCTGGTCCGCCCATCATCGCAACTGCATCGCGTGCGATCGACATATCCGTCACGCGATCATAGGGCAGGGTCACTTTCTGGACGCCCTGCTCAATGTTGACCTTCTGGGTCACTGCGATGCGCTCCTCTGACAACGCAAGATTTAGCGCATAGGGCTGGAAATCCTGCATGAACTGCCAAAGCAACTCGCCACCCGGAATATCGGCTTTCGGGCCAAGCGCTGCGACCCGAGCCTTTATGTAGGCGTCTTTCGAGCCCGGGGCCGAAACAAAACGATATGTCTTGCCGAATGCGGCAAGGAGCCTCACGAGAGCATCGCGGCGACCCGCGATGGTGCGATCAGCGGTGAAGGAGCCCTGATCGGAATATTCAGGCAATTGTTCCCAGAACTTTCCATCCGGCAATGCCTTGATGTTCAATTTTGCAGCCTGATCCTGAAATTCGACCTGAGAAGGGCCCGCGTCTACGATGCCCGCCGCAACGGCCTTGAAGACATCGGTTGCGCTGCCGACATTGAGGAACTTGACTTGCTTTTCCTCGACGCCGTGCTTGCGTAGCAGCGCTGTGACGAGCGTGTGGAGGCTGGAGCCGACGGCGCCAGTGCCGATAGTTTTGCCGACCAGATCGTGCACGGTATGAATGTCGGGACGCGAAGTGTAAATCATCGAGTTCGACTTGAGCAGGGCGCCTGCGATGATCTTGAGGCGCGCGCCCTTTTCGATTGCTGGCACGACCTGCGAGAAGCCCGCGAGCATGACGGCATCTACTTCGCCGCTGATTAGCGAAGCCATTACTTTGCTGCCGTCAGACACGTTGAGCGCTTCGACCTCGATGCCGAATTCATCGAAATAGCCGAGCTGCTTGACCAATTCCTGCATGGTCTGCACGGTATTCGACGCGGTGTTGATGATCTTCAGCTTGTGCTTCGTCTGGGCGACGGCGGACACAATGGCGGGCATATAAATGCCGGCCGCAGCGGATGCCCCGGTCTTCAGAATCTGCCTGCGCGATTGGCTCTGTGGCAAAATGATCGTCATTCCGTTCTCCCTCGTTCTGTGCGCCTGTTGGTGCGCGCATCGTTCAGCGTTCTCGAAATATACGTCCTAGTTTTGAAGGGTTCCGTAGCTGCCGCTGAAGAAGACAAGCGGATCACCATCGCGATGCGAGCAATCGAAAACATCGCCGATGATGATCTCATGATCGCCGCTCGCAAGCACTTCGCTCACTCGACAGTTGAGAGTCGCCAGAGCGCCATCCACGACAGGTACATTCGCCGGGCCGGCAGAACAGGCTGCCGTTTCGAAGCGGGTTGCATTGCGCCCGACAAAGCTGTTTGCAACATGCAGTTGATCGCGATCGAGCAGATTGACTGCAAAGTTGCCACTTGCCTTGATGGCCGCGCCGGTTGCGCTGCCATGATTGACGCAGACCAGCAACTGACAGGGATCGAGCGACACAGAGGTCAGCGAATTGACCGTCATGCCGAATTTTTGCCCTTCGTGGTAGGCCGTGAGAACCGCTACGCCGGTCGCAAAGCGGGACATAGCCGACCGAAAGACTTTCCGGTCGACGGCCTGCGGTGCGATCAGTTGAGCAGACTCGGCCATTAAAATCTCCAGTTCGAAAACTGCGGCAACTTTAGTTGAGCTGTCCCTGTTCAAAAAGCGCCACAGTCCGAAATGGACTTGTGCCTTTAATTCCGCGCTCCCTGAGAGGGGCCGCCGAGAAGCTTGATGGCGTCGCGTGCAATCGACATATCGGCAACCTGCGAAAACGGCAGGATAGCCTTCTGCACGCCGAGCTCGACGTTGAGCTGCTGCATGTAGCGAATGCGCTCTTCCGAGAGTTCGAGGTTTTCGGCATAAGGCTTGTACTTCTGCAAATAGGCCCACTGCTGTTCATTCTCCTCCACGGTCGCGTTTTTGGCGGTTTCAGCCCGCGCGCGGAAGAAGGCTTCTTTTGCTTCTGGCTTGTGGACAAAGCGATAAAGCTTTGCATAGGCGGCCATCGTGCGAACCAGAAGGTCTCGCTTTGTTTCGATGGCTTTCTCCGTCGTATAGGCACCCTGATAGGTATATTCGGGCAGCTCGATACTCATATTTGCTTCCGGCAGAAGGCGAACCTTGAACTTCTCCTGCTGGTCAACGAAGGAAACTTCACCGACGCCGGCATCGACAGTGCCGACTGTCACGGCGCGAAACACGTCGCCGCTGGCTCCGATATTTGCAAACTGAACTTTCTTGTAGTCGACGCCCTTTTTCATCAGCAGGGCGACGCTAAGCTGGTGGACGAGCGAGCCGACTGCGCCCGAACCAACGACCTTGCCTTCAAGATCCTTCAGCGTGCGAATATTCGGTTTTGAGGTGAACAGAGCGAGCGAAGGCAGCAGTGCAGCGCCGCCGAGGATCTTCATCTTGCCGCCTTTTTCATCGGCAGGAAAAATCTGCCCGAAGCCCGACATTGTTGAAATATCTAGGTCGCCGCCGACAAGTCCGCCGACAATCTTGGCGCCGTCCGCCACGGTGATCACATTGGGATCAAGGCCGAATTCTTGCAGGTAGCCCTGCTGAATCATCAGTTGGTGCATGGCGAGATTGACGTTGCCGGCGGCATTGGCGACGCGGATCGGAAGTCCCTTGGCCTGTGCAAATGCGCCAGAGCCGAATGACAGAGCGCCGAAGGACGCGGCGCCGCCAGCCAGAAAGCCTCTGCGTGCGATCGAATGAATGGTCATGTTGTCTTCCTCCAGAGTTTATCGAAAGCAAAAAGCCCCGGCGTCGCGCCGAGGCTTTCCATTGCCGTCAGGTATTCTCGGTTTCCTTCCAGGGCGCGATCCAGTGCTCGGCTCGTTTGACGAGCGCCGAGAGCGAGACGCCGAGGAACATCAGTACGAAAATTGGCACGAACATTGATGCCGTATCATACTGGTTGCCGTATTTGACGATGATGGCGCCGAGGCCTGTGATCGCGGTGAAAAACTCGGCAACCACCATGCCGATGATGGCGCGGCCAAGGCCGAGACGAATGCCGGTCATCACATAGGGCAGGGCCGATGGGGCGATGACCTTCATGAAGATCTGACGTTCGTTCGCCTCGAAAGCTGTTCCGACGTCAATTAACTGGGAGGGAACATTGCGTACGCCTGCTGTGGTGTTAATCAGTACCGGGAAGATTGTCGACACAGACACGATGAAGATTTTGGCGTTGCCGCCTAGGCCGAACCACAGAATAACGAGCGGAATGATTGCGACCTGCGGGGTGGTGTAAAGCGCATTTACCAGCCAGTCGGTGGACACATCGACCAGTTTGTAACGGCCGATCAAGAGGCCGATCACGATGCCAAGAGCAGATGCCAGCACAAAAGCATAGACCAATGTCGAAAGGCTGCTGATCAGGCCGGTAATCAATTCGCCGCTCTTGATCATGTCCATCGCCGCAACCGCAATCGCGCTGGGATAGGACATGAACAAGGGGTCGACGCGACGACCAAGAATCTCCCAGGCCGACATGATGGTGACAACCGAAATCAGACGCACGACCCAAAGATAGCTTTTGGGCTGTTCGAGGTTGATGTCCTCGATCTGGTTCGCGTCAACTCCTGCTTCGGCGTTGACCTGTTTGGGGTCGGGAGTTGCACCCGACGGGCTACTCGCGATGTTTGCCATTTCAAGCTCCAATATTTCATGCGCGCACGGCGCGACGAATACGTTTCAGCACTCAGGCTGCAGCGGATGCTTCGCCTTCCGGCTTGTTGCGGATGAGATTCCACATGTGTCGGCGAATTTCCTGGAAGCGCGGGTCGCCGCGCAGTTCGGGTAGTTCAGCGCGCGGATAGCCGAACGGGATCTCGATGATTTCCTTGATGCGCCCCGGCTTTGCGCCAAGCACGATCACGCGGTTCGAAACATAGATTGCTTCGTCGAGATCGTGCGTCACGAACAAAACCGTCTTGCGCGTCTCGGCCTGAATGCGCAGCATTTCGCGCTGAAGGACTTCGCGGGTTTGCGCGTCGAGTGCGCTGAACGGTTCGTCCATCAAGAGGATTGCCGGGTTGATGGCAAGCGCGCGCGCCAGATTGATGCGTTGCTGCATTCCGCCCGAAAGCTGATGCGGGAACTGTTCGCCGGCCTGGCCTAGCCCGACCAATTCAAGCAGCGACTGCGCCTTTTCACTGCGCTCCTTGGCGGAAACGCCCTGTAGTTCGAGTCCGAATTCGACGTTTGCGCGAGCAGTCCGCCACGGCAGGAGGTTTGCCTGCTGGAAAACGAAGCCGCGATCGCGCGCCGGTTTCGTCACAGGCTGGCCGTCAACGCGGATCACGCCGGCGTCGCGCCGGATCAGGCCCTGAACAATACGTAAAAGAGTGGTCTTTCCGCAGCCGCTTTCGCCGATCAGCGAAACGATTTCGCCTTCATAGACTTCGAAAGACAGCCTGCGAAGAACGTGCAGAAGAAAGTCGTCCTGAAACTTTCCGCCCTTGACCCGGAATGTTTTGGAGACGCCTTCCACGGCGAGCTTCACTTTACGGTTTTCCATCGTCCTTCCCTAAATCCTGCGGACGCGATGCGCCCTGTTCCCTTCCAAGCGCCGGACATCCGGTGCGTGCCGTTCAACGATGCGCCGACGTGAGCTGGCGCGAACTTACCTCTGGTGTCTGTTTGTAGCCGGCGCTTTTGTGCCGGCGGCATCATGGTTTCTTTTTCTTTGTCGGAAGCTCGATCTTCGCTGGCGATATGTCAGCGAGATCATTGCGCTGGGAGGCTGTTGTTATTCCGCGTATTTCACCTGCGCCTTGGGACTATTTCCCCGCCAATGTCGGATAAAGTGTGAGGGCAGTCTTGCCGAAGATCCATTCCTTGTCCGTCTCTGACAAGGAGGCTGTGCCTTCCCGCGCAGTGGTCAGAATGTCTTTCAGCGTGCCGGGAGAGTTCGGATAGTTCGAACCCCAGGCGAGGCGCGATGCTCCGTATTCGCCAACCAGCTTCTTGAAGAAGCTGGCCGCGTCGGCCTTCCCCTTCTTGAGGTCGCCGAACGTGCGCGGGGTGCACTTGAGATAGATGTTCTTGTGCTTCGCCATGCGGAACAGGGGCGCAGCCTTTTCATAAGGATAGCCGTCGGTGAGTTCGGCCAGCGCCAGATGATCAAGCAGCAGGATGATGTTCGGGAACTGGCGGATGATGTTTTCCATCCGTTCGAAGCCGACGTCGGACATCTGCAGGCAGACCGGGATGCGATTCTGCGCGGCATAATCCCACGACGGGAAAGAGCGCGGATCATCGAGCCAGGACGTATCGACCGCCGCAGTGCTGCCGCCCATGAACAGACGCAGGCCGATCATGCCGCGCGACTGCCAGTGCTTGATCCGGTCAACCGCATCGGGAACCAGGAAGTCGGCCGAGCAAACGGCCTGGCAGATGTCCGGGAAGCGCAGGCAGGAATCAGTCACATAGGAATTGTCGTGGCCGTAGCAGGTAGAAGCCTGAACGATGGCCGCCTTGGCGACGCCCGCCAGTTTCATCTGCTCGACAAACATGTCGATGGTGACCGGACGCTCCTTCGACCAGGTCGACTGAACGCCGAACAGGGGGCTGCGCGGATACTTGTCGTCGTTGTCGGACAGGATGTGCGGATGGATGTCGATGATATTCTGAACCATGGAACTCACTTTCGATGGACAAGGACTCGTGGCCTCAGGCCTTGGCGGGATCGACGAACAATTCGGAGATGCTCATGCGGCGCGGAATGAGGCGCTGATTGGCAGCGATCTTTTCAAGCGCCTCGATCGAACGAATGTTTGCTTCCATGCCGTAGGGAAGGGGATCATCGCCGACGATCTTCATCAGATTGCGGTACTTCTTGTCGTTCGGCGTATCGCCCTTGCCGGCGTTGAGTTCGGCCAGCCATTCGTTCTTGGCGCGCTCGAATGCGTCGGACAGAGACTTTGCGATCCACGGATGTTCCTTGAGGATCTCGTCTTTAACGACAATCGTGCCATGCATCGGATAGATGCCGGTGCGCTTGTACCAGTCCGCCTCGAGCTCGGCTGCGTTAGGAATGAGTTCGGGATAATTCGCGGCCGGAATGCTCTTGTTGTTCCAGCCTTCCGTCGGGGCGCCTGCGCGACCCACGCCCGCATTGCCGGAGAAGCCGGCGGAAAGTTCGCCCTTTGCCATCATCTCGACTAGCGAACTGTCTTTCGCGCAGTGAATGACGTTTTCCGGCAATTTGAGAGCTGTGACGTGTTCTTCGTCGTCAACGACCCAGGTGACTTTCGAATTGTCCATGCCGTATTCGTCGACATAAACGCCACGCGCCCAGACGCCGGTCGTGACGGTGTAGGCGCGGACTCCAACTTTCTTCCCTTCCAGATCCTTCGGTGTGCGAATGCCGGAGTCAGGACGGATCAGCATTCCGGAATGGTGGAACATGCGCATTACGAAAATCGGCAGAGCCACGAAAGGCGCGCCATAAGCTCGGGCGACAATGTAGGTGGTGGCGGCCAGTTCGCAGACATCGAACTCGACATCACGGCACATGCGGCGGAAGGCAGCGATTTGCGGCTCGACTTTGACGAATTCAGCCGCAACGCCCTCAATAGGGATGCGTCCGTCGCGAATTGCCTTCGTATGAGGAAATTCAGCTATGGCAATTTTGAGGGGTACCAGAGACGCCATGCACCATTCTCCTTGAACGCTAAGAGGCCGTGGGAGAAGTTTGGAGCAACTATCAGAAATCTTCTGAAGTCGCTCGCCGGAAAATATTCCCGGTGTCCGGACGACTAGTTGCCGCCCTCCTCCCTAGGCCCGTGGGGGCCGAGTTTCATCCGCCTGTGCGGACTGCAAGTGGGATGATATTGGGCGAGCGTGGCGCAATGCTCCAATTGGAAGCCTGTACCATTCCATAAGTTTATTGATACGCTGCAAACTAATGGAAGCATGGCGGGAGGTTTTATGAGCTATCGGAGCAACGTCCCCAACCTCGGCCATCTGCGCGTGTTCGAGCGTATCGCCGAAACGGGGAGCATTTCGCGCGCTGCAGAGATGGTCGGTCGGTCGCAGCCTGCTGTGACGCTTGCGCTGCGAAAGCTTGAACAGTTTTCAGGTTCTGAACTTCTCGATCGGCGGCGTAGCGGTTCGTATCTGACCGACGCAGGCTCTATTTTTCTCGCACGCGCACAAAGATTGTTCGAGCAAATCGATCGTGCTCTTACACAGCCGCTGGTGGGGGCGCCTTTCGCTGAGCCCGATCGACTACAGGGCATTCGCTCGAAGATCGCTGCGAGCCACATCCGAGCGGTGATTGCGGTTACCGAGCACGAAACCCTTGAAACTGCGGCACATTCAGTGGGTTTGTCGAAACCATCTCTCTATCGAACGACACAGGAGCTTGAAAAGATTCTGGGCCGATCGTTGTTTAATCGCACCATCAGAGGCTTTGCGGCGAACCGGCTTGGCGCAGAACTTGCGCGCAGGTTTAGTATTGCACTGCGGGAGATCGATTATGCGCTCGAAGAAATTGAGGCCAGCAAGGGTGTGATTGCTTCCCGCATTCTGATTGGCGCCATGCCATTGTGTGCGGTACAGCTCCTGACGGACACGATCAATGTTCTTCTGAAGGAATATCCAGCCACTCACGTAGGCATTCAGGACGGACCCTATGTGCCGCTGCTTGCCGACTTGCGGCATGGCAGGATTGATTTTCTGTTCGGCGTCCTGCGGCGTCCGGACTGGGCGATCGATGTGGTTGAAATGCCTCTGTTATACGATCCCTATGCCATTACGGTTCGCAATGGACATCCGCTCGCATCGAAATCGAGAATCACATTGGCGGATCTTGCCCAGTTCGACTGGATCATGCCCAAGCAGGGGACGCCGAGACGATTGGCTTTCGACAGGCTTTTCGAGAACGTTGCATCGCCGCCATCGAGCAATATTGAAACAAGTTCATTTGAATTTCAGCTCAGCATGCAGCTGTCGAGCGATCGCATCACTCTGATGACCAAGCATGAAGCGCGTCACCATCTCGGAGCCGGACTTTTGACATCGCTGCAATATTCGGGATTGCACCGGCGCTCCAACGACGGCATCGTGATGCGTCACGACTGGCAGCCGACTGCTGTGCAGAAACGGTTTCTTGAAATTCTCAGGGAGTATGCAAGTCGTGTCGAGACGCCGTTGGTGGATCATGCAACATCGGGCTGAAATGTTGCTCAGCTGGATTTGGCTTGCTCCGCAGGCGACGCCGGAGTTTTCGGTGGCCTTCCGGACGTGATTTCAACAAGAAAATCGATCACTGCCCGTACGCGTGCGGGCAAGTGACGGCCCGCTGGATAAACAACCGAAACGGCCTGACCCTCGACAACAAAGTCACCGAGGATCTGTTGTAACGCGCCGCTTTCGAGATCGTGACGCAAGGCCCACCAGGTCGAATGTGTGATCCCGAGGCCCCGAACGGCCGCTTCGCGCAGGGCGTCGCCGTTGAAAACCGCCAGGTTTCCGGCAACACGAATGCGCTGTTTGCCGCCTTGGGGAGAGCGAAAGGTCCAGTCGTGCCCGAAGCGCCCGGCAAGGCAATTGTGATCGTGGAGGTCGTCGGGGGTTTTCGGAATCCCGTGCTTCGCCAGATAGGCCGGCGAGGCGGCGGTGATCTGGGGACCCCGCGTCAATTGCCGTCGAATGGCGGCGGAATCGTTCATTTCGCCCGTATAGACGCCGCAATCGAAGCCGGACTCAATTAAATCGACCGGGCGATCGCTGAAGTGAATCTGCATCTTGACGTCGGGGTATCGTTCGAAGAATACCGGCAACGATGGCACCAGCGTCAGTCGTCCAAACAGAAACGGCACAACGATGCGCACCGTGCCGCGGGTGGATATGGTCGCCTGGCGGAGCATGCTTTCGGCTTCGTCGACCTCGGACAATATCTTCTGTGCGCGGTCGAATAGGGCCTGTCCCTGTTCGGTCAAGGCGAGGCGACGAGTGGTGCGGTTGAACAGGCGAGCGCCTAGGTCGTCCTCAAGACGGCCAATCATCTTGGTAACCGTCGAGGCAGATGTTCCGAGCTTCCGCGCCGCAGCCGTAAAGCTGCCTTGTTCCGCTGCGGTCACAAAGGTCTGGAATGCCGCAAATTTGTTCATCTACCTTTGAGGCTATCAGGAGCGGGGTAGTTTGATAGCGGAAATAATTTCATAAGTCACTTTCAGATTGTTGCGATTTTGCTCTCCAGCGGTAGCCGCTATCCTGCCTTAACAGCTGAAATTGGGAGTGCTTTCGGCAATGCAGGATCTTTTCGCGACGACGAAGTTCGGGCGTATTCATATGCTGACGGCCGGCAGCGGCGATCCGTTGCTTTTGCTGCACAGCAATGGCGGATCGGCCTATGAATACGAGCATGTCATCGAGCCATTGTCGCGCAAGCGCCGGGTTATCGCTTGGGATATGCCCGGGCAGGGCGATTCGGATCCATTGCTTAAGCACCTGAGCGTTCGCGAATACGCCGACGCAGTTGTCGATCTGATGGATTGTCTGGGAATCAAGAAGGCTGACGTTCTTGGCGCATCCATTGGCGGAGCTATCTGCGTTGCGCTCGGGGCGGTTCATGCAACCCGCATGGGCAGGATCTTTATTACTGAATGTCCGTACCGCACGCCGGAGGAATGGAAAAAGGGCTGGGCCAATACCGAAGCCAACTACGCGCCTGCGACACAGACAATCGAGAAGGTAAAGACGCGCCTTCGTCATGTCGACGATCATTTCATGACACGTTGGAATATCGATCGCGCCAAGGCCGGCTCGAAGACCTGCCTCAGCGTCATGTGGGCTTTGCGTGAATACGACATCGCGCCCGACATCAGAAAAGTGCCTGCAGGGCAGGTGCTGATCTATGGCGACCGTGGTCCGACAATCGCCAAGATCGATCAGTTCAAGGCCGATCTGAATTCCCCGACCTGCCACGTCCTCGAAAATTGCGGCCACTTTCCGATGATCGACGATCCAGAGAAGTTTGTAGCTGTTGTCGAACAGGAACTGGCCTGATTTTTCCACTCAACAAGGGCGACTTGCGCCGCAGGAGATGCTGATATGAGGTATGGTTATTTCGCGATGCCGATGCACCCGATGAACCGGGTGTGGAGCGAAACGCTGGATGAGGATCGCGAAGCCGTTATCCTTTGCGACAAGCTTGGATTCTACGATGCGTTCATCGGCGAGCATCTCACCGACAAGCTGGAGAACATCACCAGCAGCATCATGTTTCAGGCGACCCTGATTCACGCCACCAAGAACATCAAGCTGGCGACCGGAACTTCCAATCTTTCGCAGTCGCATCCGACGCTGATTGCGTCACACGCGGCGATGTTCGATCATCTGTCGAAGGGTCGTTTCATTTTTGGCATCAGCCCCGGGAATCTGCGTTCGGACTCAGAAGCTCTCGGCAAGCTCAATGAAGATAATAACAAGCTCTTCGCAGAAGCCATCGACGTGATCCTGGAAATCTGGAGCCGCGAGGCGCCTTACAAGATCGATTTGCCGGACAACCGCTTCAAGGTTTCGACTGAAAAGACGGCGGCTCTCGATATCGGCGTCGGCTTCCTCGGAAAGCCTTACCAGAACCCCCGTCCCGAGATCGTCGGCACCGTTGTGGCGCCGTTTTCGAAGGGTGTTGTGCTGATGGGAAAGCGCGACTTCCATCCGATCTCCGCCAACTTCCTGCTCGCCAAATGGGCAAAGACGCATTGGCAGAATTATGTGGAAGGCAAGGCTTCGGTCGGGCTCGAAGCCGATACATCCGACTGGCGCGTCGCGCGCACGATTTTCGTGGCTGACGACGAAGCGACCGCGAAGAGCTACGGTGGAGATGCTTCCACCAGCCCTTACCGGTTCTATTATAACCAGATCATGAGCAAGTTCGCCCGCATCGGTCGTCTCAGCGTCTTTAAGGACCGTATCGACCAGCCAGATAGCGAGATCACGCTCGACTATGTTCTGGACAAGCTTGTCCTCAAGGGAACGGTCAACAGTGTGGTCGACCAGATTCTTGCTATGCGCGAAGTAACAGGCGATTTTGGCGAAATCGTGTATGCTGGTCTCGACTGGGTTGATCCCAAGTTGGCCAAGCGTTCTATGGAGCTGATGGCGACCGAAGTGATGCCGCGCGTCAATGCTGCCATCGCGTCCGGGCAGACGTCCTCGAAGGCTGCAAGCAGGGCGTAAACTTCCAGACGAAGTGCGTTCAAGGGAGAGAATATATGAGCAATGATACCGGCATGAATCGCCGTCAAGTGTTGCAGACGCTCGGTGTTGGCGCCGCAATTCCGTTTCTGGGACATGCGGCGGTGGCGCAGACCGCGGGCAAGAAGGTCAACATCGTCAATACCCAGGGTATGGCGACGCTGACCGTCCAGGAAGTCATGAAACGGCGTGGCTTTTTACAGGAATTCGGGGTTGATCCGAATATCCTGTATGTTGCCGACGCCGCCAAACTGATGGGTTCGCTCATCAGCGGCGAAAGCGATATCTGCATGTTCTCAGGTATAGGCTCTGTGCTGACGGCAATCGAGAAGGGGGGCAAGATCAAGCTTGTCGCTGGATCGCTGGTGAAACTCGAGCATGCGGTCTATTCGAAGCGGCCCAACATCAAGAGTGTGAAAGACCTCGAAGGCAAGACGATCGCCTCTGGTTCGACAGGCTCGCTCACCCACGTGATGATGGTTGCGCTCCTGCGTAAATACGGCGTCGACGAGAAGAAGGTGACTTTCGTCAATGTTGGTGGCACGCCCGATATCTTCAAGTCGGTGGCTGCCGGTATTGCGGATGCGGGCATTTCGGAAATCGACGTTTACAACGAGCAGGAAAAGTATGGCGTGCACGTTCTGCAGGAGGGCGACCTCTGGAAGGAACTTCCGAGCTTTACGTTCCAGGGAGCCTACGCATCTGAAAAGGCGATCCGCGAAAAGCGGGACGCGCTCGTTGGAACGCTGGCGGCCTACGCCAAGCTCTATCGGTTCCTGTCGAGCGTCGAATCCGAAAAGATGTATGTGGAATCGCAGGTTGCGGCCGCAAGTCGTCCGGTGGATGAATCTGCGCGTTGGCAATGGAAATTCTTCCAGCAGACCCAGATATACGCAACTGATCTGGTTCTGTCGGAAGAGCGCATCAAATACATGCAGGATCTGAACCTTTCGCTCGGCATGCAGCGCAAGATCGTTCCCTACGAGGAAGCAACGGACATGTCGATCGCGCGCGATGCGCTGAAGCTTCTCGGATAAACGTGAGACACAATCGGGCGTTCCGCAGGACATGCGGCACGCCCGCAAACGTTTTGACAAAAATCGTAGATCGATGGCGGCTTCCGCAGGGGGAAGTCAAAATGCGGAATCAGAGCGCGCTTTCGTTTGGTACTGACCGACAGGCTGAAATTGACGTCTCTCCCAAAAGAGCATTCTGAGGATGGGAATGCGCGCTCAACACCAAATGTGTTACGCGCCGAGTGGTACGATTTGCCTGCCGATTGCTCTCAAGACTTTATAACATGGCTGCATGATATCTATCTGCCGCAGTTGATCACGCAACAGGGTGTCATCTGGACTGGCCATTACAGGATCAAGGAAAAGACCGATCTAACGCCGGTGTCCGGTGGACTTCGGAGGATTGAGACCGACGATCCGGATGTGCCCAAAGGCAGCCAGTATTTGCTTGTTACCGCCGGGGAAACGTCGGACCTTTTTCTCGGTTTGGACACGCCGGTTGTGGCTCAGGAAAATGTCGCTGCTGAAAGACTGGCCGTTCGGCAAGGATACAGGCAGGCAATCTTTATAGAAGAAATGCGCGTCGATGGTCTTGATGCAAATGGCGACTGGACGGTGTCAGCGCCGCCGGCCATTCAACTCGGAAACTTCAACGTCAAGAATCCCGACGATGAGTTTGAACTGGCCCGTTTTTATCGCCTCGTGCGGTTGCCGGAAGTGGCAATGACGCTTGGCAGCATCGGCGCCCGCAAACTTGTTTCGCTCGCCGGTTGGCCCAAGCATGGCATTCTCTACGCCTTCTCGTCGATTGATCCTGGCGAGCAGGTTTTCGAGGCGCGCATGCTGGCCAACAGAAAGCCTTCCCCGGTCAAATTGAGGCCGGTTCTGGAATATGTCGTTCACGCGCCCAATGCGCCCCATGCGGGATCGCGGATTTGGCCATGAAATCTCAAACATAGTTCGGCGGAGAAGCAGGATGATGAAACTTCGTACCGGAAAAGGCCTTGTGCTGGCTTCATGTCTGGCAGGCATCGGGTTCGTCGCGCCGTCCCATGCCGACGCCATTTCGGACTTCTACACCGGCAAGACTGTGACGATCATCGCGGGCTATCCGGCAGGCGATGGATTTGATCTTTATGCCCGGCTTATCGCGAAGCATTTGCCGAAACACATTGCGGGTTCGCCGACCATTCTGGTTCGCAATATGGTGGGGGCCGGAAGCCTCGTGGCGGCGAATTTTGTCCATGAGGCAGCGGCGCAGGACGGGACCAACATTGCGTTGATCGGCTCGGGTATTCCGTTTTCGCCGCTGCTGGGCGTGAAGGAAGCAAAGTTTGATCCGGTGAAGCTCAACTGGCTGCCTAGCCCCAACGTCGACGTGTCGGGCGTCGTGGTGTGGCACGAGTCGCCGACAAAGACGCTCGACGACGCGCGCAAGCGCGAAACCCTGCTGGCGACAGCTACAACGAATTCGACATCAAGCTTCTATGGCCGTCTGCTCAATGAGGTCCTCGGCACAAAGCTCAAGCTGATACCCGGTTACAACGGTCTCTCTCCGGTCTTTCTCGCCATGGAGCGCGGCGAAATCGAAGGGCATCCGAGCGTCACCTACAGTACTCTGAAGGCCACAAAGCCAGACTGGCTTGTCGAGAAGAAAGTGAATGTGCTCGTCCAATTCGGCCGCACGCGGCATCCGGACTGGCCCTCGACGCCATTTCTGCGTGACGAGGTTAAAACCGACGACGAACGACTGCTGGTTGATATGGCAGGCGCGCCTCTGACGCTTGGACGACCGTTCTTCCTCGGTGCAAATGTGCCGGCGGACCGCGTTCAGGCTCTGAGAAAGGCCTTTACGGAAACGTATCGCGATCCGGCGCTACGCGCCGAAGCGCAACTGTTGCGGCTTGAGTTCGCGGATGAGCCTGTATCCGGCGAGGAAATTCAGGCGTTGATCGCCAAGACCTATGCGGCTCCGCAGGCGGTGATCAATCGCCTTCGCGCGCTGTATGATGTTGAATAGCAATACCAAACCGGCAGGGACGCGATGACGAAGATTCGTGTCGGTTACGCGGCTCGCGCCATCGGCACGGCGCCGGTCTGGACAGCTTGCGACGCCGGCTATTTTGCTGCCCTCGGACTGGATGTAGAGCCGGTTCTGTTCAAGGGCTCTATTCTGGTAACACGCGCGCTGGAGGCCGGCGAAATTCAACTCGCCAATTATGCGGCTCCAGCCGCCGTGCAGGCCAATCTTGAACGTGGCTCCAATCTGGTCGTCGTTCTGGGTGCGATGAACCGCATGATGCAATCCCTGATGGGTCGCCCGGGAATTTCGAGCATCGATCAGCTTCGTGACGGAACCGTCGGGGTCAACGAATGGGGCGAGGTCAATCACTGGCTGGTTGAGGCTTTGCTGCCACGCATCGGCCTTCAGGCAGGCCGCGATGTCACCATTGTCGAGACGGGCAGGGCGACTGGCGAGGCGTGGCATGTCCAACGTCCCGCAGACGCTATGGTACTACATCCGCCCGAGCCCTACGCGGCCATGAAAGCAGGTTGGACGACGCTGGTCGACATGCGAGATCTGAATGTTCCTTTCCAGATCAGCAGCATTTCGGGGCGACGCGACTGGATCGACAACCACCGCGACGAGTTGGCGCTTTATCTGCAGGGCCATGTTGAAGGCATCCTGCACTTCAACACCGACCGAGAGTTTGCGCTTCAGGTGGCGCGCAAGTGGGGCACGCCTGTCGATGAAGAAGTTCTGCAACGGACCTGGGAGTTCGCCTCGAAAGAGTTTTCGGAAAGCCCATTTCCAACAGTCGAGGCCATCGGCGGCATTTTGCGCGCGATGAGCGGGAAGATCGCAGGTGCAGATACCGCAAATGCAGCCGATCATATCGACGCCAGTTTCATGCATGCAATGCAAGCGAGCGGGACGCTCGCAGGGATTCGCAGGAGACATGGTCGATCTGCCTGACGAAAGTGCCCAGATGCAAAAGGGCGCATTGCGAGATGAGCCCTTTTGTTTCATGATAACAGCTAATTAGCGAACGGTTTTGCGGACAATCACGACGTTGTCGTAGACCAGATTCATGGACCAGATCCAGCGCGCATCGTCGAACAACTCCGGGAAGCGCGTATAGGCGACCATGGCGTTGACGCCGATCTCCTCGTCGGTGAATTCGTTGGCGCGCGGCCATGACTTGTCGTCGAAAGTGCGGGACTGCCAAGTCGCCGGGATATCGTAGTGCACCCCGAAGCACTTGTCCTGACAGGTCGGCATGTTGGCCAGCGGATGTGTGCGTCCGAGTTTGGTCGTGTCGTGTACGTTGCCGCGCTTCTCGATCACATCATCCGGATTCGCTAGCGGTCCGACATAGAAGGATTGGGCGCGCCATGTGCTGTCGGTGACTGTGCCATCGCTGAAACGGGCGATAAGGCCGCCGTCGCCCGGATGCCACTTGTTGGCGCGATTGAGTTCAGACGCCACGCCAAGGTTTTCTTCCCAGTCTACGAGTTTCATGGCGATTGTGTAGGGGCGCTTGACCTTGAAGCGGACAATCGAGCCATTCATCGGCGTGTAGGGAACGGAGTCGACGGCAACGAGTTTCTCGTTGACGTACATCTCGTAATAATTGTCGCCCATCATGTAGCCGGTGATGACTTCGCCGTCGGGATCGATTTCCACAATCGGCGTCTTGGCGGTCAACGCCTCGACCTCTGCCAGTGTTTTCGGGTCGGTCTTGGTGCAATCGTTGTGAAGATCGGCGCCGCCACGCAGGCCCTTCTGATAGGCGCTTTCCGCCGGCAGGGTAATGATGGTTCCATCGGTGGCTGTGATTGTGCCGACCGGAGTCTTGCGGAAGCTGGCGACCTTCTCGGCGCATTCGAAAAGATTTTCGGCGACCATCTTGCCGAGGCCCTGCGTGACGTGACGGACAACGCTGGACTTTGCCGCAGCCGCCGGCTGCGTCTGGGCTTGCAGGGGCAAGGATTGAGTGACGAATCCGGTCAAAGCAATGCCCGCAATCGATATGGCTTTCGAAATAGTCCCCGATTTGAATGCGCGCATGGCGATCTCCCTATTTTAGGCTGTATTCAGCCTGCTCAGCGTCAAAGCTTTAGTCCAGACACATCCGTCCGAACTTATCGAACGCCTCATATTATTAATCCTGCTTTTCCCTATTGATTGCGGAAAGAGCTTCACAAGTCAGTTGCGAAATGATTTCTAACAATGACGCCAAATCGGCAGATAGATCGCTGTTCGCCGAGGAGAATTCAAGGAGACTGGCATGAACGGAGCCGAGAGTTTGGTGCGCACGCTCGTAGCGGGCGGCGTCGATGTATGTTTCACCAATCCTGGCACGTCCGAGATGCATTTTGTCGCGGCTCTTGATCGTGTCGATGGAATGCGGGCTGTGCTGGCGTTGCACGAGAGTGTTGCGACAGGCGCCGCCGATGGCTACTGGCGCATGGCCGACAAGCCGGCGTCGACCTTGCTGCATCTTGGTCCGGGCCTTGCCAACGGGCTTTCGAACATTCACAACGCCCGCAAGGCGTCCTCAGGCATCGTCAACATTATCGGAGAGCATGCATCCTGGCATCTGAAATACGATGCGCCGCTGTCATCCGACATCGAGGGCATTGCGCGACCGCTGTCCGACTGGGTGAAGACGTCTCGCAGCTCCAACGAGATTGCCCGCGACACCGCAGAGGCCATTGCGGAAGCCCGCAAGAGCCGCATCGCCTCGCTGATCCTGCCGGGTGACACTGCGTGGGAGGAAGCTTCCGGCACGGCGACGACACAATCGCAGCACTCGCTCGATCAGGCCAGCGCGGCTGATATCGTAAAGGCCGCGAAGGCCTTGCTGAGTGGCGGAAAGACCATGCTGGTGATTGCGGGCCGCTCCCTGCGCGGTAGAGCGCTCGAACTCGCTGGCCGCATTGCGGGCAAGACAGGCGCCGTGCTGGGCACGCAGTTCTTCAGTTCGCGCGTCGAACGCGGGGCAGGGCGCGTTCCGACCTACCGAATTCCATATTTCGTCGACGCTTGTTTGCCGGCGCTCAAGGACTTTCGGCATTTCGTGACGATCGAAACGCGCGAACCTGTTTCGTTTTTTGCCTATCCGGGCAAGCCGAGCCTCATGAAGCCGGAGGGCGCGCAGGTTCACGAAGTTTGCGCGCCCGGTGCGGATGGCTTGGCGGCCCTTGAGGCTCTGGCCGAGGCGGTTGGCGCAAAGGCCTCCGACGCCCGCCATCAGGCGCGCACCGAGGATGTGATCCCGACCGGACCGCTTACGCCCCCTGCTATCGCGCAGATTCTGTCGGCCCTGATCCCCGAAAACGGCATTGTGGTCGACGAGTCGATTACTACAGGGCGCGAATCCATTTCGGTGACCGCTGGCGCGCGGCCGCACGACTGGATCCAGAACATGGGAGGCTCGATCGGCGTTGGCCTGCCGCTCGCAACCGGCGCTGCTATGGCGTGCCCTGACCGGCGCGTGATCTCGCTGTCGGGCGACGGTTCCGCCATGTATTCGCTGCAGGCGCTGTGGACGCAGGCGCGCGAGAGCCTCAATGTCACGACACTTGTCTTCGCCAACCGCGCCTACCAGATCTTGCGCACGGAATTTGCCGGTGTCGGCGCAGGCGCTCCTGGCCCGAAGGCTGCGGCGATGATGAGCCTCGAAAATCCGGTCATCGACTTTGCGGCGCTCTCGCGCAGCATGGGCGTGCCGGCGACGCGTGTCTCGACCTGCGAGGAGCTAGCGCGCGTTCTCGCCGGTGTCAACGGCATGCCGGGTCCGCATCTGATCGAAGTGATGATGTAAATCCCGCCAATCTTTGTAGAAGGGAGAGACACGTTTCCCCGTCGGCGAAATTGCAGGTGTCTCTCCCGTCGCAGACGTTTCGCGATTGCTGAATTTCCTACAGCTTGTGCTAGTCTGGCAAAAATGGAGGAAATGACCACATGTTGATCGTTGACGCTCAGGTTCACCTGTGGAAGGCCGCAACCCCGGAGCGGCCGTGGACGCCCGGCCTGGAGCCGCAATTGCCCGAGCCTTTGGGCATCGAGGATGCGCTGACGCAGATGGCGGGCGCGGGCGTTGACCGCATGATCATCGTGCCTCCGCACTGGGAAGGCATGCGCAACGATTATGCGACCGAGGCCTTCGATCGCTTCCCGGACAAATTCCGTTTCATGGGCAGGCTCAACCTGGAACGCGAGGATGCGCGCGCGCAGATGCCGGGCTGGATGAAGATGCGCGGCAATCTTGGTATGCGTCAATCATTCCTGTCGAAGCACGAGCGCGAGAAGCTCGTATCAGGCGCCTACGATTGGCTGTTCGAGGATGCGGAGCGCTACGGCATTCCGCTCATGGTCCATGCGGCGGATCTGCGCCCGACACTGGAGAAATTGCTGAACCGCCACCCGAAGCTCAATCTGATCATCGATCACATGGGTCTTTCCACACAGGTGGCGAAGGAAAACCGGACTGCGGAAGCGCTGGCCAATACGCTGGCGCTGGCGCGCTTTCCGAATGTGACCACCAAACTTTCGTCCGCGCCGCTGCACAGCAAGCAAAAGTATCCGTTTAGCGACATGCACGACTATATCTGCAGGATCGTGGAGGCCTTCGGGGCGAAGCGCTGTTTCTGGGCCACGGACCTTTCGCACATGCTGCACGCCTGCAGTTATCGTGAAGGCGTGACGCTGTTCACCAAAGAGGCAGGCCTTTCGAAAGCCGATCTCGATTGGGTGATGGGCCGCTCAGTCTGCGAACATCTGGGATGGCCGCTTCCATAAGCTGGAAGCAGCACGTCACCGAAAAATATCCTGCCAGATTTTGTACCATTCGGACGATTTTTCCTCGACTTCGTCCGGCATCAGATAATTTGCGCGCCACGTCTTGCCATCCGGCCGCATGGCAGGATCACGCGGCGGAACTTCGGGATCAACGGGCAAGTAATCGGCATCGGCGTATAGCTGCTGGCCTTCCTTTGAGACGAGGAAATCGACCAGTAGTTTTCCGGCGTTGGGATGCGGCGCATCCTTCGTCATTCCTATGATGGAAAAGAATGCAATGGCGGGCTGCATCCGCACCCATTCGACGGGCGCGCCCTGCTGCTTGCTGATTTGCACATGGCTGTTGTTGACGTGAACGCCGACTGCATACTCGCCCGCCATCATCATGTCGACGACCTGGCGCGGCGAAGCCTGAAGCGGCGCAATGTTCTGCGTTGTGAGTTTTTTTAAATACTCGATGCCTTTGTCGCGGCCGTATTCGGAAAGAATGACGCCGACGAAGCCCGGCACCGATGTCGGGTCGGGACTTACCGACCATGCCATCTTGCCCTTCCACTTCGGGTCGAGGAGATCTTCATAGGACTTTGGCTCCTCGCCTTTCTTGACCAGATCTGTGTTGTAGCCGGCGACCCGGATGTAAAGATTGGTGGCGGTCCAGTAGCCGTTCCGGTCGTAATATTCCTTCGGGAAACGCTTTACAGAATCTGGCTGCCATTTAGCCGCAAGGCCCGCCTTGATCATTGTCCCCATGCCGGTGCCGTCGATTACATCGGCCTGCATTTTACCGGCCTTGGCCTCGTTCATGACGCGCATCACGCCTTCACTCGATCCGCCGCGCACGTAGTTCACCTTGACGCCGAACTTCTTTTCGAAGAATTCAGCGGTGGGCGCCACGAACTGGTTGACGATCTGCGTCGTGTACCAGGTCACCTGTCCTTCTTTTTTTGCAGCGGCGATCAGTGCATCGTCATAAGCCAAAGCGGAAGTGGCGAGGCCGCCGGCTAACAAGGTCATTCCAATCACGATGGGCGTCTGTCGCATGAACCCCTCCTGGCGCTGATCTGCCCGCATTCTTTAGCGAAAAATGTCGGCGTAGATTTTCAGCCACGCAGCCGACTTTTCTTCGACCTCGTCGGGCATCAGGTAGTGGACGCGCCATTCCTTGCCGTCGGGGCGCATTTCAGGATCGCGCGGCTGCACTTCCGGAGCGACCGGAAGGTAGTCGGCGTCGGCGTAAAGTTTCTGGCCTTCCGTCGAGATCAGGAATTCTGCGAGAAGTTTTCCAGCATTGGGATGCGGCGAGTTTTTCGTCACGCCCATCACCGAGAAGAATGCGATGGCCGGCTGCATGCGCATCCACTCAACAGGCGCGCCCTGTTGCTTGCTGATCTGCACATGGCTGTTGTTGACGTGAATGCCGATGGAGTATTCGCCCGCCATCAGCATGTCGACCACCTGACGGGCCGAAACGTTGAGCGGCGCGACCTCCTGTTTCGCCAGTTTCTTCAGATAGTCGATGCCCTTTTCCTGACCGTATTCGGACAGGATGACGCCCACGAAGCCCGGCACGGCGGTCGGCGACGGGCTGACGGACCAGGCCATCTTGCCTTTCCATTTTGGGTCAAGAAGTTCGTCATAGGACTTTGGTTCCGTGCCGCGCTTGACGAGGTTTGTGTTGTATCCGGCGACGCGGACATAAAGGTTTGTTGCGGTCCAGTAGCCGTTAGGGTCGAAATATTCCTTCGGCAGGCGCTTGACGGACTCAGGCAGCCATTTCTCCACCAGACCTTCCTTGACGAGGCCGGCCATGCCGGTGCCATCGAGAATGTCGGCCTGAACCTTTCCGGCTCGCGCTTCATTGATGATGCGGAGCAGAACCTGGCTCGTTTCAGCGCGGACGTAATTGACCTTGATGCCGTATTTCTTTTCGAAATACTGGGCGGTCGGGGCCACGAACTGGTTGACGATCTGGGTCGTGTACCAGGTGACCTGCCCTTCCTTTTTTGCGGCGGCGATAAGCGCATCGTCGACAGCGAGCGCCGGGGCTGTAAAGACCGTGCTCGCCACAAGAGCTATCGCGAGTCTTTTCGATCCTGCAAACATGTTTCCCCTCCCTGATGTCTTTTTACTCGTTGAATGAGAATCTACGCCTATCCCACAAGAAAAACTGGCAGCATCCATTTCGACTCCAGCACGCGGAAGTCGAGACGCGCAGGCGCATCGATCTTCACCGGGCCGGGGTCCGGAATGAAGCGTGTGAACAGATGAACGCCTTCGGTGAGGCGCACGATGCCGTTGATGTAGGGCGCGCCCGCCGCAAAGGCTTCGCTCGGTGCACGATGAATTTCGCTGAAGCTATAAACCTTGCCGGTCCCGGATGCGGGCTTCCATGTGAGATCGCTTGCGCCGCAATCGCTGCAGACGATGCGCTTGGGATGGAAGAAGCGATTGCAATGGTCGCAGTGCCGCAGCATCAACTCGCGACGGTCGATACCGCGCCAGTATTCCATGGTCTCCGGCGATGGTTGATAAAGGCCGAGCGACACCGGCCCGGCGCGCATCGGAATGCCCTGCGCCCAGTCTTCAAGCTTGATTGCTGGCTCGCTCATTGTGCGCGCTCCCTGGAAACGATCATCACGGAATGCGACGCCAGAATGCCGCCGTGTCCATGCACCAGTCCGATATCGGCGTCGGGAACCTGACGCCCTTCGGCGCGGCCCCAGATCTGGTCGACGGTTTCGTGCAGATTGTAGAGGCCCTGCGCCATCTGGCCGAAGGAGAGATAGCCACCCATTGTGTTGAACGCCATGCCGCCATCGAAATCGATATTGCCATCCATTACGAAAGCGCCGCCTTCGCCCTTCTTGCAGAAGCCGAGTTCCTCCAGCATCATCAGATGCACGAAAGAGAACGGCGCAGAGGTCTGCACAATGTCGATGTCTTTCGGCTTGAGACCCGACATTTCGTAAGCCTGTTTTGCAGCTGTGGCGCAGCCCGTGTTGGTTAGATTGGGCTCGTGGCCGATGACGTCGAGGTCATAGGCGCCCATGCGCTCGCTTATCCATTCATGGGTGGTCTGCTGGCCGAAGCCGGCGATCCATGTCGGGTTTTCATGGTTCTTCGCGAGTTCGGCGCGCGTCACGATGAAGGCGGTCGAAATGCCGCCCGGATAGTTCACAGCGCAATCGAGCAAATGCAGCGGCGAGGCGATCATGCGTGAGTTCAGCACGTCGTCGATGGTGATTTTGCCGCGATTGCGCATGGCCGCATAGGGGTGCGTCAGCGCCCAGTTGCGGTTCTCGACCGCGACCTTGGCGAGCATCTCGGAAGTCGCGCCATATTCGTGCATGTAGCGGCACGCGACCTGCGCATAGAGCGAAGGCGTCGTCGGTCCGAAGGGCGCCTCGAATTGCGGATTGCTTTCGCCGGCGGCGTTCTGGCCCACCTTGTCTTTCAGCCAGACGCCAGAGGCCTCGTTGGTGACACAGAGCGCATAGTCGACGAGCCCCGAATTCACCGCCAGCACGCCGAGTTCGAGCGTGCCCAACGCGCCCGCGCCATGGGCGGTGACTTCGGTATTGAACACCGGCGCAATTTTAAGTTCATTCAGCAACGTCTGATTATATTGCAGTGTGCGATAGGAGGTCGGGCAACGGCCGGTGAAGAACGCCCCGATCTGTCCGCGCTTGATGCCGGCGTTTTTGATCGCATTAGCGGATGAAATCGAGCCGAGCTGGAGGGCTGTGAGCTTCTCCGCATCCTCGCGCTTCGTCATGCAGCGGCCTATGCCTACGATGGCCGCGCTATATCCCAGTCTGGACGCCATTCGTTTCCTCCGGCCTCATGGGCCACTTCTTGTCGCTGGCTGTCGGCGTTTTCGTCAGCATGGACGTTCCGACTTTCCGATGACATTATTCGGGCAATCGTGGCGCGATGCAAGCGGGCGCGAACGTCGTCATTGCACGCGCGTCGAACAGCCGCGCGGCGGGAACATCGGGGGAAGAATGCGTCAGGGACCATTGTCGGGCATCCGGGTGCTGGATACGACGCGCGCGCTTGCGGGGCCGCTTTGCACGATGACGCTCGGCGATCTGGGCGCAGACGTAATCAAGATCGAGATGCCCGATGGCGGCGACGAGGCGCGCCGCTGGGCCATTCCGCAGTTCGGCAACGATTCCACGCCCACCATGCTGGCCTATAATCGCAACAAGCGTTCCGTGGCGCTCGATCTCCATACGGAAGAGGGTCGACAGACCTGCCTCGAACTGGCCTCCACCTGCGATGTCTTCGTCGAGAATTTCCGCCCCGGCACAATCGGACGTTTCGGGTTGGGCTACGAGGCGATGGTGAAGGTGCGACCCGATATCATCTATTGTTCGCTCAGCGGCTACGGACAGAAGGGGCCGCTCGCGAAGCGCCCCGCAAACGATCTCATGCTGCAGGCGGTCAGCGGCCTCATGTCGCTGACCGGAGAGCCGGACGGGCGGCCGATCAAGGCGGCTGCGCCCATTGCGGACACGATGGGCGGGTTTTCGGCGATCGTTTCGATCCTCGGCGCCATCATTGACCGGATGCGCACCGGAAAGGGGCGGTTTCTCGACATCGCCATGCTCGATGGCATGATCGCCCTGCAGGGGCAGGCGGCAGCAGGCTGGGGCATGGGGGGCGATATTTCAAAGCGTTTTGGCAACGGCCACCCTTTCATTTCGCCCTACGAGAGCTTTTCGGCGGCGGACCGCGAGATTGTTGTGTCGGTGACCAACAACAAGGCGTGGTTCAATCTGGTGAAACTGCCGGAGATGGAGCCGTTTCGGGCAGACGAGCGCTTCGCCACCCAGCCTTTGCGAAACCGCTACCGCGACATTCTGGTGCCGGCGCTGCAGGCTGTGTTCCGTACCCGCGAAGCCGCCTACTGGGTCGAAGCGCTGAACGCCGTGAGCGTGCCGACCGAGCTCATTAATACCCTGCCGGAAATCCTCGCCAGCGAGCAGACCGCCGAGCGGGCTATGCTGATGGACATCGAATATCCGCCCGGTTCGGCGAATCACATCCGCATTGCCGGCATGCCGTGGAAAGACGTAGCGGCGGAAGGGTCGCCTTTGTCGCCGCCGACGCTGGGTCAGCACACGCAGGAGGTGCTGGAGGAACTGGCGCGGCTCAAGGCAAAGCGCTGAAAAAGCCCCGAACCGGGCAGGGCAGCCGGGCAGGCGCTTTTTCTCCATTGAAAATCCCGCCGCGCCGTTGCATACCACGCCCAGCGCGGGTGTAGCTCAATGGTAGAGCAGCAGCCTTCCAAGCTGAATACGAGGGTTCGATTCCCTTCACCCGCTCCAATTTCATTCAGATCTGATCATCGTAGGGTTTCTGGCTCGTCGCTGTTTCATGTGGGTAGCGTGTCCAGCACCCCTCCGGCGATGAGGTAGACCATCAACTTGAGGTTGCGCTTGCTGCGATAGCCTTTTGCCTTGCGTTTGGCGGCCTGGACGTTTCCGTTGATGGCCTCCAGAAGT